>JBEIGJ010000085.1:0-8745 GCA_040381935.1 Acidimicrobiaceae bacterium | reverse complement strand
GGAGCCATTGCCCTTGGTCATCCCCTCGGCGGTACTGGCGTCATTCTCACCACCAAAGCGCTCTATGAATTGGAACGCACCGGTGGTCGCTACGGCATCATCTCGATGTGCTGTGGTGGTGGCCTCGGAACCGGAACCCTGATCGAACGTCTCTGAATTTTCTGGTCCATTTCGGGTGGATCCATTCCCACATCAGTGGGTATGAGCCATGGTCAGCGACTCCTTGGTTTCTTGCTCTTCGCATGTGCACTGTGGGCGTGTACGCCCACTGATGAATCACTTCCACTTTCAGCCTCAGCGCTCGTTGTCGACATCGTAGATGGCGACACGATCACGATCTCACTGAAAGGACGCCGTGACACTGTGCGGCTGATCGGCATTGATACTCCCGAGACAAAAAAGCCTTCCACACCGATCGAATGCTTTGGACCCGAGGCCACCGAATTCCTGTCCTCACTGATTCCCCCGGGAACGATCCTGACCGTCCACCGCGATGTTGAGAGCCGTGACCATTTCGGACGACTTCTGGCCTACGTGTTCCGCCACTATGACGGGCTTTTCGTCAACCGCGAAATTTTGTATCAAGGTTTCGCCCGTCCCTTGCCCATTGCCCCGAACATCACCTACGACCGAGAATTCGAAGTCGCTACCAGCCAGGCCCGAAAGGAACAGCGCGGTCTCTGGAAGGCCTGTCGTTAACGCCACAGGACCACAGGAACTACGGATGGGACAACTCCGCCTACTTCACCGCGGTAGCGTGACGCCGTGACATCTGTTGCTCCAACTCTGGTAGAGCGCCTCGGATACGAACCGACGAGCAAGCTGGTCATCATTTCCTGTGACGACCTCGGGTCGTGCCATGCAGCCAATATGGGTGTCTACTCGGCACTGCGCGAGGGAATAGCCACCTGTGCCTCGGTCATGGTTCCCGCGCCCTGGGCCCGTCATGCCGCACATATGTACAACGGAGATGACGTCGGAGTCCATCTCACACTGAACGCCGAGCACGAGATGTACCGCTGGGGTCCGATCACCCAAGCCCCATCGCTACTTTCGGGTGACGGGGGCTTTCCTCGTGACGTCAACGATCTGTGGGAGCACGCCGATCCCGCTGAAGTTCTGCGCGAGTGTCGCGCCCAAATCGAGCGGGCCACGATGTGGGGCTTTGATGTCTCCCATCTTGCGCCTCACCTCAGCGCCATCACCTTGCGTCCAGCATTTTTCGACATCTATCTCGAGTTGGCGGTTGAATTTCGCCTCCCGATTCGACTGCCTTCTACTCTCAGCGCTGAAGAGGCCGGTTTCCCTTTCCGCCAGTTGGCCCACGATGAAGGCGTGATCTTCCCCGATCACTTCGACCATGACTGGCGACCCGGAAGTCGAGAGCGGGTGTACCAAGCGGTTCGCACTCTGCAGCCGGGTGTCACCGAAATACACATTCAGCCCGCCATCGATACACCCGAGGTTCGAGCACTCACCCCCGATGCTCAAGAATGGATAGACGATCTCACCCTGGCGGTCGAAGACACCACTTTGCCCGCTCTGCTGGCAGAGTCCGGGGCGATTCTCATTGGCTATCGCGACCTACGTCGGATCATGCGTTAAGCGGTCGATGATTTCTCTTGCTTGACCGCTGGACAATGCCGCAAAAAGTGGGCCGGTTGGTCCGGTTATCTTCAGTTTTCCGCGCATGAACGCCACCGATGGATCCAGCACAGCATCAGCCACATTGATCGTGGCCACTGTGGCTGCCGAGTCAGGTCCTTCTACTCGTTCATCTTTCTTGGCTATGACCAGCCGGAACTGAATATCCGACGGCGTCATTTCGAAGTGACCTTGCTCTTGGCGTTCTCGATCACACCCGGGTTGACCAGCCGGCGCGGACGATCCGCTCCTTCGACGATCGGCAGCACTGCGGCAATGCCCTCGAAGAGATCAGTTTCCACCTCATCTTGTCCGGGCATTCCCACCGCTGATTTGGCCAGTACCCAGTCCTCGAAGGGATAGGCCTTCGATAGCTGCGCGTCGTCCAACCCGAACCACCATGGTTCTTTGGGATCGACTTGCGTGGCATGGGCTCGAAGCGCCCCAGAGCGCGCCCACATGTGCGAGGCAACGGGAATGCGCGTCGTAATCCGCTCGTCATGACCCGGGCGATTCAGCCAAACCTCGTCATACGGAGACGAATTATGTTGATGCAACATTGCTTCGTGCACGGCCAACAACCGCGTCCGCGACCACACCGCGTAGTAGAGCTTCAACGGCTGCCAAACAGGACCAGCCCACGGATACCACATCGGATCTCCGGCCCGTTCAAAAGCAGGAACCGAAATATCGTGCACCTTGACATGATCGGGATGCGGGTAGCCACGCTGATCATCGCCATAAGTAATGATCACCTGAGGTCGTTCGCGCCGGATCACCGTCACCAGTCGGCCAACCGCCTCGTCAAGGTCGGCCTGATGAAAACACTCCGGATGCTCATTGGCTGGTGAGTCGAGCATTCCCGAATCGCGATACCCAAGCATGACGACTTCATCGAAACCGATAATGCGCGCCGACTCGGCCAATTCTTGGGGCCGCAGGCGGGCCAGCATCGCTTTTTCATCGTCGGCATGGAGCCCGTGAAATGGCCCCCCTTCATCACGAAGGGCTGGATTCTGCAGATCGCCCTCTTCGCCGCCGGTGCAACAGACCAGAACAGTCCGAACTCGGTAGTCGTGATACAGCGCCAGAGTCGGAGCACCCTTGGAGGCTTCATCATCAGGATGAGCATGAACTGTCAGGATGCATAGATCCTGAGATGGGCTTTCGCCCGGGGCTCGCCCATTCGTGGCCGACATCATCTCTACGATAGTGGCCAGGCTCAAAGGCCGTTATGTTCGGCCCCGAATTGCATCGGCATGAGTCACAGGGATTGCAGTCATCGGCACTGCCCATGCGGCGCTTGCGGAGCACGGTTATCGTGTCAAGGAATGCTCCCAGCACAATCCGCTTTCACGTCTCGGCCGTCACCTTTCACCTCCCGAAAAGTAAAAGTCGGTCTCTTGACGATGTCGCTCGTTGCTGCTTTGAGTGCCTGCTCGACTGATGGTCGCGAACTGAGGCTTCCTCGTCCTGACCAAAACGAATCGATCATCACGACCACCTCGACACCCGAAGAGGCCGTGTCATTCGATGTTTCCTCACTACCGGGGCTCGATACGGAACAGTTGGACATAAGTGTTCCCTGGTCCAACGATGGCGACATCCCCACTCAGTTCACCTGCCGCGGTGCGGGGATATCCCCTGATTTGGCCTGGTTCGATGTTTCACCAAACGCCGTGTCGATGGCCATTGTCTTTTACGAAGAAAACCCCGATCGAACCGTTCATTGGCTCGTTGCCAATCTCGATCCAACCACGGCCTTCCTCACAGCCGGCTCCGTTCCGCCCGAGGCCCTCGTTGGTCTCAATGACCCGGTTCTTGGCAGCCCCTACGCCGGCTATCGCGGTCCCTGTCCCGAACCGAGTGCAACTCGTTCGTACACCATCGAAGTGCATGCTCTCAATCAATACCTCGATCTACCTCCCGAGACGCCCGCCGAGGATCTCATCACGGCCATCGACCTGGCCTCCATCCAGATGACTTCGATCACCGGATCGTTCACAGGATGAGCACGATGAACAGCCAGTCCGACTTCCCCGTTATTCAGATCGGCCTCTTCGAAACTGATGCTGCTGGTCGTCTCGTGACTGTCGACGAGTCCTTTCATCATCTCATTTTGTGCAATCAGCCGGTCCCGTTCGGAAAAGCGCCGTGGGCCAATGCTCTGCCCGATGATCGCGTCATGGCTGAAGAAGCCTGGGACCGGCAATCCCGCCAAAAACCAACCAATACCCACACCACTTTTGACATCGCCGTCCCCCTTCCTCGCCCCGAAGGTGGATCGTTCATCGCTCGATTCATTGCCCGAGCAGTCTTGGATATCGATGAAACTCTCCTCGGGTTTCGCGGGGTAGCGCTACTCGAACCAGAACAGCCCACCACGCAAAGGCGCGAGCACCAAGAGTTGCTGACTCTTCTTGATGCATCCGATGACGTTCTGGTGGTAACCGACCATGGCGGTCGAGTTCTCTACATCAACAATGCCGGTCGACGATTCCCCGCTTTAATCGAATCCGTTCGTGATCAGGTGCCTCGACAGTTGCTCGTCGACACCGATGGTCGGTGGCGCGGCGAAGTTGCACTTCGGGCCTCTGATGGAGAGATGCACACTCTCGATGTACAGGTCACTCGCAGTGCCGAACACATGACTCTTTTGGCCCGAGACATCACCGCAACAGTGCGACTCCAAGCACAACTGACACATCTCGCCACCCACGATGCCCTCACCGGGCTTCCCAATCGCACCCTATTTCTCCGGAAACTTTCGGAGGCCATCGAACGATCGCGTGCCCTGCAGTCAAAAGTCGCAGTCTTCTTTGTCGATATCGATCGATTGAAAGATGTGAATGACACCATCGGGCACGAAAGCGGAGATGTTCTCATCACCAATATCGGTCGTCGTTTGGTAGCAGCAACCAGACCCGGTGATGTCATTGGCCGCATCGGTGGTGATGAGTTCGCCATTATTTGCGAAGGACTCACCGATGATGTTGCCGCCATGGAATTGGCCGAGCGCGTGCGCCGGGCAATTACTGGGCACATGACGATCCAAGGCGTAGAGGTTCGTTCTGGTGCCAGTATCGGTGTGGCTCTTGCTGGAGGAAATGCAAACGGGACCGCGCTCATCGAAGCAGCTGAATCACTCATGCGTGATGCCGATACTGCTATGTATCAGGCCAAGATGCGCGGACGCTCGCGATGCGCTTTGTTCACCGAACGGATGCGGGAATCGGCGCGCGAGCGAGCCTTGTTGTCAGCCTCTCTGGAATCCGCCGTCGCCCGCGACGAATTGCACGTCGTGTATCAGCCCATACTCGATGCCCACTCGAGTCGTGTAGTGGCCGTCGAATCGTTACTGCGCTGGCAACATCCAGTACTTGGACTGCTCACTCCATCTTCGTTCATTGATTTAGCTGAAGAGTCTGGGTCCATCGTGCCCATTGGAGACTGGGTCGTCCGCCAAACCTGTCGAGATCTTCGTCAATGGTTGGATGAGAAGCGCGTCGATCGACTTTTCGTCGTCCACATCAATATTTCCCGGCGCCAAGTCAGTGATCATCGTTTCGTCGAACGACTCTTAGCTGCAACTGAATCGCAGGCTATTTCTCCGGCACAAATCGCTCTCGAATTCGACGAAAAGATGCTTCTGAACGATGACGGTGTCATATTGCGTACATTGCTTTCGTTGAAAAGGCTCGGATTCTTGTTGTCAATCGATGACTTTGGATCGGGCTACTCATCGCTTTCGCATTTACGCTCCTGTCCCACCGACTTCCTCAAACTCGATGGCTCGTTCGTACGCGAACTTGGCCAAGACGAACGAGGTGACCCCATCGTGCGCAGCATGATCCAGTTGGCCCACAGTCTGGATATCACCGTGGTTGCTGAATGGGTCACGACTCACGACCAATGGGAACGCCTTCGAATTCTCGGCTGTGATCGAGTCCAAGGTTTTGGTATCGGCAAGCCGGTTCGAGCCGTTGATGTGTTCATTTCGTCGACATCGACTTTCACCCAACTCCCCCGCGATATTGGAGAACACCAAGCACATGAGTGAGTTCCCGCCACCCGTTCTTCCAGCCTGTTACCGCCATTCCCAAGTCCTCACCGGTCGATCTTGCACTCGCTGTGGGCGGCCAGCCTGCGGAGATTGTCTGCAACCGGCCGCAGTCGGAAGTTTGTGCCCTGACTGCGTGGCGGCTCGCCGGCCCGCTGCTTCTGTACAAGTTCGCGATTGGGGTCGCCGACAGTCAGCCTTAGTGGCCCAGATCATCATTGTCCTCAATGTTCTGGTCTTTTTATGGGTGATCAGCGGAGATGTCGGAGCAGCTGGATTCGGTGGTCAACTCTCTCGACGGGAAGTCCAGATCGGCCTCAACAAGGATCTTCTCGGCTTCACCCATGAGTGGTACCGACTGGTGACTGCTGGCTTTTTGCATTTTGGCATCTTGCACATTGGCATGAACATGTATCTGCTCTATCAGTTGGGCAATCTTCTTGAACCCGCTCTCGGACGGATGCGCTTCACTTTGCTCTACGCCGCTTGTCTCTTGGGCGGTTCACTCGGAGTCTTGGTCATCGAAGCCAATAGTCGCGGCTTGCATGGTGGAGCCTCTGGAGCTGTCTTCGGTCTGATGGCGGCAGCAGCAGTTGGGATGCAACGGCGGGGGATCAACATTTTTCAAACTGGAATTGGAACGCTGTTGGCCATCAACTTGATTCTCACTTTCACCATCCCTGGTATTTCGATCGGCGGTCATCTCGGTGGCGCCATCACTGGAGCGGTGTGCGGAATCATCATGCTGGCACCCGAGTGGAAACGTTTTCCGAATTGGCTGACGTTTGTCTTCCCGACAGTTGTTTCGGTCGGAGCCGTCGTTGCCAGTGTTCTCGTCGTCGGCTAACTGACATCTCCGCCTTACCCTCACCATACGGTGGGGATACTTCCCGATACAGATAGCCAATACTCAGCGGCGAGCACGGGAAATCATGTCTTCATCGTTTACGTGGTTCATTCACGATCATCTAGGGCCACTTCGCACATCTCACACCGCGCAACTCATCGGCCGAGCCTTGGCCACCAGCATTCTCATCGACTATCACCTGGTGGTTCCGGTTGACGGTTTTGGCATGGTAGATCGACTGGCCATCGTTGGTGGCGGCCCCGGATGGGTAGACGAATTGAGAGACTTCATGACTGTCGGAGACCTTTGGTCTTCTCTGGAATCGTCACGGGCAGTCGTGCTGTACAGCCGTCGCCGGCACGACATCATCGATCAGTGGGATGAGGAGAACACCGTTTTCATGGCCTCGTGGTTGGCCACATACGATGTCCAACTCCTGGATTGGTTCGTCCTCACTCTGCGGTCGATTCGTAGTATCCCCGACGATTTCGCATTACCGCGCGGCTGGTGATGCAACCCAGTCGAGGATTGCAACGGAGTTTGATGCGCAGCATGGTGCCCTCTGCAGGTTTCTGCTTGACTGGGGAGATGCCTTGGAATGCCTCGACTCAGACCGATCTGGAACAGGACCTCGAGCAGGATCGCGATCTGCAAACCGGTGATCCGGCCCACGCTCATATCGTCAAGACCAAACCGGGTGAAAATGCCCAAGCCAAAGTCATCGAAGCCCGGATCTATGGAACCCCCCTGGAGGCCCTCTGCGGCCATGTTTGGGTGCCATCGCGCGATCCGAAGTCTCTCCCACTCTGTCCCGACTGCAAATCGATCTATGAAATGTACCGTTTGATGAACGACGGACTCCATGAACAGCCATCGCAATAGCCAATCCACCGACACTGCACGAGACGTCGCCAACGGTTTACGTATCAGGCCGGCCAGTCGAGCGGTCATCCTGTCTCCCGATCAACACATTCTCTTGGTTCGGTTCGAATTTCCGGCAGGTCAACGATGGGCTCTGCCTGGGGGCGGACTGGATCCGGGCGAAAACCACGAAATGGCATTACGCCGAGAACTCCAAGAGGAGCTCGGTCTCGAGATCGCCGATACCGGTTCACACATTTGGACCCGAGAGCAGCACATCGCTTTCCCCAACGGCCTCTGGGATGGTCAACGTGAACATATCCATCTGCTCTTGGTCGATGAAACCTTCGCCGTACAACCGCGTTTGACCTGGGATGAATTACGTGCCGAATATGTCCACGAAATTCGTTGGTGGTCAGTGGAGGAGATCGGGAAGTCATCGCACCTCACTTTTGTTCCCCGCTATCTCCATCGTCACCTTTTGGAACTCATCGCCAATGGTCCACCGGCATCGCCCGTAGACGTGGAGCCATGATCAACGGTGCCTGACCTCAATGCCATCGTCACTTTTGCCATAGCTTCGGTGGCATTGTTGCTGATCCCTGGTCCTGCAGTGATCTACGTCTTGAACCGAAGTGTCGCCGATGGACGCGAAGTTGGACTGGCGGCAGTCGCCGGACTGGAGTTGGGCAATTTGGTTCACGTCATTGCTGCTTCAGTGGGATTATCAGCAGTTCTTGCTACTTCGGCCACTGCGTTCAATGTCGTCAAGTGGCTTGGGGCGGGCTATCTCATTTTTGTGGGGTTACGCACTTTGGCGAGAAAGCCACAATCGATCGAAAGCGTGGGCGCCTCAGTTTCTCGACGTCGTTCGTTTCTTCAAGGAATCGTGGTCAATACCTTGAACCCAAAGGTGGCTCTCTTCTTTTTGTCCTATCTGCCTCAATTCATTGATGCTGATAATGGAGCTGCCTGGTCGCAAGCTCTGATTCTCGGAATCATTTTCGTGGCTATCGGCTGCATCACTGATGGCGCGTATGCCTTGGCGGCCAGTGCTCTGCGGAATGTTCTCGTGGATGGACGAACCTTGCCCTTTGTGCAGCGGTACGTCGCGGGATCGGTGTTCATCGGACTTGGTCTGATGGCCACTCGCGCTTCGAGTCGTAGCAACTGATCAGCGAAAATTTCGACTACTCACGGCGCCAGAAATCGGCAATGGCGCCAAGTGTTCGGCGATGATATTGACCACCCCTTCATAACTTTGCAGACGTCCTCTCACCAGCAATGCTGGCGCTCCTGAGCCACGGAACGGAATCTCTTCCAACATCCCACT
>JBEIGJ010000084.1:0-8812 GCA_040381935.1 Acidimicrobiaceae bacterium | reverse complement strand
GAAAAACTCGGTTTCGGTATCGACTTCCCGGTTTTCGAGATCGAGAACTGTGGCTGGAGAGAGCAGTTGGCCCTGTAGTGGTGCATTGGTGGCAATACCGGGAGGTTGATATTCACCGGGCACATCGAGGACGACGTCGACTGAGCGTTCGTCATCACCGGTGAGAGAAGCAATGGCCGCAGCGGTGATCACCGTGGCGCCGAGCCCGCCCAGCAACGCTATGAGCAATGAGGGCCGGGAACGCACACGATCAGGCTAGTTGTCGATTCAAGCCGGGGATACCCGGCCGCAGTGGGGGGGGAGGGCTGCGGCCGGGACTTCCCGTAACAGTCCCGGGGTCGTCAATGCGTTGCCCGGGACCGAGATGTGCACCTGATCGGCATGATGTTCAGGCGGAAACGTTCAGGCGACGCGAATTGCCACCTCATGGCTACGCCGTTCCGAAAGATCGGAAATGGGTCGGATGGTCCGATCTTCATCCAGAACCCAGATGGGACGAGCGAGTCGCGATGGTCGACCTCTCGGACGGCGATCAGACACGATGCGTCCGTTCTCGATCAACTCACCTCCCCAGACGCCCCAGGGTTCGAGTCTTTCAAGGGCGTCTTGTAGGCACTGGCCACTCAGGGAACATCGGGCACAGATGGCTTTGGCTCGGGCGATATCCACGTTGTCGTCGCTGAAGAACAATGAGGTCAAGGTGCCTGAACCATCGGCGCAACGGGCCGCGGCTTTGACACCGATCTTGACGTCATCGATGGTGAGTGTGCTGTTCATAGGTTCTCCCTTTGTGATGTAGTTGGTTGTGATGTGGTTGGTTGTGATGTGGTTGATTGTCATGGTGGTTGTGTAGTTGGGCAGAAAGTGGGACAAAGAAAAAGGCCGCTGGTGATCCCAGCGGCCCCGGTGAGGGTTCTCGACGTTGGTGGTGACCTACGTGAGTGACTCTCCGAGCCGCTGGGGTGAACGCTTGGTATTCGCCACACCGATTGCGGTGCCGGCTGCCACCCAGGCCTTGGCCGTATGGGTGAACGACGGCATTGCCGCTACCGCATAGGCCCAGCATGAGGCGAAGGAAGATGAAATCCGCGTCGACACACCGAAACGAGCCCCCTCAAGGGAGGACTCGTGAACGCGGGACATACCGCGATCTGAGGTGGTCAAGGAACGATTCATAACGCCTTTGATCAAACCATGTAGGGCCGCGGAAATCAACTGATTTAGCGTTCTGCAACATTCCTTGGCTATTGCCCCTGCTCAGAGCGGTCGGAGTCGGGCAATTTGTCATGAAAGCCACAGCAGGTCACCCGTCGTTACCCCTGGATTTCGATTTGAGACATGGGACTTCAGTCCCTTTTCAACACTCATCCATGAGGGCAGACTGAACCCATGACCAAAATTGCCGAGCACGATGTCATTACCTCATTGGTGGCCGAGGGCCGGCTTTCCTCTGCAGATGCCAAAAGTATTCACGAAGCGCCACGCTTTGTGATTCAGACCCGCGAGTTGATCTCGTACCTGGGTGGTTTCATTGTGCTGGTCGGTGTCATCCGCCTCATTGCCGCCGTCTTGGAAGATGCTTCGGAATTAGCTATTGCGGGAGTTCTCTACGTTGTGGCAGTGGTCCTGGGTGGAGTGGCCTGGCGATTCGCGAGGCGTCCGGGTGCTTGGGGACGCTTTGGAGAAGTACTCGAACTTGGTTCACTCGGGTCGCTGGTCGTGGCCATTGGGTTGACGACATTTGATGCAGGATTGAGTTCTGAGGGGTCATCTCTGATTGCCGGCCTTGCCGTGACTAGTTGGGGTGTGATGCGTGCTCGCTCCACTCAATTCGGCGCCACCTTGATGTTGGCCGTCGGTCTTTTCACGACTTCGATTGCCTTCACTGCCCTTTATGACTTCGACGATGAGTGGGGAGCAATTCCGATTCTCGTCGGCGGTTTGCTGATGGTCGCCCTTGGAACATTGCGCCTTCCTTTGCCTTTTGTCTTGCGTGGCGTGGGAGCAGTAGTGGCGCTCTTCAGCACCATCAACTGGATGGCTTTCCGTGAGGGACTCGATGGTTTGGTGCCGGGATTGATCATCGGTGTAATGATTTTCGCTCTCGGTGCCGCCCGAATGTGGATAGAGGTCTTTGTCCCCGCTGGCATTTTGTTGGTGGTCTCCGTGGCCATGTTCGTCTTTCGCAATGTTGACAACGATGTTCTCCAGGGATTGATCGTGGTTGTCGTAGGCTTGGCAACCTTGGGGGTGACCGCTGCCGTCTTTCGTCGACGAATGATGGCTTCGGCATCCACGAACTAAACGCGACACCGAAGAATCGAACATACCGAAGAATCGAACATACCGAAGAATCGAACATACCGAAGAATCGAACATTATGAATGCTGCAGACATGGCCCTTGTGGCGAACGCCGCCGCCACGTTGGTGATGGTCGGCATCATTTGGTTTGTGCAGCGAGTGCACTATCCACTCTTGGCTGTGGTTAGTACCGATCGCGCCGTAGATGTAGCGGTGGAACATCAACGTCGAACGGGGCAGATCGTGGGCTTACCCATGGCAATTGAGGGAGTGAGCACTTTGGTCTTACTCGTTACTCGTCCGGACGAAGTCGCCCTGATCTGGCCGTGGTTAGGAGCATTTCTTCTCGCCGTGGCGCTGGGATCGACCATTTTTCTCTCTGTACCCCGTCACGCCATCATGGCTAGTCGACCAGATCCCGAGACTGGCCGCAGTTTGGTTCGCACCAATTGGCCGCGCACCATTGCCTGGTCGGCCCGTGGCATCATCGTGGTCATCATGGTGGTGAATGTCGTTGGAGGTCGATCATGAAACGGATCATTGATCGTGCTTTGGAGGCCTCGGTCGTTGGCAGTTTCTCTCGGCTCGGTTATGCGGTGCGATCTCGAGCCCCTGACTGGACCGATATCAAGACTCTCGACCTGCGCGGTCGCACCGTGGCCATCACTGGTCCGACATCAGGACTGGGTCTGGCAGCAACCATCAAACTGCGTCAATTGGGTGCGGAGGTCATCTTGTTGGCACGCAGCGCCTCCAAGACCGCAACACTCGTCGATGAACTGCGGGCCATTGATGCCCCCGGAGATATTCACTCGGTCATCGTCGATATGGGAGACCTTGACGCCGTTCGTCAGGCAGCAACTGAGTTGCGCAACCGAAAATCAATTGACGTTCTCATTCACAATGCCGGAGCACTACTCAAAGAACGCGCTCTTTCGCCTCAAGGTATTGAGGCCACGATCGCCTCGCATGTACTGGGACCATTTCTCATGACCTCGCTGATCCATGATCTGGTGACCAGCCGCGTGATCACGGTGTCGAGTGGTGGCATGTACGCAGCATCGTTACCAGACATCTCCTCTGGTCAGTCCCTCGAAATGCCAGCAGATTCCTACGATGGCACTCGTCAATATGCACTCGCCAAGCGTGCCCAAGTGACGTTGAACGAGATGTGGGCCGAGCGTCTGAGTTCACCACAGTTCTTTTCCATGCATCCCGGCTGGGCTGATACTCCGGGGGTGCAGGATTCACTGCCGCTGTTTCGCAAGGTGACTAAGCCACTATTGCGAACTGCCGCAGAAGGCGCGGACTCCATCGTTTGGTTGGCTGCTGATCCCACAGTGTCCCTGCCTTCTGGTTCGTTCGTGGGCGATCGTGAGCGGCGGCCGACTCATCGTCTCCCGACGACTCGGCGCTCGGATACCTCAGCGAATCGTGCCGCATTGTGGAGTTGGTGTGCGGAGAAAACCGGTCTCAACTGAAAGACACTGGCACTCGAGGCAGTTCACCAAAAGTGGCTCGTTCAGAAAATTGTGTAGCCCCCATCGACCACCAACTCTTGGCCGGTGTGGAATGTCAGCGTCGGGTCGGCCAAAAATGCCCCAACGGCGCGGAACTCGGCGGGATCAGCCCAACGGCGTACCGGAGTGCGCCGAGTAGTGACCTCGCGAAACTTTTCATTGGCGTAGGCCGGTCCGGCTAATTCGGTGATGGTCCAGCCCGGAATGAGCGAGTTGACCCGGATGTTGTGGCGGGCCAACCCAACCGCTAGGGCACGCACCAAACCATTGACGGCAGTTTTGGAGACTCCGTAGGCCTCATTACCGGCGGCTCCGTGAATGGACGATGTCGATGACACTGCGACCAAACTGCCGCCCGTTCCTTGGGCCACGAGATGGCGGGCAGCTTCGCGCAAAGTCAGAAAGAGCCCATCGACATTGACTTTCATGACGGCTCGCCACTGCTCGAGGCTGAGATCCAAAAAAGGGATGCCATTTCCGGATCGTCCGGCACTGGCCAGACAGCCATCGATGCGGCCAAAGTCCGCCACTGTCTGGTTCATGGTGGCCACGACGTGGGCTTCTTCAGCCACATCGCACACGTATCCTCGGGCAACAACACCCAGGGCCCGTAAGGATTCCACAGCAGCGGCATTCTTGGACTCTTGGCGTCCCCAGACTGCCACCGATCCACCGACTGCGGCGATGCCTTCGGCCATTCCGAGACCGATGCCCGAGTTCCCCCCGGTGACGACGAAGACCCGCCCGGACAGGTCAGTGCGTGTCGGCCATGGCGCTTGTGAGGTCATGGGCCGATGCTAGTCAGGCGGCGATCAGAGGCCGTGAGGGGCCGGGTCGGGATTAGATTCAAGGCGGGGGTGCGCTATGGCAGATCTCGAACGGTATCGACAAGCTGGTGCATTGGATGCCGTACCCCATGACGTCGCCGATGTTGAGGCCATCATTCAGTGGTTGGAAGATCGTGGCCTTTCTTTCGAGGAAGTGTGCACTGCGCTTCACGACGCAGAGGTGCCGCGGGTCATTCGCGAGTTGCTCGAAAGTATGGGTGGAGCGATGTCATTGCGCGATATCGCTGTTCATTCCGGGGTGATGCTTGAAGATCTTCGCGAAGTGCGGATAGCAGCTGGACTTGAACCAGTGACCGATGATGCTCTTGTCTATGAAGACACCGATATCGAAGCCTTCACCACCCTTCGGTTTGCTAGTGACTTGTTTTCAAAAGAGGAATTGCTGTCATTCATACGAGTCGTTGGTTCCTCGATGAGTCGTATTGCTGATGCGGCCAACTCGTTGTTTCACGGTGATGTGGAGCGACCATTGATTGCCGCGGGTGTACCAATGACCGAGATGGTGCGACGTACGGTTGAGGCACAGGATCTGGCACTCAGCCTGACTTCTGTCTTGCGTATGATGATGCGCCAGCACCTCGCACAATCAATTCAAAGACATCAACGGGCTTTTGCCGGTATCTCGAGACAAGGTCTGATGATGCCCATGGCTGTCGGATTTATCGACCTCGTTGGTTTCACACCGCTCTCGGCAGATTTGGATCCGCAGCAGCTCTCTGATGTTGTCTCCCGTTTCGAAGCGACCGCCAATGACACCATCACGACTTTGGGTGGTCGTTTGGTGAAATTGATCGGCGATGAAGTCATGTTCGTTGCCGTTGACCCTGCTGATGGTTGTCGTATTGCTGCTGGGCTCTTAGAACGATTCGGTGCGGATCGTGATCTGAATCCCCGCGGTGGCATGGCCTGGGGGCCGGTGCTGGCACGAGGTGGTGACTATTTCGGATCAACGGTGAACTTGGCGGCAAGGCTCGTTGATCAGGCCGTTCCTGGGGAAGTCCTGCTCACTGCGGAACTGTCAGCATTGGCACCGATGTCCGTCGAACCCGGTGGGCGTCGGATGCTGAAGGGTTTCATCGATCCAGTTTCGGTGGCCTCACTGACCTGGCCCAAAGACGTTTGATTCAGGCTTTGATATCGCGTCGTTGAAAGAAGAAGAAGGTTCCGGCGACAAAAATCGCTGAAAGCCCAACGGCAATGAACGAATAACCCCAGTCCACACCGTTCATCAATGGCTGAGTGCCGATCGTCCATTGCAAGGGATTGAAGGGCATGGTGGCATCGATGGCATCGACGAGTGGGGCCAGCGAGTACAGGACGAAGAATCCAATAGCCAAGGTGATGGCAGTTCCCAGCGCTGCTGATCGCCGACCTGAGACGGCTCCGATGAAGGCCGCTCCACTCGCGAAGAGCACGCCCAGCAGAAACAGGGTCCATGTACCAGTCAGGAATGTTGTCAAGGCCAATGAAAAATCGAGAAGACGGGTGCCGATGGCCAGGGTGACAAAGAGCGATGTACTAATGATCAAGAGAACGATTGATGTAGCGGCAAAGCGAGTAGTGAGATAATGAGTGCGACTGAAGGGCAAAGTGAAGAGAAGGTCAGCAGTTCTTTCATCTTCTTCTTCGGTGGTGAGCCGTGCTCCCCAACTCATAGCCACTGCCAAGAAAATGAGTGGCAGAGCCGCACTGAACAATTCGGTAGAGAGGTAGCCCACCTCTGAGGTGTAGTCCTGCATCCGAAACATCTTTTGAAAGGCCTCGGGAAATGCGTCAGCGATATTGCCCATTTCGGTTGCAGAGTCGCGGATAGTGGGATACACCGACAATTGCAAGGTCACGATGGCGATAATGCCTAGAGTCCAAGAGAAAATACTTCGGACCTTGTCCTGTAACGACTTCCACAGTAATGGCGAGAGGATCATGAGTGATTCTCCACAATGTCGAGGAAGATGTCGTCCAGACTCGGATCATGGGTACGAATACTGGTGACACCCATCTCGACTGCTCGCCCCAGCAGCCGATTTTCCGAACCCACTACTTGGCAGATGACCGTATTGCGATGGGTGCGAACATCGGTGACGCCATCCAGATTGGCGAATTCTTGGGGATCTTGAGGGCTGGGAAATTCCATCTCCAGTGACCGGGTGACGCGCTCTTTGAGACCGGCAATCGACTGAACCACTGCTAAGTGACCCTTGGTGATGATGGCAACGCGATCGGCGAGGCGCTCAACTTCGCTCATGACGTGCGAGGAGAGAATGACCGTGGTTCCGCGTTGGCGTTCAGCCTCGATGATTCCCTCGAACTCATGTTGAATGATCGGATCCAGACCCGATGTGGGTTCATCCAAAATCAGCAATTCAGGCTCATGCATGAACGCTTGGACCACGGCCACTTTCTGTTTGGTGCCCTTGGAAAGATCAGCGATGTCCTTGGTGGGGTTCAACCCGAGTTGCTCACAGAGAGCAGCCATGCGGGAGCGATAATTGCCGCCGCGAAGGGCCTGGAAGTAGTCAAGGTATTCCTGCACTGTCAGGTTCTCATACAGAGAAAGTTCGCCAGGTAAGTAGCCAACTCGTTGACGCCAATGGGGTGATGCGGTGGTGACATCGATGCCGAAGACGTGGGCCGAACCGCGAGTGATCTTCAAGAGACCGAGCACCATGCGCAAGATGGTCGTTTTTCCCGAGCCATTGGGACCCAGTAGGCCGAGGACTTGTCCGGGATAGGCATCGAAGGTGATGTCCTCCACGCCGAGAGACGGCCCATAGAACTTGGTCAATCCTTGAAGGGAAACCGTAGGGGTGTTCAGGCTTTTGGTCATCATGGCCAATCACATCCTGGTCGGTTGAAACCTGAAAACAAAACAACATCAATACCGATTGGCACGGTTTATCATCCGGCAAGATGGAGCGATGTCTGAATCGCTGCCGCTCCGAGAACTACCTGAACACGCCGGAGGGCGTCGGGCGGCTGTCTATGGGGGTGGCGGGCTCTTTGGGATTGGATACATCGCCGGGATCACCGAGGCTCTGGTTGACGGCGGTGCCGATATGGCCAGTTTGCCGGTCGTAGGTACCTCGGCCGGCTCGTGGGCTGCTGCGGGCCTGGTCCTCGGTATCAAGTTCCCCGATGCTCTGCGCATGATGTCTGACAACATCCCTCGCACTCCAGATCCTCGCTACGGGCGACTACACGCCATCGCTGCTGGCATCTTTGGCGTCGAGACTCGCTGCCCAACGGTGCGAGTCATCGCGTGTTCGCTCCCGCGTTTCACTCGTACGGCGTTGTCCGGGGTCGATTATCCAATCGCCGATTTGGTGGCGGCATCCAGCGCTGTTCCCGGCATGTTGGCTCCGCATCGGGTTGGGGAGAAACGCTATGTCGATGGCGGCGTACGGTCGATGGCCTCGATCGATCTGGCGGCTCCAGCCAACAAGTTGTTGGTGATTTTGCCCCTCTCGGGTCCGATGTTCGGGCCCGCAGGCCGACTGATCGAACGACGCATCAGCCGCGAGATCACCACCTGGCGTAGCGGTAATCCGTCTGGTGAAACCTTTGTGTTACGGCCTACAGCCGAGATCGCTCAACTGGCCCGTCGACCTGATCAATTGTTCGATCCCTATAGAGCGATGCGCTGTTATGAACTGGCCTACAAAGAAGGAATGGCTTTGCGCTCACACTGGATGTAGCCAACGCTGAATCAAATGTTCAGCGAGCGGTGGTGAAACGCCAGATTCCACCGTTGCCGAGCACTGTTCCCGATGCGTTGCTGGCCCGAATCTGCCAGTAATACACGGTGCGTGACAGCAAAGATGGAGTTCGCCATGACGTGACGTTGCCGACATTGATCCATGAGGTGCAGGAGTTGGTGCGACTAAAGCACACCTCATACGACGTCGCGTTTGCCGAAGCAGCCCAGGTCAAGTTGGTCGTTGTTCGGGAAATACCGGTGGTCCGATTTCCGGGACTGAGTTTGTTGAATGCGCTGGGAAGGACCGGAGCTGGCGAAACAGTGATGTTCCACGATTTACTATCTGTAGAAGCCCCACTCGCAGCAGTTGCGTTAATGGTAAACGGCCCCGATGTTGTGGGCCGGCCGGAGATCGTTCCATTCGTTGCGAGCGTGAGCCCACCCG
>JBEIGJ010000083.1:0-8850 GCA_040381935.1 Acidimicrobiaceae bacterium | reverse complement strand
CGGCGCACCCGCCGGACATAAAACAGAGCCCGGCGCACCCGCCGGACATAAAACAGAGCCCGGCGCACCCGCCGGACATAAAACAGAGCCCGGCGCCCCCGCCGGACATAAAACAGAGCCCGGCGCACCCGCCGGGCTCTGTCCCTACAACGCTGTGAGAGTCGACATCAGTGACCGTGGGTCACATCATGCCGCCCATGCCACCCATACCGCCGGGCATGCCGCCACCCATGCCGCCACCGGCATTCTTCTCGGGCTTGTCGACTACCAGACATTCAGTGGTCAGTACCAGAGCAGCGATCGAGCCAGCATTCTGCAATGCCGCACGAGTCACCTTGGCGGGGTCAATGATTCCGGCCTTGACCAGATCGACGTACTCGCCCGTGGCGGCGTTCAATCCAATCGAACCCTTTTCGCTCTCGACTCGCTGCACCACAAGTGCACCTTCGAGACCGGCGTTATCAGCGATGTTACGCGCTGGGGAATCCAGTGACTGCCAAACCGTCAAAGCACCTGTTGCCTCATCGCCGGTAAGCGAGTCGACAACGGCCCTCACCGATGCCCGAGCCCGCAACAGAGCCGTGCCGCCACCAGGGACCACACCCTCTTCGATAGCGGCCCGAGTTGCCGAGATGGCGTCTTCGATGCGGTGCTTCTTTTCTTTGAGTTCGACTTCAGTAGCGGCGCCGACCTTGATCAAAGCCACACCGCCAGCCAACTTGGCTAGGCGCTCCTGCAGTTTCTCCCGATCCCAATCCGAATCGGTGTTTTCGATTTCGGCCTTGATCTGGTTGATACGACCCTCGACATCAGCCTTGTCACCATGACCGTCGACGATGGTGGTTTCGTCCTTGGTCACGATGATGCGCTTGGCACGGCCGAGCAGATCCAGCGTCACGTTCTCCAACTTGAGTCCGACTTCCTCGCTGATCACCTGTCCACCAGTGAGTACTGCCATGTCCTGCAACATTGCCTTGCGACGGTCACCGAAACCAGGTGCCTTGACTGCAACTGAGTTGAAGGTGCCACGAATCTTGTTCACCACCAGTGTGGCCAGGGCCTCACCTTCGATGTCTTCAGCAATGATCACCAAAGGCTTGCCGGTTTTCATGACCGCCTCGAGAGCTGGCAGCAAAGCCTGCACGGTCGAGATCTTCGAACCGAACAACAAGATGTACGGCTCGTCGAGAACGGCTTCCTGACGCTCGGCATCGGTCACGAAATACGGCGACATGTAGCCCTTGTCGAACAACATGCCCTCAGTGAAGTCGAGCTCGATCCCGAAGGTGTTGCTCTCTTCAACGGTGACAACGCCATCTTTGCCAACTTTGTCGATGGCGTCAGCGATCACGTTGCCAATAGCTGGGTCAGCAGCAGAGATGGTGGCGACACTGGCGATCTGCGCCTTGTCTTCCACCTTCTGAGAAAGGGCGTGAATACTTTCCACCGCCGCGGCAATGGCTTTTTCAATACCCTTTTTCAAACCCATCGGGTTGGCGCCGGCGGCCACGTTACGTAGTCCGAAGTGCACCATGGCCTGAGCCAGAACAGTGGCCGTCGTTGTTCCGTCACCGGCAACATCATTGGTCTTGGTGGCTACTTCTTTGACCAATTGGGCTCCGGTGTTCTCGAAAGGATCTTCGAGTTCGATCTCTTTGGCGATCGAAACACCGTCGTTAGTGATGGTGGGGGCGCCGAACTTCTTGTCCAGCACCACATTGCGACCCTTGGGTCCCAGAGTCACGCGCACAGCATCAGCCAGTTTGTTGACACCGGCTTCCAGGGCGCGACGAGCCTCTTCGTCAAATTTCAGCATTTTGGACATTGTTCAGATCCTCACTTGCCAACAATGGCGAGAACGTCACGACTGGTGAGAATCAAAAGATCCTCGCCGTCGATGGTGACTTCGGTGCCGCCGTACTTTGAGTACAACACGGTGTCTCCGGCCTTGATCGCCAAGGCGAAGTGCTTACCTTCATCGTCGCTCCAGCGACCGGGACCCACGGCCAGGACTTCACCCTGTTGGGGCTTTTCCTTGGCGGTATCGGGGATCACAAGACCGGAAGCAGTGCGCTCCTCGGCTGCGTTGGGCCGGACAACGATGCGGTCATCGAGGGGCTTCAGGTTCATGGTGTCGAGCCTCCGTGGCTAGATAGTGCTTGTCGATTGAGATATGTGTGATTTCAGACCCGAGTTGACGAGCAACTCACCAGGTCCGGGCCCCCGATCGTGCGTTAGCACTCACGGTTGCCGAGTGCCAAGACTAGGGGTCGAGAGGGCTCTTAGCAACCGAACCCCCCGAGTGCTAACGGGAATCAGTCCGAGAAGGACCGCCAGCGGCCAAAGGTTGGCCCAGACCGGCACAAATATCGACCAACCGGTCCAGCGGTAAGCCCACCACGGCATCCAGGGGACCCTCGAATCGTTCAATGAAGGGGGCTGCTCCGCCCTGAATGGCATACGCCCCCGCCTTGTCCAGGGGTTCACCGGTCTCTACGTACCGTTGAATCTCCCCGGCATCGAGATGTTTGAACCAAACGATTGTGGTCACCACTTCGATATGTCCATTCCATTCCACTCCTCGACAGCCGGGACCGGCCACGGCCACGGCTAGTCCGGTATGCACGCGGTGCTCACGACCACTCAGCATGTGCAACATGACCACGGCTTGATCGGCGACTTCGGGCTTACCCAAAATGTGCCCATCGATTTCGACCGTGGTATCGGCGGCGATCACAACGGTCCCTACCCCGACCGAACCCAGCTGCTTCATGACCGCCTCCAACTTCTCGGCCGCCATTCGACGAACGTACGCCTCAGCCTCCTCCCCAGGATGCACGGATTCATCGATATCCGGCGAGACAACTCGTGGTTCGACATCCAAACTTCTGATGAGCTCCAAGCGGCGCGGTGAGCCCGAACCCAGGACTATCTCAGCTTTCATCAATTCACCCTCCGGAAAGTGCCATGACATCATCGTCATCGGGCACTGCGGCATCATCCAAATGGTCTCGATACCCCTCGGGAAGGGCGACTCGTATCGGACCACTGGTCTTACCGCGACGCAAACTTTCTCCACCGGGAACCACGATGAGATCGTTGCCGTGAATTTCCACCATCTCATCCAAAAGATCGTCGACCTCATTCACCGTATGCGCAATAGCCAGTCGATGACGGACCTCTCCGCCAACTGGATATCCGGTCAGATACCACGAAACATGTTTACGAAAATCTCGAACCCCACGGCGCGAGCCCGATGAATCACACCCGAAATGCTCATCCAAGAGTCGAACGTGACGCTTCATGACTTCCACTACCCAGCCAAGACGGCGCGCTGGCTGTACTTCTTCCCCGCGTAGTGCACTCACCAAATCACCAAACAACCATGGACGACCAAGGCAGCCGCGTCCAACAACGACACCATCACATCCCGTGGCTTTCATCATGTCCAAAGCATCTTGGGCCGTCCAGATATCGCCATTTCCCAAAACAGGAATCCCGGTAACAATCCGCTTAAGGTCAGCGATGGCCTCCCAACGTGCCTGACCGCTGTAATGCTGCTCTGCGGTTCGCGCGTGTAAAGCCACTGAGGCAATACCTTCATCTTGCGCAATAAGTCCGGTTGTTCGATACGTCATCAGATCTTCATCGATACCCATTCGGAATTTCGCCGAGACCGGGATCCCATAAGGGGTGGCAGCCCGAACTGCTTCACGCATGATGGCTCGCAAGAGATTTGGTTTCGCCGGCACGGCAGCTCCACCACCTTTGCGCGTCACTTTCGCTGCTGGGCATCCAAAGTTCATATCGATGTGGTCGACTGCACCTGCATCACCCAGCAGGGTGATCGCCCGGGCCAACATCACCGGATCACTGCCATACAGCTGCAAACTGCGCGGCGATTCACCGGGAGAAAATGTCACCATCTTTTCGGTCTTAGCGCTTCCGTGGACCAAAGCCGTGGCCATCACCATTTCATTGACATACAACAGTCCTGGTGCGTACTCGCGACATAGAGACCGAAACGGAGCATTCGTCACTCCAGCCATAGGCGCCAGAACAACGGGCGCGGGCAACTGCACGTTGCCGATCTTCAATGGCTGATCGTTCATATCGAGAGGTCCGTACTCGCACCCTCGGCAATGACTGCGTCTGGTATCACGGGTAGCCGCAGATTGGGGAAAGCCCCGGTATCGAGACTGGTTGGCCCATCACTACGTAAACGGTGCCATGCGGTGGCCCCGATCATGGCGGCATTATCGGTGCACATGGCCCGACTCGGCAACGAGCAACGACGACCGATATCGGCACTCATCTCCGCAAATCGCTGGCGCAAAAGTGAGTTGGCCGCAACACCACCACCAAGAACCAAACCTTTGGCATCCACCATTTCGGCTGCCTGACGAGTTTTGGCCACCAAGACATCCACCACCGCCTCCTGAAAGGATGCAGCGACATCAGCAGTGGCGATATTCGGGTGTTTTCGGACGTAATTGATAACCGATGTCTTCAGTCCGCTAAAGCTGAAATCAAGACCATCGCGCAACATAGCTCGGGGGAAGTCGATTGATCGTGGGTCGCCTTGTCGCGCAAGAGCATCAACAGCTGGTCCACCGGGATAGCCGAGGCCCAAGAATCGCGCAACTTTGTCAAAGGCTTCGCCAGCAGCGTCGTCAATGGTTCGGCCCAACATCCGGTAGCGGCCATGATCCTGCATCTCAACCAACATCGTGTGTCCACCCGACACCAGCAACACCACCAACGGCATCTCTAATGTCGGGTCTTCCAAAAGCCCCGCATACAAGTGCGCCTCCATGTGGTTGACACCGATGTAGGGCACCTTCCATGCCAGGGCCATTGCTTTTGCCGCCGAGACACCAATCAGAAGAGCACCGATCAAACCCGGCCCGTGAGTAGCCGCTACTGCATCGATTCGGGATTCGTCCAGACCGGCTTCCGCAATAGCTTGCGCAATGACCGGATTCAGCAGATCCAAGTGGGCGCGACTGGCAATCTCCGGAACGACACCGCCGAACACTGCGTGAAGGTCGATCTGAGAACTGACCACACTGGATAGAACGTCACGGCCGCCCAAAACCAACGATGCCGCAGTCTCATCACAGCTTGTTTCGATCGCCAATACGACAGTTGACTCGTCGGCAATCGTTCCACGAACAAACGACCGAGAGAAAATGTCCCGAGGCATCACGAGTCACTCTTGGGTGCTGAAGCGTCGCCGAGTCGACGACGAAATTCTGGCCCTTGAATATCATGGACCCACATCACCAACGCGTCCTCAGAATTTTCATAGTAACGCTGCCGAATTCCGGCCGGCACAAAACCAAAGGACCGATACAAATTTTGGGCAGTCGTATTACTCACCCGGACTTCGAGGGTCAAGGACTCGACTCCACGCTCGAGTGCGGCTTCAATCAGATGCACCAAGAGCAACCGACCCACACCGTTGCGCCGCATATTGGGATGCACGGCGATATTGGTGATGTGAGCCTCATCAGGTGCAAACATCAACCCGGCATAACCGATGAGTTCATGTTCAAGACGGGCCACAAGATAAAACCGCTCTCCGTGACGGGCCAGATCGATCTCACTGGCGAATACTCCCGCGGTCCATGGTTTGGGGTAGCACTGCTCTTCAATCAGCAGGGCGTCGCGAATGTCGCGCCGGCGCATGGGTTCAGTCGACACCGATCTTTCGCCTCGGCGCACACCTGAAGATTCCGGTCGCAGAAATCGGGACACAATGCTCACGATTGCACTCCATGAGAAGTACGCGTTGACCAATTGATTTCGGCGTCGGGGCGCCGGAGATACAGGGCTGAAATATCTTGGTACCCGACCCAGTCCTCATGACGCACCTTGATCTGCGCCCGCTGAACGAGCGCTGACGCACAGGGGTGAGACAGGAATTGATCTGCAACTTCTACGAACCGACAATCGTCGAGACTCTCTTGATACCGCAGAGCGCCATCTCCCACGCAGACGACTGCTTGGGCTCGGTCATTGACCACCGCTATGAAGTCATCAATCGAGCCCACCGTTGGTTCGCCGACAGCGTGAAGGTCATGGTGTGCCGTTCGAAAGAAACTGTAAAACACCTGCCCTTTTCGACCATCCATCACCGCAGCGATAACCCCGTCGTAATAGCGAAGCGGATGAGCCAAGAGTTCCAGACTCGTGAGGCCGATCATTGGTATGTCCAATGCCTGAGACAATGCCTTACCCGTGGCCAATCCCACACGCAATCCGGTGAACATTCCTGGCCCCACGTCTACCGCTACTACTGAAAGTTCGGATAGATCGATGTCTGCTTCGCGACAAACCAGTTCAATCGCCGGGGTGATTGTTTCAGCATGGCGACGACCGCGAGTCACCTCGAATGTGGCTCGAACCCCTTCGGCATTGCCTACCGCTACCCCGACACGTTCAGTTGCAGTCTCGATTCCCAAGGTGAACATGTCTCAACGCACCCCGCTCCACGCTGCAAGGGCAGCCTCGAGACGAGGCCAACGCGCATCCCAGACCGTACCCACCGACCGCAGCGTCAGCCGTCGCTGATCCGCACTGCGGTCGTCAGCGCCATCAGGCAACCGTTCAAAAACCACTTCCAGGTGGTCGCCGAGTACCTCGGACGCTGCCTCTCCCCATTCCACGAGGAGAATCCCCCCACCCTCGACCAGTTCGCCCAAGGCAAGGTCGATGGCCTCACTGACCCGATTCAGCCGGTACAGATCGGCATGATGGAGAACGATGCGTCCACTGTCATAACTATGGACCAGGGTGAAGGTGGGACTAGTGATCGGTTCATCAATGCCCATTTCCCGACCAAATCCCTGCGCAAACACGGTTTTCCCACTGCCCATCTCACCACTCAACACGATGACATCGCCCTGGCGCGCCAATTGCGCAATTGCGCCAGCTATTTCACGGGTGTCCTCGGTTGACGCGGTCAACAGGTGCAAAAGGGGCAACCTGGTCATTTTTTGAGCCTACCGAGGGCTAGAAAGTTCTCGATCGTAGTTAACGTTCCATAAAATATGCGACGTTGATACCACTGTTGGTTCGTCGCCACAGTTAATGTTCGCTCCTAATTGAACCATGAAGCGTGAAAGGACGTTATGAAAATTTCAATTTTGATCGGTCGGGCCCTCGTGGTTTTTGGGCTGCTGACCATGGTCGCGGTGCCGTCGGTGAGTGCCGGGTCGGAGCATTCCGATGACAAGAAAGACAAAAAAGATAAGTCTGACGACCATGACGACGATCGTGACGAAAAGTGCGAAACGAGACTCTTGTTGATTTTGGGCGGTTCACACGACCACGAAAACCACAACGATGACGAAGACTGCGAGGTTGACCCGGTCGACCCAGATTTGACCGTTGTCTCACCCACGATCTTCGCTCTCCCGGCTACTCGCTGAAAACCGATTGCTCTTCAATCTCTGACGGTCTTTAATGACCGTTCATAACTCAAGAATTGGCCCGGTGCTTCAGCACCGGGCCAATTCTTTTTTAGCCATGCCATATTTCGCCGGTGCCTACGCTGGTACTGCTGATTCCCCCAAAAGACGAACCGGCCGTAAACGTCGATGCAATTCGAACTTGCCGATCGCGCAATGTTGAATATGTCGTACTGCCTCGTCCACGTCATCAGTGATACACAGCAAATCCAAATCACCAGCGTCGATCCGTCCCGTTGCCACCATCGAATCCAGTTGTCGGTGGAGAGGCTCCCAGAAATCACATCCCATCAGCACTACTGGAAAGTCACTGATCTTTGCGGTTTGGATGAGGGTGAGCGCCTCGAACAACTCATCCACGGTTCCGAAACCGCCAGGCATGACGATGAATCCGTATGAATACTTGACCAGCATCATCTTGCGGACAAAGAAGTACGAGAAATCGATGCTGATATCCAAATAGTCGTTGGGCTTTTGTTCACGAGGTAGTTCGATATTGCAGCCAATACTCTGACCCCCAGCCTCACGTGCCCCGCGATTGGCGGCCTCCATGATTCCGGGACCGCCACCAGTCATGACTGTCAATCCCAGTCTGCTCATGGATGCTCCAACTTCGCGAGCTAATTCATATTCAGGATCACCAGGTCGAACTCGCGCCGATCCAAAGACGGTGATACACGGTCCAACAAAATGCAATCGCCTGAAACCGCTGAGCATCTCCTTCATCACTCGAAACAGAGTCCTCAATTCACGTCGCCGCAAGCGCGGACCGCTCAGAAACTGACGATCCCGATTGATCATTTGTGACATTGGTCCGTACCTCCTACATAGTTCTTCAGCAAGACTGCCAGGTATGGATACTCACTCACACGGCACCGGAGTCATGAATGACCTCGTTCCCCTGGCTCGCGATCTGCGCCGAGACATTCCCGACGTCATGAAAGCCTTTGCCGGACTTCATGCCACAGTCATGGCCCCCGGGGCGCTCGATACCAAGACCCAAGATCTGAGGGCTTTGTCCATTGCTGTCATCCAACGCTGCGATGGCTGCATAGCAGCACACGCCCGGGGATCAGCCAAGAATGGAGCGAGTGAAGCCGAAGTAGCCGAAGCCATCGGTGTCGCCATCCTGATGAACGGTGGACCAGCCACTGTGTATGGACCCCGAGCTCTTTCCGCCTTCAAAGAGTTCGCTTCCGAAATAGCCAGTTCCTAACCAACGTTTCGTTCTTGGCTGTTATCGCAATTCATACATGTCGTACACCAAGGTTCCAGGCGCACTGAATGAACCTTTGGCCACGGCCTGGATGCGGTTGAGCCAGGTATATCGCTCATCTCCCGTGTGGAACACAGGGGTGGCGTAAACCGCTCCCGT
>JBEIGJ010000082.1:0-8947 GCA_040381935.1 Acidimicrobiaceae bacterium | reverse complement strand
TCACGTGGACTCATGAGGCCTACTCGGGTCCGGCGTTCGTGCAATGCAGTGCCCACGGTCAGCCACAACTGGCAACGATCGAACTACTTGATGGTTCGGCAGTGCGTGTTCATTGGCAACAACCACAACGTCGCGTCTCGCCCGGTCAAAGTGCAGTGATCTACCGAGCAGTTGGTGATGTATCGGGTGGTCATGACCTCGATGCCACTGGCGACATCGTTCTCGGGGGAGGCTCTGTTCAGGCGATGCCTCCAACCGAAATATCGCCATCGTCGACTCTTGGAGCGGCATTGTCAACGATTTGAGAGTCGATCGGTGATTTCGGCGAGTGCGGGTTGGAGGCGAGTCGGTCGAACGAGAAATGATTGGACGTGGAGAGCATGTCCGCCGGGATGATCAGTGGAGGCGCTCAAGATGATGGTCTCCAACTCGCGCAGCGCAATGACGATTCCGGACTGAAGGCGGTCGCCGGTCAGGTTTAGGGGCTCGGGTTCATCGCCCGGTTGCCAGAGTTGTACCGCTCGGATTGATCGACGAGACACCATGGCGGTCTCGGCCAAAATGACATCATCGTGGACAACGATGCCAGCTGGCACCCATACCAGCCAGCGGCGCGAGAATCGATGAAATCGCCGCGGCAAGATGACCAAGCCAAGCACGGTGAGTACGACGCAGACCCCACCAATGATCAATCGACCCGGTGATGATGAATCTCCGGTGAGTGCGACAACGCTCACCGTGCCCAAAGTGAACCACGCCGACCACGTCAGTACTTGAACGGCGATCATTTGCACCGGGCAAGCCAAGAGGAATCGGTGCTCATCTCCGTATGCCGAGACTTGTATGTAGTAGCGCCCGGTGTCACCGCTGAGGGCGGAAATTGTCGCCACAACGCTGAGAGCGAAGGCAATCATGGTGGGCCAGATGACTACATCCGTATTCTGAACGAAGGTGTGGGCGGCCACGATCAGGATCACTGCCGTATGGGATGGTGCCAAGAGCCGAAGTGTGGTGAGCGCACTACTTGCGGGAACAAAAACGCATAAAAGCAGTCCGGCCCAGACCAACCACAAAATCGTGACAATTGTCAGGCGGGTGTCGGAATGCAATGCATCGAGTGGTGCGTGAAGCAGTGGAACGGTCATAACCAGCGCGATCATTGACAGTCTCATGACCAAAAGCACATGTTTTCCACGATTTCGATGTTCACTTTTCCGGTGTTCACGATTTCGAACCATGTTCGTAGCGTTACCGATGGATGACGATTCCGTGTAATCGGGCTTTGGAGTCTCTGCCTCGTCCTCACAATTGGGTAATCAAACATGTTCCCTGCTACGAAAGGTTGGTGATGAGCAGTCGGGCGACTTTGGAGACAGTGGGAGATTGCCACGATGTCTCATGACCGAAGCGCTCATACCCGCCTCTTCGTTGGCGGCACTGCATCGGGAATCGGGAGTCTGCCCCATCGCAACGCTCGTGAGGCTGCGGAGTTTGCTCTGCGCATCACTCCTGAGCTTCCCTGCATTCCCACATTGCCCAAATTGAGCCCGGCAGAGGGGATGATCGCTCAGGCCGTCGTTGGTATCCGAGGCATCAGTGTGGGTCAGTACGGATCCCTCCTCGTCGATGCTGACCGCATCGATCCCGATGAGATGGTGACAACCGATTTCGATCATGGTGCCTATACCGGCTTGCGAGCCTTTCTGGAGGTAGCACGCGGTTACGAGGGTCCCATCAAATGGCAGTTCACCGGACCGGTCACGTTGGGTTTGGCCTTGCTTCGCGCGGGAGTGCCAGCCCGTTTGGCATTTGAAGTAGCAAAGAAAACTGTGCGCACTCACGTGGCCAATATCCACCAACTTCTGCAATCGACGTTTCCGCAGTCGTTGCAGGTGGTCTTCATCGATGAACCAGATCTTGCACTTCTGATGGATGAATCATTTCCTATCGCACCGGAACCGGCCGTGGATTTGATTTCCGGCGCATTGGCCATCATCGAAGGTGGCGCAACCATGGGTTTGCACTCCTGTTCGAGTGTTGATCCATCAATCCTGACTGCCGCAGGTCCGGCGATACTGAGCCTTCCGGTGTCATCGCGGTTGGTGGACCACGCTGGAGCACTGTCAGAGTTTCTCGATCGCGGCGGTGTGATCGCCTGGGGTGTGGTACCGACCAATGGACCGGTGATGGCCAGTGCCGAACGATCCTGGAAGCGATTGGCGTCGTTATGGTGTGAGCTCGTGCAAGCGGGATGTGATGCCATGCGTCTACGCCAGCAGTCCTTGGTGACTCCGGCTTGCGGTTTGGCAAACCACACCGAAACCACCGCTGAAATCGTCTATGCCCAGGTGCGCGATATCGGCGAGCGTGTGCGTACCCAAGCGGTAGCGACGCGGCTCACCGTCGGCGCCTGAACCTGGGGTATCCCTCAGATCTACACTGCAAGCGATGGTTGAGAGCAGTGAGGCGTCGAGTGCGGGGGAAGATTCGCTGGCCAACCGTGTGGCTTACTTGCGTCACGAAATCGTTCGACATCAGCTTCTCTATTTCGACCGGGCCGAACCTGAAATTGCCGACGCCGAGTACGACGCGCTAGTTCGCGAACTCGAACGCCTCGAGGCAGAGAACCCTGAACTGATTGTCGAGGAATCACCAACCCAGCGCGTTGGTGGTGTGGTATCGGAAACTTTTGCCCCTGTTCAACATCGTGTGCCAATGATGAGCCTGGACAACGCCATGGACTTCGATGAAT
Organism: Acidimicrobiaceae bacterium; assembly: GCA_040381935.1. Lineage (GTDB taxonomy): Bacteria > Actinomycetota > Acidimicrobiia > Acidimicrobiales > Ilumatobacteraceae > Casp-actino8. Next base: position 6,195 of record JBEIGJ010000082.1, on the reverse strand, counting down.
TGTCGGCTTGGGGTGAACGTATGACGCGAAGCTTTCCACCTGACACCGCAGTGACGTACGCCTGCGAACTGAAAATCGACGGTTTGGCCATCAGCATTCGCTATGAAAACGGCCGCTTGGTTCAGGCCGCCACTCGCGGTGATGGTCGTGTCGGCGAAGACGTCACGGCGAATGTGGCAACCATTGCTTCTGTTCCCGACACGATGCGCGTGCCACCCGATGGTTCGGTTCCGCAAGTACTTGAAGTACGGGGTGAGGTGTATTTGCCCTTTGCTGCATTCCATGACTTGAAGACGGCCAGAGAAGCAGAAAACTTGGAGCGGGTGGCCGCAGGAAAGCGACCGGAGTCGGTGCCGGTCAATCCGCGCAATGCTGGAGCGGGAAGTCTGCGACAAAAAGATGCGTCCGTTACTGCCGGTCGAGGATTGGCTTTTTGGTCCTATCAATTAGGTGAAGTCGTCGGTGGGCCTGATTTCACCTCACACCACGCGGCCCTCGACTATTTGCAGGAGGTTGGTCTCCCGGTCAATCCTCACGCCACTCGGTTCGAAACATTCGAAGAGGTTCTTTCCTACTGCCATCGATGGCAAAAAGATCGACACTCGTTGCCGTATGAAATCGATGGAGTGGTCGTCAAGATCGACGACTTGTCCCAGCGGGAACAACTTGGTTCCACCTCGCGTGCGCCGCGGTGGGCTATCGCCTTCAAGTTTCCACCAGAGGAGCGAACCACGAAGTTGTTGGACATCCAAATTTCCGTGGGCCGTACCGGTCGTGTCACCCCCTTTGCGGTTTTGGAGCCCGTTTTCGTCGGCGGTTCAACGGTGACGATGGCGACTTTGCACAATGAAGATCAAGTACACCTCAAAGATGTTCGACCAGAAGACATCGTGACAGTGCGTAAGGCCGGCGATGTGATTCCTGAGGTCGTCGGACCGGTTTTGGCCTTGCGTCCTCAAGGGTCCAAGCCGTGGCGATTTCCAACGATCTGTCCATGTCCTCTCCAGAGCACGTTGCTCCGCCCCGAAGGTGAAGCCAACCACCGTTGTGTCGAACCAGCGTGTCCGAATCGACGCGATCAAAAGCTGATGTACTTTGCCTCGCGCGGTGCGATGGACATCGAAGGTCTGGGGGAGCGAACGGTCATCCAACTTTCCGAAGCGGGTCTAGTGGAAGATCCTGGCGACATCTACAGCTTGACCATGGATGATCTCATGACTCTGGAGGGATTCGCCCGAGTCAGCGCCCAAAAACTGCTCGATGCCATCGCCGGATCCAAGACACGGCCATTGCCAAAGGTCTTGACCGCACTTGGCATCAAGCATCTCGGCCCTGCAGCTGCGCAAGCACTTGCGGCCGAGTTCGGATCACTGGACCGAATCATGGCTGCATCTGCTGAGTCTTTGGCGACTGTCGATGGGGTCGGCGCAATCATTGCTGAATCGATCACTCATTGGTTCGCCGATCAAGACAACCGCAAGTTCATCGACAAGTTGCGACGCGCCGAAGTCGAATTCGGCAAGGTGGAGATTTCAACGTTGCCTCAAGTCTTGGCCGACAAAGCAGTGGTGGTATCGGGAACCTTGGATGGGTTCGACCGCGAAAGTGCAGAACGTGCCATCAAGGATCGCGGGGGGAAAAGTCCCGGATCGGTTTCCAAAAAGACTTTCGCCTTAGTCGTGGGACGAGATCCCGGGGCGAGCAAAGTCTCTAAGGCCGAGGAACTTGGAGTTCCGATTCTGGATGAGCAGGGTTTCATCCAACTGCTGGCCACCGGAGATCTTCCCTCCTAGAGCAGATCTAGAGGACTTCGAAACTCCACGAAAAACTGCGCGAAGCCACGCGTCCTTCTTCGATCTTCCAAAAGACGACTTTGGCTTGATGAACACCGACGCCGTACCGCTCCACGGGAGCACCTTGGCGCGGCTCGAATCGGATCAACGAGTTGCCTTGATCGTAAATGGCCGTTGGGGGCAGATCGATCTGTTGACCCGGTTCGACCAAGCGCCCAGCAACATCTTCAAGACGCGTGACTGGTAATTCGATTCCATCCAGCACGAGAACAGCCTCGTATCCATCGGCCAGATCGACCAGGATTTCGGTTTGCGAGAGAACTTGTCGGTCATTGGGTGCTGGCGATACATCGATGATGGCCTCGGGATACCCAAGGGCGTCTCGTCCCGTCGTTGCCGATGTCAGGCCCAAAAAGACCAGGATGAGACCCGCCGCTACCGCTCCACTGACCACCAACACTTCGGGCGACAACCGCCGTCGACGAGGTAAACGTGTGGTTTCGCTACTGGTCACCTCGCCATTCTCGCCGATCGGGGCCATCTTCGCACTTTGGCCCAAAGGCGGTCGTCACATGGCCGAAAATTGCCACTAGTTTGGTGCCCGATGTCGTTTTTCGAAAAGCACGATCCTGAGTCGATAGTTGGGTCCCTGATTGATAGCCGGTTCGTTCTGGTTTCTGAGCAGTCCCGGTCCACTTCCTCCACCGCCTACTTTGCTGTCGATCAGCGCACTGGTCAGGACGTCATCGTCCGTCTTTTTTCGGGAACGGTCTCTCGTTCCGATGGTGCGGCTCTCTTCAGTCAGGCTGGAGTCATTTCCCAGTTGAGCCACCGGCACATCGTGCCCACCGTCGGCTACGGACGTGTTGTAGTCGGCGGGGAAAATCTCGTTTACGTGGCCCAAGAGCGCTTGGCTGGTGGCACGTTGGCCGACATGCTGGACCGCAATCGCTATCTCACGCCGAGCCAAGCTCTCGTCGTCGGCGTCGAAGTTTGTCGAGCTCTTGATTACGCCCATAAGCGCGGACTGGTCCATCACGATCTCCGACCGTCATCGATCCAGTTCGGAGAGGATCGCAAAGCCCGGGTAGCAGATCTCGGTTTGGTCTCGGTGATTTCCGAGCGCGCCTGGTCCGATACCACGGGCATCTCAATGGAACGGGCTCGCTATGCCGCTCCAGAGCAGGCTGCAGAGGCCCCTTTTGACGAAAAGGCCGATATTTATGCCTTGGCTCTGATCCTGGTGGAAGCAGTCACTGGTCAAGTTCCATTCCTGGCCGACTCGGTCGTGGGCACGTTGTCGGCGCGTGTCAATCGGCTTTTCCCCGTCTCTGCTGATCTCAGCGGTTTGGCCTCGGTTCTTGAGCGGGCAGGACGCTCTGATCCCCTCGAAAGATCGAGTGCCGCAGAAATGGGACGGGCACTTGTGCAGGCTGCTCCCACATTGGCCCGTCCGACCCCGTTGCCGGTGGTGATGACGCCCATGCCAGGAGGCAGCCCAGAGCGACGCGATCCCTCGGAAGGTATCCGCTTCGGAGACGACTCCAGTGCCACGTTGTTTCGACCGGCGGAGACCGCCGTTCAGCCAACGGCACCATCGATTGCCGCTACCCCGTCGGGAACACCGCGATTGCGGATCGGTGAATTTCCTGCCCCGGACGAAACCCCGCGGACGTCGACGAGTCTGCCGTTGTCGGCTACTCCGACCCCGTCAGCGGGCACAATTCGCTTGGGAGATCGTCTGAATGCGGCAGGAGGTGGCGACGAGGCCAGGACCGCCGTCAATCCGACGATATCCGGTGAGGCTTTTGACCTCCTGGAAGACGATGACAGCGATGGACCATCGGTGGTGCGTTGGATCGTGGCCGCGGTGGCTGTCCTGGTAGTGATTGCCGGGGGTTACTTCGTCTTCAATGCCACCCAAAGCAAGTCTTTCACCGTTCCCCCCTTAGCCGGACTGGACCAAGGTGAAGCCCAGAATTTGGTCACTGAATACGACTGGACGGTGGAGATCCGCGAAGAGTCGAATGAGGAACTCGCCCTGGGAATCGTCATTCGCACCGACCCACCAGAGGGATCGCAACAGCGCTCCGGCGGCACTGTCACCTTCATCGTTTCAAGTGGTCCTCCGCCAGTCCCACTGCCTGATGTCATCGGACTCAAGACCAGTACGGCCGAACTAGCCCTGACCGAGGCTGGGTTCGTCGTCGGCGAGCAGATTCCCGAGTTCAGTGATTCGATTCCTGAGGGAACAGTGACTGCGGTGCGAGTTCCGGAGCAGCCCAATTTGCAGCTTGGTAGTGAAGTGGTCAAGGGAACAACGATCGACCTCGTGGTGTCCCAGGGTCCGAACCCTCGTGAAGTCCCGAACTTGGTTGGTTCCACAGTGGAAAACGCCACTGCAACTCTGGCTGAATTGGGTTTGAAGTTGAACCGGGCCGACACCCAGTTCTCCAACGATGTACCGGCCGGGGCCATCGCTGCGCAGTCGCCAGCTCCTGGTGAGCTGTTGTCACCTGGAAAAGCAGTGACCGTCTCCATCTCGCGTGGCCCCGATTTGGCGACCTTCCCCGATATCCGCAATAAGTCTCTGACCGATGCCCGGACCCTGCTCTTGAGCGCCGGGTTCACGGTGGGCAAGGTGGAAGGGCCGGAATCGGGCAAAGTCAGCGCAGTGACCCTTGCCGACGCTGCCGTGAAGCCAGGTCAAACCTTGCCCAAGGGTTCAGTTATCGATCTCAAACTGTCTTGAGAGTCCTCAATTGCTCGGTGGGCGCGCCTGTTCCGTCGTGCCTGATGACCGCGCCGACAAGTTTTTTCGGTCCCGCGTCTGAGACGTAGTCTGCAACGAGAACGAATTCAGGAGGTTTGACCATGGGAGCACTTGACGGACGCGTCGCCATCATCACCGGAGCAGGTCGAGGACTTGGCCGTGAGCACGCTTTGTTGTTCGCCGCTGAAGGCGCAAAGATCGTGGTCAACGACCTCGGTGGGGCCAATGACGGTTCGGGAAATGACATCACGCCGGCTCAGCAGACCGTGGCGGATATCAAGGCCATGGGCGGCGAGGCCATCGTCAATGGCGACAATGTTGCCGATTGGGACGGTGCCGCGCGAATGGTGCAGAGCGCAATCGAAGCCTTTGGTGATCTCGACATCCTGGTCAACAATGCGGGCATCTTGCGTGATCGTGTTCTGGTCAACATGAGTGAAGAGGAATGGGACGCAGTGATCGCCGTTCACTTGAAGGGTCACTTCGCCCCGACTCGTCACGCCGCAGCGTACTGGCGCGAGCAGGCTAAGGCCGGTGTGACCAAGCCTCGGAATATCGTGCACACCAGCAGTACGTCGGGTTTGTTCTCGAATCCCGGCCAAGGTAACTACGGCGCTGCCAAGTCTGGTATTGCCACGTTCAGTCAAATCTGTGCCAAGGAACTTTCGCGTTACAACGTCAAGAGCAATGCCATTGCGCCTGCGGCCCGTACTCGTCTCACTTTGGCAACACCCGGTTTGGAAGATGTCATGGCTGCCAAAGATGGCGCGTTCGATATGTGGGATCCGGCCAACGTCAGTCCTTTGGTGGCGTACCTGTCCTCAGAGCAGTGTGCGTTCTCCGGTGAGACCTTCTACGTACAAGGTGGTCAGGTCACCCGAGTGCAGTCGTGGGCGATGGCCGAAGAGATCAATCAGAATGATCGATGGACTGTTGCCGGCCTTGCTCAGGCCATGACTGCCCTCGCGCCAAAGTCCTGAATCGTGGGCGCTGACGCCCGCGAAACTTCCCCCCGCACCCTGAATGTCGACTCTGCTGGAGTGGACGAATTAGGAGCGGTGTCATGGCCAATTTTGTTGCGCCGCTGGATAGGTCGCAAGGTTCCTATTGATCATCACTGGGCGGTCCTGGTGGTGGTGCTTTCGGCCTTGTTCACCGTTGGTTTCACTATCACCATCCTTGTGGTGTCGCTCGGTTCCATCGCCGAGGAATTCGGTTCATCTATTTCGCTACTTTCATGGTCCATTACCGGCCCGATGTTGGCCTTTGGGGTTGTGGGCCCGGCTTATGGAAAAGCTGGCGACCTCTGGGGGCACAAGCGAGTATTCCTTTTTGGCCTCACTGGGGCGGGAGTTTTTGCCGCCTTGACCGCAGTGGCTTGGGACGCTCCAAGCATGGTCATCTTTCGCATTCTTTCAGCATCGGCAGGAGCGGCGACCGGACCGGCAACGATGGCGTACATCAATCGTCTTTTCCCTCCGGAACAGCGCGTTCGTCCTTTGAGTTACTGGAGTTTCGTCAACGCCGGGGCACCAGTTTTGGGCGTGGTTGCCGGAGCACCACTCGTCGAGGCAGTGGGATGGCGGGTGATTTTCATCGTCCAGGCTCCGTTGTGTTTCATTGGAGTTG
>JBEIGJ010000081.1:0-8947 GCA_040381935.1 Acidimicrobiaceae bacterium | reverse complement strand
GCCATTGCCCAAGCCCTTCATGGCGCCATCGACGGGCGATAGGGACCCTCAAGGTCGCACGATGGCTGACAACATGGCTTGGAATTTGGCCTGAGTTTCGGCCAGTTCGGCATCAGGGTCGCTTTCAGCCACGATTCCACCGCCAGCCATCAGTCGCGCCGTACGGCAGTCGTTGGACAGTTCGGCGCAGCGAATAGCAACTGCCCAGGTCCCATTGCCCTGTCCGTCTATCCAGCCAACCGCTCCGCCGTACAATCCTCGACTCGTACCTTCATTGGAGGCGATGAGATCGAGCGCCTGCTGTCGAGGATGACCACCCAGCGCCGGGGTGGGACTCAACGTTCGCACCAACTCCATCAGAGAAGGGCGTGGGGAGGTGAGTTGACCTTCGATCAGTGTTCCGAGGTGCTGAACATTGGCCACCTGTAAAACTGACGGCTCTGCCTCCCAATCCAAATAGCTACACCAGGGAAGTAGTTGATCATGGATGACGTCGATGACAATGCGGTGTTCAACTTGATCCTTCATACTGGTGAGCAAGGCCAAGGCGAGACGTTCATCAATGATGGGATCGCCAGTTCTGGCGGTGGTGCCAGCAAGCGGGTGGGAGCGAACGACATCGCCGCTGATGCTGAGGAGAAGTTCGGGTGAGGCACCGATGAATCCATCGATTGAGTAGCGGTAACTCTGGGCGAAACTGGCCTTGAGTCTCAACAGCACCGCATGAATGTCGATTGGTTCAGAAGAATGAACGGCAATGGCGCGGGCGATCACTGCTTTGGTGATCTCTCCACGGCGCACGGCATCGCGGGCGGCGAGGACTGCCGAGCGATAGATATCAAGGGGAGTTTGCTGAGTAATCGAGAATTCGGCGGCCTGCGGGATCGGTGGGGATGCCAGGGTGAGACCGGTCTCGGCGAGGAGTAGGGGACTTGAACCAGCAGTGAGCGATGAGGGGAATTCCTCATCATCTTCAACAAGTGCGGTGATCCATGTATGACCGGTCTCATCTTTGCCAACAGTGAGACGCGGGACGATCAGTTCCGTGGTGGAGTGGGGATCAAATGGGAGAGCACCAAGAGCGACAGGAGCGATGTCGAGATTGGTTCGGTTGTCATGGTGCATCGTCGCTAAAGAAGTTTCGACAATGTTGGCCGGGATGCGACGGATCACTCCTTGGGCGGCGACTCCCACACCATTGCGGACGAAGAGATATCCGCTACCACCAGCGACATCATTCAAGTCGACACTGTCGGCGAGAAGTCGAGAGATAGCGCGCATATCAGATGGTGCCGACGATCATTTCCCTGACGCGAGATCGACAACGGGACCGGGGTCGGTGGCGTCTCGGGTGGCAACCATCAATTGAGTGATCCCACCCGAGAGATGGCGATGAACAGCATCGCTGAAACCGGCATCCCGCAAGCTTTCCAGCATGTCTTCAACCGGGGGCAGATAGGCCACACTTTTGGGAAGATAACGGTAGGCGGCGGAGTCGGATAACCATCCGCCAATTCGGGGCACGATCTTTCCGAAATAGATTCCGTTGCCGAAACGGATAAGGCGCGATTTCGGGATACCGACGTCCAGAAGGGCGATACGTCCACCTGGTTTGACAACACGACCGAGTTCAGCAAAGAAATCTGGAAGGTTGACCAAATTACGCAATGCAAAACCACAGGTGGCGCCATCGACTGACGAATCCGCCACGGGTAACCGCAAAATATCGGCTTGACAACGGGGCGCACCAGAGCGATCGGCGTTCAACATGCCAAAGCTCAAATCCATAGACAAGGGAATCAGACCGGCGCGACGAAGATCAACACAGAGGTCTCCCGTTCCGCTAGCTAGATCGAGAACCACACTTCCCGGTGGCAATGCGAGTAAGCGAATCGACTTGCGTCGCCAACGGACGTCAAGTCGAAAGGTCATGATCCGATTCACCAAGTCGTAACGAGGCGCAATGGCATCGAACATGTCGCGCACGGCGCGTACCTTGGTCTCACCTTGAGGCAGAGCCTCGGTATCCCACGTGCGCTCAGCGGAAGAGGCGTCAGGAGATGGTGATTCGTTGGAGGGCACGGTAGGAGGATAAACCGCTCACATCACTGCTTCTGCTCTCGGCTGGCAGTTATTGGTCACCATGGAGCAGAATGAATCCGGCTGATCGGGAGGGGGTTTCCGGTCTCAAGCCCGAAATCGGAGGGAAAGATGATTGATTTCACCCTGGCACCGGAACACGAGGCCATTCGTAGCAAAGTGCGTGATTTCGTTGAGAACCAGATCAAACCAGCCATCGAGCCCTTTGGCCATCGCGAGGAAATGAGTGATGAAGCACGTCGGCAGTACATCACCGAGCTGATTCGGCTGCGCAAACAGGCGGTGAAAGAAGGCCTGTGGTTGCCTCATATGCCCAAAGAATGGGGCGGAATGGGCCTGGGTCACGTGGCCTTGGCCATGGTGCAAGCCGAGGCCGCCAAGACGCGGGTGGGTCCGTGGGTATTGAACTGTCAGGCACCTGATGAAGGCAATATGCACACTCTGGTGCATTGGGGAACACCGGAGCAGAAGGAAAAGTATCTGCGACCACTGTGTGAAGGTGTGAGTTCATCCTGCTTTGCGATGACCGAGCCCGAAGTGGCCGGATCCGATCCGACATTGATTCGCACTCACGCCATCAAAGATGGCGATGAATGGATCATCAACGGACATAAATGGTTCATTTCCGGTGCCGACCGCGCCAAGTTCGCCATCTTGATTGCCAAAACTGAACTTGATGTGCCTGAAGGATCGCGAGGTGCGAATACCGCGTTCATCGTCGACTTGCCATCAGAGGGATGGAAAAATGTGCGAGAGGTCGAAACGATGCACGGTCCGGGAGGTCACAGTGAGATTGTGATCGAGGATCTGCGTATTCATGATTCCCAAATTTTGGGTGGTCGCGGTAACGGGCACCGGTTGGGTCAGTATCGATTGGGACCTGCGCGTTTGGCGCACTGCATGCGTTGGATCGCGCAAGCAGAAATGGCCCTGGACATGATGGTCGATCGCTCACTGAAGAGGTACTCCCATGGGTCGTATCTTGCCGAAAAGCAGGGGGTGCAGTGGATGATCGCCGATTCGGCGATGGAGTTGTACCAGTGCAAGCTGATGGTTCTCCATGCAGCATTCAAGATTGACCGCGGCGATGACTTCCGCACCGAGGTTTCTATGGCGAAGCATTTCGTGGCCAATAGTTTGAACCGCATCATCGACCGGGCCATCCAGGTGCACGGTGCACTTGGATACTCGACCGATACTCCTTTGGCCAATATGGCCCAACATGCTCGATGGGCGCGATTCGCCGATGGTGCTGACGAAATTCATCAGATGCGCATCGCCGAGAACACCATCAAGGCCTTCACCGACACGGGAGCGACTCGTACTGCGACTGGTGATCTGCCGATCTAGACGAGGTTTTTAGGTCGATGGGCTTTCATCGCGAGCCACCGAGGCCGCCCAGCGGTAATCGGCTTTGCCCGAAGGGGAGCGAACGATCTCAGTGGTGAAACGAAACGCCTTCGGGATCTTGTAGCGCGCGATATGCCGAGCGGCTTCGGAGCGTAAGTCATCCTCGGTGGCGTGCGAGCCAGGTCGTAATTGCACGATGGCTACAACTTCCTGGCCCCATCGTTCGCTTGGACGTCCGGTGACAACGCAATCGAAGACTGCAGGGTGGGGTTTGATGGCCATCTCCACCTCTTCGGCGAAGATCTTCTCGCCTCCCGAATTGATAGTGACCGAGTCGCGGCCCCGTAATTCGACCAATCCTTCACTCGTGAGTACCGCTCGATCTCCGGGCACCACATAACGGACTCCATCGATGATCGGATAGGTGCGCTGGGTCTTGTCTGGGTCTCCGAGATAGCCCAAGGCGAGGCGTCCGCTTTTGGCCAACCAGCCAAGGCCCATGTGGCCAGGTTCGAGGACGGCACCAAAATCTTCCGATAGGACGTGATTGTTGGCTGCCAGGGGAAACGAGCCAGTAGTCGCTCCTCCGCTGGCCGATACATGGGCGAGCTGTCCTCCAGCCTCTGATGATCCCAAGCCGTCGATGATGAGGAGATGAGGAAGATACTCGAGCAATTCGTTCTTCAAATGAGCAGACAGGGGAGCGCCACCAGAGAGCAGTACTGTGAGCGAACTCAAGTCGTAGGAGTGTCGCTGTAGTTCGTCGACCAGTGGACGCGCGAATGCATCACCGACGATGAGGAGAAAATCAACGGATTCGCGCTCGATCGTGGACCAGATATCAACAGCATCTAGTCGTTCGGGGATGGAGGGAACGATCACTGTGCCCCCGGCATTCCAGGTGCTGAAACTGACCCAGTGGCCTGCGCCGTGCATGAAGGGTGGGGCAATGAGGGCGCGACGTCCCGTTGCCGAGGCCACGAATTCTTCGATGGTGGTCGCGAGGCGCGATCCACCAAAACATTCCACCAGAGCGTCAGCTTGTCGCCACATGACCCCTTTGGGCATCCCCGTCGTTCCTCCGGTATAGAGGATGTAGAGGTCATCGGGGCTGGCGGGCGTGGGCGCTTGGGGTGAGGCAGAAGCCAATGCTTCTTCGTACCACACTGCTCCTGGCAGAAGGTCGTTGCCAGAGTCATCATCGACTTGGATCAACACGCGTAGTGATGGCACTGCGGAGCGGATCGCCTGCAATGTGGGCGCAAAGCACGAGTGATAGATAATTGCCGATGCGCGCGAATCATTCAGAAGGTAGGTCAACTCCTCGGCTACGTATCGGTAATTGACATTGAACGGTGCGACGCGGCCTTTGAAGGCCCCCAACATGGCCTCGAGATACTCATTGCCATTATGTAAATAGATGGCCAGATGATCTTGGCCGCTTTCCGATGGAGGTACATCGGATCGCTCACGATGACAACCCAAGTTCTGAGAGTGCAAGTAATTGGCAAAGCGACGCGTTCGGTCTGTGACCTCACCCCAGGTGAACCGGCGATCACGAAAGATCAAGCACTCTTGGTCGGAGCGCGTTGCGGCCAGTGCCTCATGAATTTCACCCACCGAAAATTGGGAACCAGTCGCGTTCATGGTCCGACCCTAGGGTTCACCATGGGTGCGAGGCGAACTCCTCGCTATCGACAGCTTTCGGTGGCAACTGCTCCGGAGGCTGTCAGATGGGTAACGTAACCCCTGTGGAGCACATTGATCAGCCAGTGACCGGTCGACCCTCGGACAAACTCCTTTTTGGGGTATTCATTCCTCAAGGGTGGAAAATGGAATTGGCTTCGATCGCCGATCCGGCCGAAAAATGGGCCAAGACTGTCGAAGTAGCCGTGCTGGCCGATGAGTTGGGTTTTGATTCGTTATGGGTGTACGACCACTTCCATAATGTGCCGCGTCCCGCCCACGAAACAGTCTTCGAGTGTTGGTCGACAATTGCAGCTATTAGCCAAAGAACGAAGCGGATCCGATTGGGACAGATGGTGGGTTGTAATAGCTATCGCTCGCCGGGCCTATTGGCCAAAATCACGTCCACAATTGACGTCATCTCCGGTGGTCGACTTGAGTGGGGTATTGGTGCGGGCTGGTACGAAAATGAATACCGGGCCTATGGTTACGACTTCCCCAAGCCCAAGGATCGGATTGGGATGCTGCGCGAAAGTGTCGAAATCGTCCGCAGCATGTGGACCGAAGCAGAGACCACCTACAAGGGCAAGTACTACGAAACAGTGCGGGCCAATTGCGATCCCAAGCCTGTACAAAAGCCGACTCCGCCAATCTGGATAGGAGGCGGAGGCGAGCAGTTGACCTTGCGCGTCGTGGCGCAGCATGCCGATTGTTCAAATTTCGGCGGACAACCTCAGGAGTGGGCGCACAAGCGCGACATCTTGCGCGGACACTGCAAGACAGTGGGCCGCGACCCGGAATCGATCCGCATGACGTGGTCTCCGGAGGTGTTCATTCGTGAGTCCGAGGCCGAACTAGCCGAGGCGGGTAATAGGAGCCTGTGGTCCGAAGATATCGATGTTTGGAAGTCGAGCAATTTGGTGGGTACCCCTGAGCAAGTGACGCACAAGATTGCCGAGTACGTGAAACTCGGGTGCCGTGGCTTTGTTCCATGGTGCCCTGATTATCCCGATACGCAGACCATCGAGTTGATGGCTCGGTACGTTCTGCCGAACTTTCGTTGATCAGTTGCTGTTCTGGGAGGCGGTGGTGCTTCTCGTAGCAGTCGGCCTAGACGTAAGACCGGAAAATGATCTCAGCCACACACGATGGCTTTGGCGCACCCTCGCATTCAAAGGTGAATTCCATAGTCATCTGCACGCCACCGGCGATCTCTTCGACCTCGAGCAACTTGACCCCGAGGCGAATTCGGGCTCCAACGGGAACGGGCGATGGGAAGCGAACCTTGTTGGCACCGTAATTCACACCCATGCTGAAGCCTTCGATACGCACCACCGTCGGGTAGAGCATTGGCCCGAGGGACAACGTCAAGTAGCCATGAGCGATCGGACCTCCAAAAGGTCCGGACTTGGCACGCTCCACATCGACGTGGATCCACTGGTGATCGCCGGTGGCATCGGCAAAGGTGTTGACCCGCTCCTGAGTGATTTCTAGAAACTCGCTGTAGCCGAGGTGCTCGCCGACTGCCGCTTTCAATCCATCGATGCCTTGAATGACTCGTGTGCTCATGGGACGAGACTAGCCAAAAGCAATCAGTCGAAAACCACTGGTTGTTAGACGTCGATCATGAGTACCAGAGTCGTTGGTGTTCCCGGCTCTGGGGGTGGAGAAGTAGGGCGCACAGGGCAACATCAAAAATGAATGAAATGAAGTTGTTGCCCGTGATTTTGTCGAAAGTGCTGATCACGGTCACATCCCAGAGCACCCACAGGCGCAAAATAAACGGAGAGAAAGCGCCGATCAAGGCCAGGCGGTATCCGAGTCGCCGGTCATTGGCCATGAAGAATCCACCGAGAACGAAACAGGTAATAACTGCCAAGCCTGCGATCGAACCGGGGAATCCTTTGGCGATTCGGGCGTAGCCGATCCAGTCTTCGGAACCCAAAAAACCCACAATTGCGAAAAAGCCGTTGAGATAGAGAAGCCACGTTGCGATCTGCAGTGTTTGCGGCTGCATCCGATCGAACCATTTACGAGCATCGAGGGGTTGAGATGACATCTCTCTAGCGTCTCACATCAGCAGGCTCGGAGCACGTTTTGTCTTACTGTCTGCATCATTTCTCGAGGGTCGGGCGCCTATCCTGCAGGAATCGAGTCCGAACCTGCAATCCCTGATGGCAACCGAGAAAGCGTTGGTGACCGTGCCAACCAAGTACCGGCCTTCCGTTCGGGCTTCGTGACTTTTGTTGGGCGCCCCAATGTCGGCAAGTCGACGTTGCTGAATGCCATCTGTGGCCGCAAGATTTCCATCGTCTCAGATAAGCCACAAACCACTCGGAAACAAATCCGCGGTGTTCTTACTCGACCTGACTTTCAGATCATCTTCGTTGACACCCCCGGGCTGCACAAGCCGGTGACGGCACTTGGCGAACGGGTCAACGCTGCGGCCATCGAGAGTTTGGATGAAGTGGATGTGTCATGTTTGGTCATCGATGCCACGATGCCCTTTGGCTCGGGGGATCGATGGGTGGCAGAACGGCTCGACATGTCGCGGACGATTGTGATCATCAACAAGTCTGATATCGCCTCGAAAAAGCAGGTGCTGCAACAACTGGCGGCTGCAGCGGAATTGGGTGCGGAGTCCTACTTTCCGGTTTCGGCTCGCACTGGAGAGGGAGTAGCGGACCTGTTGGCGTATATTTCCGCCAAATTGCCCGAGGGTCCGATGTACTACCCCGAAGAGATGCTGAGTGATTTGCCCGAACCTGAATTCGTCGCCGAATTGGTACGCGAACAGCTCTTGGCTGCCACGCACGACGAGCTGCCTTATTCAATCGCGACGCGAGTGACTGAGTGGGAATGGCCGCGTGTTCGCTGTGAAATCATTGTCGAGCGGGAAAGCCAAAAAGGAATGGTCATTGGCAAGGGCGGAGCAGTTTTGAAACAAGTCGGTATCGAAGTGCGTAAACAGTTGCCACCCGGAGCATTTTTGGAGTTGCACGTGAAAGTGGATAAGGACTGGCAGCGCAAACCTGAACGGGTACAGCGCCTCGGCTACTGAAATCGCAACGATCTCGAGGGGTCAGCAAGAAAATCCGGCAGGCAGCAAGTTGGCGTAATCCTCACAGGCCACAGTTCCCCCAGGATCGGTGAGGTCACCACGACCGCGCGGAACGCTTTGTGGCTGAGCGGCACTGGTGAAGAGGACTTGACCAATGCCAGCGCGACGAGTGAGCGAGAGCACGATCTGGGCAATGGCAAGACGTTGTTCGGCGCCGGGAACATCGGTGACAAATGTCGGGGGTAAGTCAACGCGGGCGATTCCCCGCTCGACGATGACCTCGGCGATGAAATCCGGTGGCAAGGCAGAGCGCAATCCCGCAGCGGCCTCCACGGAAGGGACGCCTTCAGCCAGAGCTGCCAGAACCTGGGCTGCACTCGCAGGACTGAGCAGTAGTCGAGTGATGGGAACCACCTGGAGGCCAGCAACGTAGAAAAGACTGACGGTGTCGACAGGCACCGTGGTGTTTGGTCCAGATGTGGTGGTGAAATCGGCCGGGGGGAGCGATGTGGTAGAAGTCGTCGAAGTGGATGTTGTAGTGGCATCAAGTTCGTAGGGGATGTCCGCGGGATCGACTGCTCGTACGCCACCTTCATCGGGAATCGAACATGAACTCAAAATGCTGAATGCCAACAAGACAGCGACCGAGGGTGACGAACGAAAAAGTTCACGTCGGCGGTGGGTGTTCATCGCAGGTCTCCAGGTTCGGACTCATGAGGGGTTCCAGAAGGAAGTTCGACCACGAAGCGG
>JBEIGJ010000080.1:0-8959 GCA_040381935.1 Acidimicrobiaceae bacterium | reverse complement strand
GGAGAGACTCTCGATCGAGTTCGGAATAGACCGCCACGGTGGCGATTCCCATCTCGCGAGCGGCGCGAATTACCCGAACGGCGATTTCGCCTCGGTTAGCAATCAGGATCTTTGTCAGCGGTTTGGAGGGCACAAGTGACAATGTTGGTCTGATGGACACCCCGATTGCTACCTCAAACGATGAGAACTTGCCAGGAGTGCCATTCAGCGAACGGATCCTGACCGATACGGGCGGGCGTTCGAACCCCCGTACATCCAACGGGGCAAAGGATTTTGGGGGCGGTTCGTGGACTATTCGGTGGGTTGAAACCACCGGTAGTACCAATGCCGACCTTTTGCAGGCGGCCCTGGATGGGGCTCCGCACCGGCTGGTTTTGGTGGCTGATCACCAAAGTGCCGGGCGTGGCAGGTTGGATCGGACCTGGGAGGCACAATCCGGAGCGAACTTGTTGATGAGCGTTCTGATCCGTGAGGTGCCGGCTTTTCCGCATCAATTGACCCAGGCCGTGGCGGTGGCGGCGGCGGAAACCTGTGAGGCGGTGGGCCACATGCGCGGTCGACGGATCGACGTGGACCTGAAGTGGCCCAATGATGTCCTGATCGATGGCCGAAAACTGGCCGGAATTTTGGCCAGTGCCGGAACACTGCGGCGCGAGAAGTCGTCGGGAGCGACTGTCAGTCACGCTGATGGCCCTGATTTCGTGGTCGTGGGACTGGGGTTGAATATCGGCTGGGCTCCCGAGGGGGCGGTGTGCTTGATTGACGCTCTGGGAAGGGATTCTCCGGTTCCGGGCACCGGAATGCGCGACCAGGTCCTGGAGGGGATCCTGGAGCGTTTGGGTGGGCTTTTAGAGGCCTCGACGGGGGAGATCTTTGATCGGTACCGCGCACGATTGGGGACTGTGGGGAAAAATGTGCGGGCCCATCTCCCGACCGGGGAAATCTTGGAGGGTCGAGTGCTGGATGTGGAGACCGATGGACGATTGGTGGTGTTGGATGCCTGTGCGGTGACTCATCGCCTCGACGTCGGCGACATCGTCCACCTCCGCTAGTCACCCCTTGGGCGCGAAAGGGTGCCAAATCAGGTCGCTTTCGTCCCCATTGCCTGTCATTTTCGACACCCGTCATCGCCGATACCCGCTCGATCCTTCTCCGATAGACGGTGTTGTCGGATCCCGAGGGCGAAAACATTTCAATGGGTAGGAAACGCTCGCGTTTTGGCACCAAATCGCGCCCAAGGGAGTTCTAGGGGGCGTAAGTTTTGGGCGTGGTGATGGTGTCGACCTCGGATGCGGCGCGCGGACCCCGTCCCCGGTTCCTTCCTTGGATCACCGGAACAACTCTGGTTCTCGTCTTCGCTGTGGCTGCCGGCCTCGGTACTGCCATCACCGCCCGCCAACAAGCTGACAGCGTCGAGCGCATTGCCGATGTCTCTGCCGTTCTTTCGCCGCGCCCAGGGTCCTTTGTCAACTTCCTCCTCGTGGGCAGCGACACACGAGAAGGGGCCGATCCCACGAGTCCTGATTACGGCGGGATCGGTGATACCGAGGAAACCGGGGGCCGTCGCAGCGACACCATCATGGTGATGCATGTCGATACCCGTGATTCCTCGATCTCGTTGACGTCGATTCCGCGTGACCTGTGGATTGCCATTCCGGGCTACGAAACCAATCGGATCAACGCCGCGTACTCCTATGGTGCGAGCACTTTGGTCGAAACGGTGCAGATCAGCCTGGGTATTCCGATTCACCATTACATCGAAGTGAACTTCAACTCGTTCAAATCGATCGTGGCTGCTATCGACGGCGTCGACTTGTGTTTTGAATATCCGACACGAGATATCAACACTGGTCTGAACATTCCCGAACCCGGATGCTTCACCTTGGATGAGATTCAGTCTTTGGCCTACGCCCGCAGTCGGTACTACGAGGTGTTCCGAGACGGTGATTGGGATGTAGATGGCCGTGCCGACCTCGGCCGCATCGAACGTCAGCAGGCCTTCGTTCAAGCGGCTGCGTCCAAGTCCGTTTCCAACACTGCAGCAAATCCGTTTCGCGCCGCTGCGTTGATTGCCGCAACAGTGGATTCCCTCTTGGCTGATCCGGCAACCGATGTGATCGAAGTGGCCGGATATCTTCGCTCGATGGCCGGCGGAGGAATCAATCGGTTTGCTCTTCCGGTCTATGGCGAGACCATCGACGGAAAATCTGTATTGCTACTGAATAGCAGTGCCGCCGACTTGATCGGATTCCTGGCCGGCACGGCACCCCCTCCTTTCCCACAGGGGTAGTCGCGAGTTCCAGATGACGGTGGCAGACTGGGCTCGGTCCACGGACCTTCATCATCTCCCGAGGTTCGATTCATGAAAGCGCTCATCTTGGCCGGCGGGGCCGGAACCCGCTTGCGGCCCATCACCCACACCAGCGCCAAACAACTGGTTCCCGTGGCCAATAAACCCATCCTTTTCTACGGGATCGAGGCCATCGTTTCCGCCGGGATCTCCGAGATCGGCATCATCGTCGGCGACACTCGCGACGAGGTCATGTCCACGGTGGGCGATGGGAGCCATTGGGGAGCATCGATCACCTACATCCCACAAGATGAACCTCTGGGCCTTGCTCACTGCGTTCTCATCGCTGAGGACTTTTTGGGTGACGATGACTTCGTCATGTACCTCGGTGACAACTTGTTGGAACAAGATTTGGCGGCTTTCGTTCATGCCTTCGAAGAGGCGCGACGTGGTCCGAATGCTCCGTCGGCCCAAATCCTTTTGAAAAAAGTACCGGATCCCCATCGATTCGGCATTGCCGAACTGGATGCCGATGATCACGTGGTTCGATTGGTGGAAAAGCCGGCCGATCCGGTCTCGGACTTGGCCTTAGTTGGGGTGTATCTCTTTGATCGCAATATTCGAGAAGCAGTGCGCGCCATCACTCCGTCAATGCGCGGAGAACTAGAGATCACCGATGCGATTCAATGGCTGGTCGACCAGGGAATGCTGGTTCGTTGTGAGCGGCTCACCGGTTGGTGGATCGACACTGGGAAATTGACACCGCTGCTCGAAGCGAACCGACTCTTACTGGAAGTCATCACGCCGCGCATTGACGGCGACGTCGACGCTTCGTCGTCAATTGATGGACGGGTAGTAGTCGAAGAGGGAGCCAGAGTTAGCAACTCGATTTTGCGCGGTCCATTGATTATTGGTCGCAACGCCAGTATCACGAACAGTTTCATCGGACCATTCTCGGCAATCGGAGATGGATGTGAGATTCTCAATAGCGAGGTCGAACATTCGGTCATCATGGAAAAGAGTCGCATCATTGACATCACTCGTCTCGAGGACAGTCTCATTGGCCGTGAAGCGGAAGTAACACGATCACAAAAGCGCCCGCGTGCTTTACGATTGATGGTCGGCGATCACTGCCAGATCGATACGGAGTAAAGCGATGCCCAAACTTTTGCCGAGCACGATCATTGACGGAGTATGGACTGTCGAGCCGACGATCCACGGCGATCAACGGGGACTCTTCATCGAGACCTATCGGCGTGAATGGTTTCCTCACGGCCGCGAGATGATTCAGGGTAATCGTTCGAACAAACAGGCTGGAGCGTTGGTTGGTCTGCACTATCACTTGCATCAGGCCGATTATTGGTATGTACCGGTCGGGACAATTCGCGTCGTCTTGCACGATCTGCGAGTCGGCGGGCCCACCGACGGAGCAACTCAAACCATCGATATCAGCGGCGAGAATCACATTGGCGTCTACATCCCGCCAGGCGTTGCTCACGGATTTGCTGCTCTCACTGATGTCGTGATGACGTATCTGGTCGACAACTACTACAACCCGGCGGATGAACTTGGCGTGGCCTGGAACGACCCGGTGATTGGCGCTGACTGGGGTGTGACGGACCCCATTTTGAGTGAACGCGACCAAAACAATCCTCGACGTGCTGATATCGCCACTGAACGCCAGCCATCATGGCCGATGAGGACCTGATGTGAAACTCTTTGTGACAGGCGCGGCTGGTTTTATCGGTTCCAATTACGTGCGTTGGCTCTTGGCCAACAGCGATGATTCGGTCACCATCTACGACAAACTCACGTACGCCGGCAATCTCGAAAGTATCCGCGACCTCCTCGACGACCGTCGGTGCACCTTCGTGCAAGGCGATATTTGCGATCCCGATTCGGTATCGGCGGCCATGATGGGCCATGACGCGGTTGTTCATTTCGCCGCTGAAAGTCACGTTGATCGCTCCATCGTCGATCCCTATGCCTTCGTGCGCACCAACTCCTATGGCACCAATGTGATGTGCGATGTGGCTCGACAGGTGGGAGTGGAACGCTTCTTACATATCTCGACCGATGAGGTCTACGGCAGTATCGATGAGGGATCCTTTGTCGAATCCGATGTCTTGACACCGAGGTCTCCATATTCGGCTTCGAAGGCCGCCAGTGATCTCATCGCTTTGTCGTATGTGACGACCTATGGCCTGCCGGTGATCGTGACCCGCTGTTCAAACAACTTCGGTCCGTATCAGTACCCGGAAAAGTTGATACCGCTGTTCACGACCAACCTTCTCGATGGTCAGAAGGTCCCTCTGTACGGCGACGGTGGCAATGTGCGCGATTGGATTCACGTCGAAGACCACAATATTGCGGCTCACTTGGTGCTAACCAAGGGCGAGGTCGGAGAGGTCTACAACATCGGGGCTCATAACGAGATGACCAATCGGGACATCACCTACATGCTTCTCGAATTGTGTGATCGCGATGAAAGCTTCATCGAGCCAGTCGCTGACCGTTTGGGTCACGATCGTCGTTATTCGGTGGCTATTGACAAAGTTGTTTCTCTTGGTTGGTCGATGACCCGAACGTTTGCAGATGCTCTCGCCGAAACTGTGGATTGGTACCGGACTCATCGATCATGGTGGGAGCCACTCAAAGGCCGCATCGATGGATGAAATCATTTCCGGTCTTCGGTCATGGAAGTCGGTTCGATGATGAAAATGTTGGTGACTGGGGCCCAGGGTCAAATGGGGCGGGATCTGATCGAGGTGGCGGACTCGGTGGGAGAAGAAGCCATTGGTCTTGATCTCGATACTTTGGACATCACCGATCGCGACGCGGTACATGCGGTCATCGCTGAACTTCGGCCTGACGTGGTAGTGAACTGCGCGGCGTTCACGGCCGTGGATGCGTGCGAAGATCACGCCGAACAAGCCCTTGAAGTCAATGGTCATGCCGTTCGTTGGCTGGCCGAGGCAGTGGATGCCGTTGGCGGACATTTGGTGCAGATCAGCACCGATTATGTCTTTGATGGCACGCTCGACCGACCTTATGTGGAAACTGATACACCCAATCCGCGCAGCGTTTATGGCCGAACGAAATTGGTTGGTGAACACGAAGCACTTGCGTTAGGCGCAGCTGGGGCTGTTGTGCGCACCTCGTGGGTATGCGGTTATCACGGAGCGAATATGGTCAAAACAGTTCTTCGCTTGCGACGCGAGAACCGACCACTGGCTTTTGTCGATGACCAAATCGGGCACCCCACGTTCACTGCTGATTTGGCACCGGCTTTGGTGCAACTGGCTCGTGATCGTCGCGCCGGCATATTTCACCTGACTAATCAGGGTGCTGTGAGCTGGTACGAGTTCGTCTGCGCCGTGGTGCAGGGAATGGGCGAGGATCCCGCGCTGGTGCGAGCGATCGCTACAGCCGATTTGGATCCGCCGCGACCAGCACCGCGACCGGCCAACAGTGTGTTGGAGAACCGCGCCTGGCGCGCAGCCGGGTATCAGCCGCTACGGGATTTCCGAGAACCTCTGACCGAACTCCTAACCCGCCTCACCACTAACGCTTCATAACTTCTTGGGCGCGAAAGCGTGCCAAATCGCGTCAGTTTGATACCCATTGCTAGAACTTTGCTCGCCCATGCTCGTGTTTGCACACTGACGGTTGTGGCTGGGCACCCTAGGCTCAGCACATGACTTCGACGCCGTCTCCACATGGGGATGAAACCGCCCCGGAAGACACCCCGTTACGACTCACCGAGTGGACGAGTTGCGGGGGATGTGCCGCCAAATGGGGCAAGGATTTACTCGCCGGTCTGGTCGAGGATCTGACACCGTCCAATGATCCAGCCCTTCTCATCGGATTGGCACCCTTTGACGATGCCGCGGTGTACCGCATCAGCGATGATCTGGCCGTCGTCAGCACCACTGATTTTTTCCCACCGCTCGTGGATGATCCAGCGGATTTTGGAGCCATTGCCGCGGCCAACGCGTGTAGCGATGTCTTTGCCATGGGTGGTCGAGTCATGATGGCGGTGAACATTGCGGCTTTCCCAGAGCATTTTCCACGCTCGGCAATTGTTGCCATCTTTGAAGCGGCTGCAACGACGGTACGGGAGGCCGGTGGTTCGGTGGCCGGCGGCCACACCATTCGTAATCCCGAGCCAATCTTCGGATTAGCGGTACAAGGTCTGGTTCATCCAGATCGCATCTTCACCAAGGGCGGCGCTCGAGTTGGCGACGTGCTGGTGCTTTCCAAACCACTGGGTACAGGCATTGTGTTAGCTGGTGGTTCATTGGCGGCTAAGTCATCAGCAATCACCGGTATGCGTCTGCTCAATCGCCGGGCGAGCGAGCAGTTGCAGTCCAATGGTGGAGTCCACGCCGTCACCGATGTCACCGGTTTTGCTTTGGCGGGACACGGGTGGGAAATGGCCGAGCGTTCCGGCTATCAGTTCACGATCGAAGCAGCACGACTACCGCTATACCCCGAGGCTTTGGACATCGCCAAGCGCGGGGTGAGGACTGGTGGCGATGCTCGAAATCGCAGTGCCGTTGGACGACACGTCACATTTGGGACGGGTGTCGACCCGGCCTATGACATCATCCTGTTCGATCCGCAAACATCAGGTGGATTGTTGGCTGCAGTCGATCCCGCAGAAGTCGGAAATCTCATAGCCGATGGATCTCTCTTCACCGAGATCGGGACAGTGACGGACGGTCCAGTGGGTTTGCACGTCATGTCATGAGAAGCGACCCATGAGCGATCGAGCACTTGGCCGGTCAAACGTGCATGCACCAAATCGTGAGTGGGAAGAATCGTTGTATGCCGATGGGTGCGACGTCGTCGTGGGAATTGACGAGGTAGGTAAAGGTGCATGGGCGGGCCCGCTGGCTGTTGGTGCAGTTGTCATTCCCCGGCAGGGAGAAATGCCCGGAGTACGCGACTCTAAGTCACTCACTGAGCGTCGACGCGAAGCGATATTTGATGCGGTGATCGATTGGTGTACGGCTTGGTCAGTTGGGTTCGCCAGCCATGCCGAATGTGACGACTTGGGAATGGCGGCCGCGCAGCGCTTGGCTACGCAACGAGCCCTTGCCGGGTTGGCCGTGCTACCGGATGCTGCGGTGGTCGATGGCAGTTGGGACTTTGTCACTCCACTTGTTTCTCGGGTGGAAATGCGCGTCAAAGGTGATGTGTCGTGTTTATCGATTGCGGCAGCTTCGATCCTGGCCAAGGTGACTCGTGATCGCCTCATGCGTCAACTTGCCGAGGATTTTCCGTTGTGGAGTTTCGATACCAATAAGGGATATCCCTGCCATCGGCACCGCACTGGATTGCAGGGATATGGTCCATCAGCGATTCATCGTCGGAGTTGGTCCTTCATGGACACCTGTGTTCCATGGCCTGGCACTCCGCGGCTATATCGGCAGGGAACCCTCTTTTGAAACAGAGGTTTTGTGGAGGAGCCAAACGCTGGAATCCGCCGACTCCCGAGTGACGAATCAACTACCTCACGACTGCTCGTTATTTCTGAGTGCCAGTCTTGAGATCCTTGAAGGCGCTCTTGGAATCGATGCCCGGATCTTTGGGTAATCCAAGAACTCGCTCGGCCACAATGTTGCGCATCACTTCATCTGATCCGCCAGCGATACGTCCTCCTGGGGTTCCCAAGATGAGCTGGCTCCAAGCGTATGTGCCCCATTCACCACTATCGGCGATGAGCTTGGGTCCCAGAATCATCGACACGAAATCACCGAGACGCATCATGTTCGTGGTGCCAGCCAACTTTGCCATGCTCATTTCTGGTCCGGGCATCTGTCCCGACTTGATCTTGTCCATAGCGCGCTGATTGTTGTAACCGGCGACCTTGTTATGAATGATGATCTTGGCCAGTTCATCGCGTACGACGGGATCTTTGTCCAAGCCGTAGAACTTCACCATCTCTACGACTCGCGAAAAGAAGCCTCCACCGCCGCCACCGCCACCAATCGCCGCGCGCTCGTTCATCAATGTGGTGAGAGCGACATTCCAACCGTTGTTCACATCACCTAAGCGGTGGTCATCGGGGACGCGCACCTCAGTGAAGAAGACCTCGTTGAAACTGGCTCCACCAGTCATCTGCCGCAGTGGTCTGATCTCTACACCAGGAGCTTTCATATCCACGATGAAACCGGTGAGACCTTTGTGCTTGGGTAGATCGAAATCGGTACGGGCGATGATCTCACCGATGTGGCTGTAGTGAGCTCCGCTCGTCCATACCTTTTGGCCGGTGATGACCCACTCGTCTCCGTCACGTTCGGCTTTGGTGCTCAAACTTGCCAAGTCGCTTCCAGCGCCGGGTTCACTGAACAACTGACAGCCAACGATCTCGCCGCGATACATGCTGCGTACATAACGATCCCGCGCTGCATCTGAACCATGAGCCACGATGGTGGGGGCAACCATACCCAAACCGATGGTGAAACAACTTTGGTTGGGAATTTCAAACTTCGATTCGAGTGAGTCGTAGGCCCGTGCGTATGAACTTGGCAGTTCTCGGCCGCCATACTGAGCCGGTCCGCTGATGTAGCCATAGCCGGCATCGAATTTCTTCTGACGCCAAGCGCAGGCGGCAACTACATCGGCTTGCTCACTCTTTCTGTTCTTCTCCTCGAACATGGC
>JBEIGJ010000079.1:0-9039 GCA_040381935.1 Acidimicrobiaceae bacterium | reverse complement strand
GGTCGACGGATGTTGAAACGGGAACAAGGCAAGTTGATCTTTGGCACGTTGCGCGACCGGAATGACGCCTTGCAATTGTTCATTTCAAAAGCTGTGATTGGCGATGACGGCTTCGACCAGGCCGGAACTCTCGATCTTGGCGACTGGATCGGTGCCACTGGAACCATCATGACCACCCGCAAAGGTGAACTCTCGGTGAAAGTCGACCGGATTGAATTGCTCTCCAAAGCAGTCCGACCGTTGCCCGATAAATGGAGGGGCCTCACCGATACCGATACGCGTTTCCGGCAGCGCTACACCGATCTCATCGTGAACGAAGAAGCGCGGCGAGCCTTCGAAGTTCGCCATGCCATTATCACCAGTTTCCGACGCACATTGGCCGACAAGGGATTCATCGAAGTCGAGACTCCTGTTCTCCATGTCGAGGCTGGAGGGGCCCATGCCCGACCATTCGTCACCCATCACAATGCCCTTGATATGCAGTTGTATTTGCGTATCGCTCTCGAGTTGCACTTGAAGCGACTCATCGTTGGCGGTATGGAACGTGTCTACGAAATCGGTCGAGTCTTTCGCAATGAGGGCATCAGCACTCGACACAATCCCGAGTTCACCATGATGGAGCTGTATCAGGCATTTGCCGATTACAGCGAAGTCATGGCTCTCAGCGAAGAACTCATTGTTCAGGCGGCACGCGACGCACTCGGAACCACCACTGTGACCATCTTCGATACTGAAGGGGGCGCGCACGAAGTTGACCTCGCCGAACCGTGGCGGCGGGTCAGCATGATTGAATTGGTGGCCGAAAAGACCGGGGCCGATGTGCACCCGTCGCAGCCCGTCGAGACTCTCCGCTCACTCGCCGAGAATCACGGCGTACGTTGGGATGCGCGCTGGGGCAGCGGCAAGCTGATCGAGGAAATTTTCGAAGCAACAGCAGAATCGTCCCTGATCCGTCCCACCTTCGTCACTGGCCATCCAGTGGAAATTTCCCCTTTGGCGCGCGTTGACCGTCGTGACCCCCACATCACCGAGCGGTTCGAACTCTTCGTTGGCGCTCGAGAATTGGCCAACGGCTATAGCGAACTCAACGACCCCGTAGAGCAGCGTCGACGCTTCGAAGATGAACAAGCGGCCAAAGATGCCGGTGATGCCGAACGCGGTTCCGTCGATGAGGACTATCTGCGGGCTTTAGAGTTCGGTTTGCCACCCACAGGGGGACTCGGAATCGGCATGGACCGCGTTGCCATGCTGCTGGCAGGTGTCACCTCCATCAAGGAAGTGATCTTGTTCCCCACTCTGCGCCCCGAAGTCTTCTCATTGTCCACTGACTGATCAATCACAAGGGAGAACCGACATGACAACCGCTTGGGGCCAGGCACTGGTCACCCGCGTCAAGGACGGCTCTAGTCAGGACGGCGCCATTCTCGACGCGTGGTTCCATGAATTGAGTTGGGGTGAAACGCCATCATCAACCATCTCGTCCACCGATGAGCAGGAACATGCCTTACGTGGAGTGAGCGTCGCTTCCGAAACGCTGATCATCGATACCGATAGTGCCCCAACCGACGCGGCCGATGTCTACTTGCGACTCCATTTACTCTCCCATCGGCTGGCCCTACCACGCACTTTGAATTTGGATGGCGCCTTCGGACTATTGACCAACGTGGCCTGGACCAACCTTGGCCCCATACTCCCCGAGCGCGTCGAGCGAGTGCGTTGGGAGGAACGACGTAGTGGTCGCATTCTCACCGTTCACGGACTCGATAAGTTCCCGCGCATGACGGACTACGTCGTTCCCTCTGGTGTGCGAATCGCTGATGCTGATCGCGTCCGACTAGGGGCGTATCTGTCTACCGGAACAACCGTGATGCACGAAGGATTCTGCAATTTCAACGCTGGCACCCTAGGTGCTTCAATGGTCGAAGGACGTATCTCGGCCGGGGTCGTCGTTGGCGATGGCAGTGATATCGGTGGCGGCGCATCGATTATGGGAACGCTGTCCGGAGGCGGCAAAGAAGTGATCAGTATCGGTGAACGTTGTCTGCTCGGAGCAAACAGCGGTATCGGCATCAGTCTCGGAGATGCTTGTATCGTCGAAGCCGGCCTCTATGTCACTGCTGGTACCCGAGTCACCCTTCCGGACGGTGACATTGTGAAAGGCGCGGCACTCTCGGGAGCGAACAATCTCCTCTTTCGACGCAACAGCGTAAGTGGTGCCGTCGAGGCTGTCATGCGATCGGGTAGTTGGGGTGGCCTGAATGCCGCCCTACACAAGAATTGAGCGGTTGATGTCGAGCCTGCCG
Organism: Acidimicrobiaceae bacterium; assembly: GCA_040381935.1. Lineage (GTDB taxonomy): Bacteria > Actinomycetota > Acidimicrobiia > Acidimicrobiales > Ilumatobacteraceae > Casp-actino8. The sequence goes on along the minus strand of JBEIGJ010000079.1, from coordinate 6,736 downwards.
AACGGCTTTTCCAGTTATGTCACCAATTTTGGAATCAAAGACGCCACTGCTGATTTCACGTTGATTTCGGCAGAGTCCAACGTTGCTGCGGCCGGGGTATTCACCCAAAGTCGATTCGCTGGACCAAGCGTCGAGGTGAGTCGTCGGCATGTGGCCGATTTTCGAGCCCGCGCGGTGGTGGTCATTTCCAAGAATGCCAATGTTGCCAATGGGCCAGTCGGACTAGCCAATGCCGAAGAAATCACTACCCGCATCGCCGAACACCTCGGTTGTCTGCCAAGTGACGTCCTCATCGCCTCGACGGGAGTCATTGGTCGGCCCTATCCCATGGAACGTATTCGTGCCGGTTTGGACTCGCTCCCATTCCCACTTCCCGATCGCGATGCACTGGCAGTTGCCCAGGGCATTATGACCACGGACACCGTTCCCAAGATCGCCGAAGCGCACATTGAAGGTAGTTCGGCGCGACTCATCGGCGTGGCCAAGGGTGTGGGCATGATTGAACCGAACATGGCAACACTCATCACGATGGTCTTCACCGATGCCGAAGTCGAACCGCGCCATCTTGATACCGTCTGGCGAAAGGTCATCAACCGCACGTTCAACTGCGTTTCGATCGATACTGACACCTCGACATCGGACACCGCCATCGTCATGGCTTCTGGCGTTGCCGGACCGGTGGATCCCACTGCTTTCGAATTGGCTTTGGAAGACGTGTGTCTGTCACTCACCAAACAGGTGGCTCGCGATGGCGAAGGAGCTGAAAAACTGATCGAGGTGTGTGTCGACCGCGCTCGCGATACTGAACAAGCCAAGACCGTTGCCAAATCAATTGTCAATTCACCTTTGGTGAAAACCGCGGTTCACGGCGCCGACCCTAATTGGGGTCGTGTGGCAATGGCTATTGGAAAATGCAGCCAGTACCACGACATAGACCAGGGTTCAGTCGTTATTCGGTTCGGACATCAAGAGGTCTTCCCCACCGCCGTGGACGACGTTGGATTGAACGCTCTCAGTCAGTACATGCGCCAAGACGAAGTCGTCATCCACGTCAGCCTGATGACTGGAACGGCCTCATCGACTGTGTGGGGCTGCGATTTGACCGATGGCTACGTGCGTATCAACGCCGACTACACGACCTGATCGAGAAGCTGACCTCATTTCTTCGCATTGAACTCTGAGATCAGCGTTTGATTCATTTTGGAGGCATACGAATGCCACCATCGACGCGAATGGTCTCGGCATTCATGTAGCTGTTGGTGACACACTCAACCACCATCGAGGCCAGTTCAGTGGCGAAGCCCAAACGATTGGGGAAGAGCACGCCGGTTTGGAGTTTGCCCTTGAAGACATCACTGCCTTCCCCCTCACCATAAATCGGAGTATCGATCAAACCCGGAGCCACGGTATTGACGCGAATACCAACTGCTGAGAGATCTCGCGCCACCGGCAAGGTCATACCCACAACTCCGCCTTTGGAACTGGAGTAGGCAGCCTGTCCGATCTGACCATCAAAGGCCGCGACGGAAGCAATATTCACAATTGCACCACGCTCACCGTGTTCGAGCGGTTCAGTGGTGCTCATGGCGGTGGCCGCAATGCGAATGCAGTCGAAGGTGCCAACCAAGTTGATGGCAATGACCTTTTTGTAGGCGTCAAGATTCGCCGCCGAATCGTACGAGCCGTCTCTGCCCACGGTCCGCTGGGCCCAGCCAATTCCCGCTGAGTTCACCAATACGCGCAGTGGCCCCATCGACTTGGCCATCTCAACGGCATTGATGATGTCCTCGGTCTTGGTGACATCCACCTTGCAAAAAGACCCGCCAATTTCTTTGGCAACGGCGTTACCCCTGTCTTCTTGCAGGTCAGCGATGACCACTTTGGCTCCTCGAGCGGCCAGCATGCGAGCCGTTGCCGCTCCGATTCCCGATGCTCCACCTGTGACGATTGCGCTTGCTCCATTGATGTCCATCAACGCAGGCTAGGCAACGAGAGCCGATATTTCCGAATTCGGAACGAGTCGAATCGAATCGGATCAGCGACCCGGGATCGGACCCTGGCTGATTCGAGTGTCCACGATCCGCACCGGAGTGAAGGTGTTCAGTCCACCGCCAGCCACGCTGTAACCCGAAATATCAGCCACTAAGTGGGTGGATCCGTTCACGAATAAACAGACCGTACCCCGCGACGAGACTTTGGCCAGAACGCTGTTGGCAACGGTTTGCCGAGTTTCGAAGTTGAGATTCGAAGCTAAAGGAGGTTGTGCCGAACAGGGATACACCGTCACGTATCCACCCGTTGTGCCATCCGTTGCGGTGATGTTCATGATCAGGGTTTCCACATTGGATGCCGGAAGTCCATAACGGCCGAGAACCGGCACCTCAACCACGGATGAACCCGAACTAGACGATCCAATTCGATTGACCGCCACCCCACCCGAACCATCTCGTGTGTCGAACATGCGAGTCGGCTGCAAGGAGTTGAAACCTGATCCACTGAGAAACCAACCATTGATATCGATGATGACGTCAGCCTGTCCATAGACGAAGAAGCAGATCGTTCCCGTGGGTGAAACCGGGACGATAGCGGCGTTGGCAACCGTCTCGCCCGGGGCGAAGTTGAGATTGGATGCGAGAGGAGGTGCCCCACCGCAGGGATACGCCGTGACATATCCGACGCCGACCGCTACCGACGTGTTGGTGACCGCCAAATTCATCGACACCGCCGACACGCCCGAACTCGGTATTCCATTAGTCCCAGTGACTTGAAAAACCAAAGGCTGCCCACCAGATCCGGTATCTCCGATTCTTGTTACTGGTACACCCCCGAGGCCAATACGGGTGTCGACTGCGCGAACGGGATTAGTGGTACGCAGACCAGTGCTACCCGCCAGCCATCCGTTGACATCGACCACAACATGAGAATCCATTAAAGAAGAAATACAAATCGTCCCCGATGGATCTGTTGCGGTGTCCACCGGCGCGATCACTGCGTTAGCGACAACTTGACCGCGAACATAGTTGAGATTCGAAGTCGCTGGTTTGGGCTTGCTGCAGGGCCAGACCGTCATGTAACCGCTGCCATCAGGTGCTACAGCGGTGAGGTTGAAACTCACAGCACTGACATTGCTGGTTGGAATGCCGTAGTTACCGAGCATCGGAATGCGTAAGTCTCGGCCCGGACCGATACGAATCGGCTGACTCGGAGGAGGAGCTTGTCCTTTCGACAATTCGATGGCTCGATCTCGCAACCACAATGCGAACTGGGATCGCCCCGACGGAGAAAGATGCACATTGTCACTGAACCAGCGATCCTTGGAACTCCCGGCGCTGAACGTATCCCAAGGCAACACTCGTAATTGCGGCCAACGAGATGCGGCGTTGCGCAATGCCTGATTGCCAACAGCAAAGACCGACGCGCCATTGACAGTTCGTCGCTCTGACATGGTCACCCAGCCAACGACGCGTACTCCTTTGTTCACCAGCGCTTGCATGACCTGATCGATTTCGGCACCCAAACTCGACTGGCCATCGTTGTAGCCCAGTTGAACTATGGCGACATCAGGTGTGCCGCTGAGGTTTCGCGCCACCGTGAGTCCATCGGCACTTGCCGGTGGACAGTTGCCAACCGTGCAGCGATGTGACTGCGAGTTATAGGTTGCGGAATTGAAAACTCCATTTAGCAAGGTGGGCAATGTGCCTGTGCCGTCGTTGCCGGCGATGCTGGTGCCCACCGAGTCACCAATGAACACGAAATCATCAGCAGCCGAATGATCCCGCATCACCAGGCGTGCAGTGATCGAAGACGACGGAAATCCATAGGCACTGCGCAGTTCCGAGGCCTTTACGGTCACCGACTGCGTGCCGTTGTACAACTTGACGCTCACTGCCCAGGCAGGGGTCACCCCGAAGAGGCCACCAGAAATCGAGGTGTCGGTCACCATCTCGACTTTGGTTATTCGCGCCAATCCATAGCGGCTGGCCAAACCTGGCGCCGATAGCACCCGCGTCCAGCGACTCCATGGATTGAAGTCGACTTTGTCGCCGTCATCATCAACGGGAACGAAATTGATACCTGCCGTACGATCACCATTCGAAGATGAAAACTCAGTTGACACCGGAGTAGTGGGACTCGCCGGTCGAACGCGGATCACACTACGCGTATCGGCAATGGCGCGGTCGGTACGCGAATCCTCGAGTACGACTGGCGATGATGTGGCCGACACTCGGGTCGCGGCTCCTCCGTACACTTGGCAGGAATCGGAGTCACAGGTTTTGGAATGGGGATAGCGTTTGCCGGCGAAACTGCCACCTTGGGCCAGGGCATACGAACGTGCCGCAACTGATTGGGCTCGCAAAGCATTGATTCCAGCACCGTTACCGCTGTTCGCCCATGATGCCGGAGATTCTCGCGGCACAACGCCACGAAGATACGACTCAATTTCGACTTCACTGATTGTGCGATTGGCGCCATCGGATCGATTCGTGGCGTAGATCGAGCCGCGATAGTGCCGCACAAAACCCGAAGCATCACAGACTCCTAGTAGCGAACCAGCCGGTGTTGCCGGATCATCTCCACCTGGTACGCCAAAACGGGGACCGACAGCGTTGAAACTGGCATTGACTTGACCTAGGTATTGCCAAGACGACAATGGGTCCGATGCACTGGGGCAGATCCGCGATGCATTCCCCCATATTTTGTATGTAGCCGTGGTGCCTGAAGTGGAAACTTCCCGCGCAACGAGAGAGCCGAAGTTGCCCGGCGTGCCGCCAATCCAATTGGCATTGCCATTGGCCGCCACAACCGCGGTTTGCAGTCCATCGAATGCGCCAAGAGCCACCGTGATCCGCAGTCCCTCGGGAGCCACCCCGGCGACGGTACCGCCGTAGTAATGGTCGAGGATCCAATTCCAATCCCGACCGTAGGCAACCGACCAACCTAAAGACCCGTACTGGCTCAAACCCCGACCGTGGCCATTGCCTTGGCCCTCAATCACAATTGCAACGGCGTCGGCTGGATTGCCCGGCGCTGCTTGGGCCACCGGTGACGATGGGATCAACCCGGGGACACCAAAAAGACTCAACGCAAGGAAGAGAATTCCGCTGGTGGCGGCTCGGCGACGAAGTGGGCGTGGATTCATGGTGTGGGATCTTTGGCGTTTTCTAGATGGCAAGGTGCCCTCAGGTATCGGCACATTCAGACGCCCTCTTGAGGAACTAATTCATCTCGGTATTGGCCAAAAGGAGTCCTCCAACGGTACCGAAATAGACCTCTGAAAACCGGTCATCCCTGGTCAGAGGCCAAAACGAAGCACAATCTCGTAGTACTGAATGGGTAGCGGCGCTCAGATCAAACTGGCTTCAACGGCCAACTGATCTACGAGTTCGTTCATCGGGTCGCCGTTGTGAGCCTTGACCCAGGCAAATTCCGGACGTTGGTCTTCGGGGAACGAAAGATAAAGATCGATCATCTGGCGCCAAAGATCGACATTGGCAACTGGCTCTTTTTTGGCGTTTCGCCAACCGTTACGCATCCACCGTTCCCACCATCGATCTTTGAAGCAATTCACTACATAGGTGGAATCACTGACGATGATCAGACGCTTCCCCTCCGCATGGGCCACCGGCGCATTGGTTCGCACCGCCTCCATCGCCGCTGTCAGTTCCATCCGTTGGTTGGTCGTCAGCGTGGAGGCTCCCACTCCGCAAGGCTTTCCCGTTGGAGCAATGGCCCAAGCCCACCCCCCAGGTCCGGGATTTCCACTACAAGCGCCGTCGGTATATACAACCAACGCGGTCTCGAAGTCATGGCGATGGGCATTCATGGGCCCACAATGCTCTCACACCGTCCGACGTAGACCACTGATACCCGTTGGTAACTCTGCGAGACTTGGCTCATGCTCTTTGACGGCTCCGTTCATCAACTTCCGGATACCGACCCCACCGAAACCCAGGAGTGGCTGGACTCACTCGATGCGGTCATCGACGTCCACGGCAAAGTCCGGGCGCGCTATTTGCTCTCAAGACTGCTCGAACAAGCACAACGCAGTCAGGTCAGCTTCCCAGCAACAGTCAGCACCCCATATGTGAACACGATTCCTCGTGAATTCGAGCCGTGGTTCCCTGGCGATGAACATATCGAACGACGTATTCGCGCCTTCATTCGTTGGAACGCCGCAGCCATGGTGGTGCGAGCCAATAAGTCCGCCGATGGAATTGGCGGGCACCTCTCCACATTCGCCAGTTCAGCCAGCCTCTATGAAATTGGCTTCAATCATTTCTTTCGAGGCAAAGACAATGGCACGGCCGGTGACCAGATCTACTTCCAAGGTCACGCCGCCCCGGGTATTTACGCCCGCGCCTTTTTGGAGGGCCGACTGAGCGAGGATGACCTCGACCATTTTCGTCGTGAACTCGGTCGTGGCGGACGTGGTCTGTCCAGTTACCCCCATCCGCGGCTGATGCCTGAATTTTGGGAATACCCAACGGTCAGCATGGGACTAGGACCGATCACGGCCATTTATCAAGCGCGATTCAATCGCTATCTCTTGAATCGCGAATTGGATGACACGAGTGATTCACGCGTCTGGGCTTTTCTTGGTGACGGCGAAACCGATGAACCAGAAACCCTTGGGGCACTCAGTCTCGCAGCACGTGAACAGCTGGACAATTTGGTCTTCGTTGTGAACTGCAATCTTCAGCGTTTGGATGGCCCCGTTCGTGGCAACGGCAAGATC
>JBEIGJ010000078.1:0-9065 GCA_040381935.1 Acidimicrobiaceae bacterium | reverse complement strand
CGATCGGATACCCATCATCAAAAAAATCCTTGCCATGAAGACGGGCGATATCCAAGAGGATGCCTCGCGTAGCCACTGCACCGACGTGTTCGATGCCCAGTTCGTGAGCACCTGCTTCATCCCCGGTGTCCATTGATATGCCGTTATACAACACATGGTCATAGCCGACATGGGCCAACGAATCGAGATGGGTCGACGCCTGGACTCCCATGGAGACCGCATCATCACTATTGGTGAAGTCGCCGGGGTCGCCGGTGAGCGACGTATTGATGGCAAACATTGTTCGCTCGGGATTGATGCGACCCGGAATCAACCCCACCTGCGGGCTGGTCTCATCGAAAGGGAATGCCAGCGAGAATGAACGCCCTTGACGGGCTGCCGCCACACCGCGTTGGATAGCGGCCGTGTCAATGAGATTGAGTGTCCCGCGGCGATCGTCGACACCCCAGCGACCCCAGTTGGAGACACGAGCGGCAAGTTCACGTAGGTAATCAGGCATTGTCATAGATCTCTCCTTTCAACCCAAGACCAGTTCGGCCATAGTGCGCAACGTGTCGGGGGATCCACCAACAATCAATGTCGTGACGCGACTTTCACGCCACGCATCGAGATCGTCTCGAATTTTCGCGGGCGGACCAACCAGACAAATCTCATCGATCATGGCGTTTGGAACCGATGCGATGGCTTCAGATTGTTTTCCGTTCAGGAACAAGTTCTGAATGGTGTCGACCGCTTGTTCGTATCCGAGTCGCCGGAACACATCAGCATGGAAGTTCATCTCCTGCGCACCCATTCCTCCGACGTACAAAGCAATAGTCGGGCGGAGTCGATCGTACGCTGCGTCGATGTCATCATCGATGGCGGTTGTCGCCATGGCCAATATCTCGAATGTGTCCGGCGTATGGCGCGCCGCTGGTCGAGCAAAACCCTCCGCCAGATGGGCGGCATACATCGACTCATGACGCGGGGCATAGAAAATCGGGTACCAACCATCAGCGATCTCGGCGGCCAGAGCCACATTCTTCGGTCCCTCAGCACCGAGGAATATCGGCAGATCCGACCGAACGGGATGGGTCATCACATTGAGTGGCTTACCCAAACCCAGGCCATCGCGCGCCGGAATGGGATATTCCGGTCCGTCGTTGGTCAGTCGCTCTTCTCGAGCCAGAATTTTTCGAATGATCTCCACGTATTCGCGGGTGCGGGCCAGCGGCTTGTTGAAACGTTGGCCGTACCAACCTTCAACCACCTGCGGCCCACTCACTCCGAGTCCCAGACAAAATCTCCCTCCCGAGAGGTGATCCATCGTGATGGCCGCCATCGCGGTGGCCGTGGGGGTGCGGGCCGAAATCTGCACGATGTTGGTGCACAGCCGCAGCCTGGTCGTGCCAGCCCCCCACCATGCCAGGGGAGAAATTGCATCGCTACCCCAGGATTCCGCAGTGAAGACTGAGTCGTAACCCAAAGATTCGATCATCGACAGCGTCTCTGGCACACCTGCGGGCATCGAGCGACCCCAATAGCCAATGTGCCACCCGAGCTTCAGATCTTTCGTCATGACGACCCCCCGGAGATAAACAGTAGTTGCCCAAGAGTGCGCACCCGGATTCGAAATCGAGACTGACCAGCCCAAACAGAAGTCAATCGGAGCATCTTCACCCAACCCGATCAGGGTCGTAGTCGGTGTTGTCTGCTAGAAAAATACTGGTCCACACCTGGGGAGAATCATGGAAATCGGCTACACCACTGAGCAACAAGCCATGCGCAATGAGTTGCGGGCCTATTACGAGAATTTGCTCGATGAGGCCACCGTTGCTGAACTGGGAAGAAGTCATGGCATCGGCGCTGCCCCGCGTCGAGTCTGGAAGCAGATGTGCGCCGACGGATGGGCTGGTATTGGTTGGCCCAAGGAATATGGCGGTCAGGGACGTAGCGCTATTGAGCAATTCATCTTCTTCGATGAATCGATGCGAGCGGGCGCGCCGGTACCCATGTTGAGTATCAATACTGTTGGTCCGACCCTGATGAACTTTGGCACCGAGCAGCAAAGAGAATTCTTCCTGCCAAAGATCCTGGCCGGTGATCTGCATTTCTGTATCGGCTACAGCGAGCCAGAAGCTGGTACCGACCTGGCATCGCTACAGACCCGGGCCGTGCGCGACGGCAACGAATACGTGGTTAATGGCCAGAAGATGTGGACGTCATTGTCGAGTGATGCCGACTACTGCTGGCTGGCGGTGCGTACCGATGCTGATGCACCCAAGCACAAGGGCATCAGCATTCTCATCATGCCTATGGATACGCCCGGTATCACGCTGCAAAAGCTGAACTTGATCGGCGAACACGACATCAACGCCATGTTCTTGGATGATGTTCGCATTCCCGTCGAGAACTGTGTGGGTGGCGAGAACAAGGGTTGGACCCTGATCACCAATCAGCTGAACCACGAACGCGTGACGCTGTGTTCGACAGGCGTTGTCGAGCGAGCCTTGGCTGACACCCTTGAGTGGGCCAAGTCGACCAAACTTCCTGACGGTCGTCGAGTCGCTGATCAGGAATGGGTGCAATTGAATTTGGCCCGAGTGCATTCCAAGTTGGATGTTCTACGTCTCATGAACTGGCAGTCGGCATGGGAAGCCACACGCGGCGTTCTCGATGTCGGTCATTGTTCTTCGATCAAGGTGTATGGCACCGAGTTCTACTTGGAAGCCTTCCGTTTGCTCTTCGAAATACTTGGGCCGACCGGCTATCTCAAACAGGGAACCCCTGGCTCGGTGGTGCGAGCCCGCCTTGAAAGCCTGTATCGCGGCATGCTGATTCTCACCTTTGGTGGTGGCACCAACGAGATGCAGCGCGATTTGATCACCATGTTCTCACTCGGATTCCCAAGGGCGGCTCGCTGATGGATTTTTCACTCTCACCCGATCAAGAAGAACTTCGTGCGCTCACTCGGCGCATACTTTCCGACGTTTGTACTCCATCTCATCTCAAGCAGATCAGCGGAACCGAGACCGGAACCGATTTGGTGTTGTGGCGCACACTGGCCGATGCCGGGCTCGTCGGCGTGGCGCTGCCAGAGTCCGTTGGTGGCGGAGGTATGGGACTGATTGAATCCGCCATCGTCTTGGAGGAAATCGGTCGGGCCGCGGCACCGGTGCCCGCTTTTGCGGTGATGGGGTTGACCGCACCCAGTCTGATTCAATTCCCCGAACTGTTGAACGGAGTGCTCCAAGGCGAGGTCATCGTGACCGCGGCCATTCATGAACCAGTCGGCGATCCGTTCACACCAGCGACGAGCGTGATCGACGGGAAAATCTCCGGAACGAAGGTCTGTGTTCCCCACGGCTTGATGGCCACGCGATTTGTCGTGACTGCTGCTGACGGTTTGTATGCCGTTGAAGCAAATGATCCCGGGGTCACAGTGACTCGACAGGAGACAACTACCGGCGTACCCGATGCGCTGGTCGAGTTCGCCAATGCCTCCGCCAAATGCATTGGCAACAGCACTGCGGTGCGGGATCTGTTGCACCGCGGTATTGCTGCGGCCACCATCATGACTTCGGGTGCCTGTCAGGCTGCGCTTTTGCTGATGGGTGAGTACACCAAGTCGAGGCGGCAATTCGACAAAGTCATTGCCTCATTCCAAGCAGTCAGCCAGCGAGCAGGTGATGCCTACATCGACACTGAAGGCGTTCGGCTCACTGCATGGCAAGCGGTTTGGCGAATGAGCGAGGGACTACCGGCTGAAGAAGCGTTGCTGTCCGCGAAGTTCTGGGCGGCTGAAGGTGGATGGCGCATCATGCATGGTGCTCACCATGTGCATGGTGGTGTCGGCGTAGACCGCGACTATCCGCTGCATCGCTACTTCTTGTTGCACAAGCAACTCGAACTGCAATTGGGATCGACCCAACCGAGTCTGGCCCGGTTGGGGCAATTACTCGTCAACTCCTGACCACCCTCGCAACGTAAGGACGTTTCTCAGATCTCATGGCTCAACCCGCACCAAATCCCAATCCGATCCTCTCCGATGATCCGCATTACACCCCGATCCACACCCGCAATTATGAAGTGCGGGCCTTCAAGGTAAGCGATACCGAAATTCTGCTACGGGGTGCGGTGCGCGACGACAAGCCCGCTGGCTTATACGTACAGGGTGATGCCGAACCGTTGACAATTCACCACATGGTGGTCGAGTTGCGGGTGACGTTTCCGATGATGGAGATCGTGGATGCGAACGTGGAATTCAAGGATTTTCCCCATCACCAGTGTCCGGGGATCACGATTCGCTACAAACAATTGGTCGGATTGTCGATCGCGCGCGGATTCACCCATAAGGTGCGCGAACTCTTTGGTGGGCCGCGGGGTTGTACCCATACCACGGCGCTGTTGCAGGCCATGGGACCAGTGGCGATTCAGTGCGGTTGGAGTATGCGAGTGATCAAAATGGGTGAAATGCGTGATGGCGGTGGCGATGTCAACCAGCTGGAATTCTCCCCCGAGGCTCGCGAGATGGCCTTCAAGTCGAATCTGAATACGTGCCATATTTGGGATGAAGATGGTGAGCAAGTGGCCAATATCAGAGCCGGCGTCGATATCGGTGCACCGCTGTCGGTGACTAAGCGCTTGGAAAAGCTGGGCCGAGATCCCGACGAGTGGAACCGCATCCGCGGCTAAAACATCCAATCATCAAACCTTGGGCGCGAAAGGGTGCGCTTTCGCGTCGCTTTCATCCCCATTGGATGTCGGTGGAGGATGAAGAGCGCCAACGTATATCCCATTGGGCATCAACGTGACGCGATTTGGCACCCTTTCGCGCCCATGTAGTTGATCTTGAGTGGGGTCAGGGGGGGAGGAGACGGGCGGCTTCGGCTTTGGCCCACTGGTAATCGGCCTTACCCACCGGCGTGCGCACCACCTGATCCACAAATAGCACGGCCTTGGGCGACTTGTAGTCCGCCACCAACGTGCGGCTGAACGCCACCACATCGACCGGTTCAGCGGACACGCCCGGGCGCAGCTGCACGAGCGCCGTCACCTGTTCACCCCAGCGCTCATTAGGCGTCCCCACCACCACTGCATCGAACACCGCTGGATGTTGCTTCAACGCCGCTTCTACTTCTTCGGGATAGATCTTCTCGCCACCCGAGTTGATACACACCGACCCCCGGCCCAACAACGAGATCATCCCGTCCTCTTCAATGCAAGCAAAGTCACCAGGAATCACCCAACGCTTGCCGTCGAATTCCCGAAACGTTTCAGCAGTCTTCACCGGGTCTTTGTAGTACCCAAGCGGAATACTCCCGCTACGAGCCAACTTGCCCACTTCGCCGACAGCACACACCCGACCATCTTCACTGAGCACTGTGGTATCGGACCCCACGGCAAACTTCGGCGCCGACATCGCTGATCCGTCGTCTGATCGCGCCCCCGCCGCCCCCGTCTCAGACGCACCAAAGCTGTCGAGGATGGCCACGTTCGGCAAGGCTTCACGTAACTGCGTACGCACCCCTGTCGACAACGGTGCACCGCCGTTGCCAATTGCGAATAGCAACGACAGATCAAATTCCGGTCGGGGCTCAACCAAAAGCGCTTCCGCCAACGGCCGGGCCATAGCATCACCAATCGTCGATACCGAGGTCACTACCCCGTCGGCCACCAGTTGCCAGACCGCCAAGGGATCAAAGTTCTTTTTCGTGTACAGCACGAAACATCCACCGGCGGTGTAGGCGTTACCCATGATCCACTGCCCGCCGCCGTGCATCATCGGACCGATGGACATGAGTCGCGGACGGAAACCCGAGTCGGCAGCCTCTTGCGCCAATTGCTCCACACTTTCAATGGGTCGATTACCGCGACCCGAGTTCATCGCGCCAAGAATCACGTCCTCGTGACGCCATATCACTCCCTTGGGCATACCGGTCGTCCCACCGGTATACAAAATGTACCGGTCGTCAGGCGTACGTCCGGGAAAGTTGCGCTCGGGTGAGGCGGCCTGTAGCGCCGCCTCATACTGGTCGCCCATCACGATCACGTGGCGCAAGTTCGGCAAAGCATCACGCACGTCTTCGATAGCCGACACATACTCCGGAGCAACGATGACCGCTACACAATCGGCGTTGTCGTACAAATACCGCAGTTCGGCTTCCACGTAGCGATAGTTCACATTCACGGCAACAGCACCAATTTTGGCGCAAGCGTAAAACGACTCCACCCACTCGTGACAGTTCTGGGCATGGATACCCACGTGCTCACCACGCTTCATCCCCAACGAAAGCAAATGATTGGCCAGGCGCGTGATCCGCTCATCGAGTTGCGCAAACGTAAACGTCACCTCATTGGTGATCAAGGCCGGCTCATCGGGGATGGCGTCAGCGATCGCCTCGAAGACATCGGCTAATTGGAGACAACGAGTTTGTGTCATGTCACTTCCCTGCATATCCGTCGAGCATGTCGACAAATCCGTAGCGATGGTGGGGTCCAATCGCCATCGTTTCAAAAAGACCGTAACCCTCGTGGCGACGACCTTCTCGATCGGTATAGCGGAAACGCGCCGAGGCATCCACGATGCCAAAGAGTCGCGCCGCGTCCTCGGGCTTATTGGTATCCAAGGAAAAATTCTCCACTTTCAACGGGCCCTGCCACATGCCATGGCGCCAGTCGGCGTCGTACCCATAACCCGTGCCAATACCAATGTGCACCGGTACCAAGGGTTCGATTTCGATATTGATCACCGCCCCACCAGTCACCGCAGCCGGATCGGTAATGGTGAACGAACCACCAGTGGCAAAGCGCGTTCCGGGCCGATACGTGAGCGCATGATCGGGCCGACCGAGATGTTCGATGCGCCCGTCATTCCAGATGCGCGTGGCTTCTTCCATCACCCGGCTGCCATCGGGCTTTTCCTGCATGATGATCATCAAGGCGTGATCGGGAAATCGAATCGGCGTATAAATCCAAAACCAGCTGAAGGGATTACTGGCTCGGATACCTGGCGGCTCACTTTCACCGACAGGTCGAAAACCCCATGAGCGATCACGCGTCCCCCACCACGAATCTGACGTCAGGGTGAATGTCGATCCCGGAATAGACAACGTGCCATCCCAACCACCGGTCTGGGCCAGCCGCATGGTGTCGAAAATGGTGCGACCGTTTTCGCGGATGTAATGCCGTGGCTCTTCAAAAGCGGGGATCGACCCGGTCCAGGTGGCATCAAAGGCAATGCCCCACTCATTGTCGTCACAGCGCACACGCAACACCCGCAGTGGTTCGACAACTTCGATACTGAGCGGCCCCACACCGGGACGCAGGCGATTGGCATCATCGAGTGCACCTGATGCCCGCACGACACGGTGCTGACCCTCGTGAAAAACCAGCAAGAAGGCGTCGATCACTCCCAAGTTCGCATAGACACCCAGTCCGAAGACAAACATCACCTTGCCGTCATGGTCGAACCCGTTGAAGTAGTAGCGATCGTAGAAGTTGCGGTCGCTCGAGGCCGCGTGACGCATCGGCTCCGACGTTTGATGAATAGGAAAGTCATCGAGATTGGTCAACATGATTGCTCCTCAAGTGGTCGGTGCATTACAAGAATCGAAAGCTGATTGGATTACGAAGAAAGACTGGTCACCAGTGGTGCAACATCTTGGCCAAAAAGCGCTATCTGTTCACAGAGTTCATCGCAGGACCGAGCCTTGAAGCGCACTTGTAACTGATTCACTCCATCGGCGGTGCCAGCCAGAATCTGGTCGGCGATGGCTTGCGGTGAACCGCTGATGACACCGTCTCCCACATCCCAACCAGGAGTGCCGATGTAGAGAAAAGGTGTGATGTGCCCGATCATTATTGGTCCATTGCGACCTTGCCGGGAACGCTCCTCAGTCAGCAGGGTGACCATCTCTGACGTCGAGGGTCCCTGGGGTAACCAGCCGTCACCCAAACGGGCCGCACGTTTGATGGCCGCTGGGCTCGATCCGGCAATCCAAATGGGCGGACGTGGCGACTGCGCTGGTCGGGGGCGCGCCCCAAAACCATCCACGAATTCACTTTCGAGAGCAGCCGCCAATTCGGGGATTCCCGAATTCAATGCCGCTCCCCGCTGCTGAAAATCCACTCCCAGGAGATTGAACTCGGATTCGACATGGCCGGCACCGATACCAATGAGCGCCCGCCCACTACTGAGATGATCGAGAGTGGCGAACTGTTTGGCAGCTATGCGCGGATGCCGATAGGGCAACACGTAGACATGAGTCAGCAAGCCCACGTGACGCGTGAACCCGGCAATCCAGCCGAGCGTGGCAATGGGGTCGGCCCAATGGGTACCCATACCGCCCACCACTGATTCCGGTAGAGCAACGTGATCGCAGACGCCAACGTAGGCATAGCCATTGTCATCGCAAGCTCGAGCCAAACGAGCAAGTTCATCGGGGCCCGCGGTCCGTTCCCACTCGGCAACGAAATAGGAACTTTGGGCCTGCACCGGAAGTTGCATACCGTATATGCGGCGCTCCGACGGCACCGTGAACATCCCCCGTGTCATGGGAACACCCTAATGGGCGCCTTGTGAACAGACCGTTTCGAGACGCTGGATCAAGAACAGGTGATGGGCGAAGAGACGCACATGCGTCGAACTAGCAACTGCCGCTGGCACCGAAATTTTGCACCCAGAACCACGACTGATTGGTGTTGTTCTGCAACTTACCCATCTGTCGCCCAAAGCCGACATGTCGATATTCAGCCTTCACCAAATTGGCCATATGTCCAGCGGACTTGATCCAGGCATCCATCACCGCACTCACTGATCCTTGACCCGCGGCCAGGTTTTCACCAATGGTGGTCCAGCCGTTGTACCCCGCGGCACCAACCCGTTGGCGAAGATCGGATCCATCGGGACCAGTGTGACTGATCCCGCCGGTGGTGATGAGAACATCGGCGAAACTCTGCGACGAACGGTTCAAACTTCCGCACAAGGACAACGCCACCAGACCGCGGTCGGTGCGCAACTTGTTGATGGCCGCCAACATCTCGGCCTGCCATGACGCCGACGGCGGGGCCGCGGTCGTCGCCGG
>JBEIGJ010000077.1:0-9088 GCA_040381935.1 Acidimicrobiaceae bacterium | reverse complement strand
TTCTTGGCGCAGAGTCCTCAACGAACTCACAACCGTAAAAGTCACCACAATGATCAAAGCGATAGTGATCAAAGGTCGGTTTGACAACGAAGAGGCCCAAGTCGAATCAGGACTCACACCAAAGACGTATTCCTTCACGGCGTTGGTGAAATCGAGTTGGGCAATGTGGATCCACAATTCCTGAGGAATTTTGATCACGATCCAAATCGCTGATACCAACAGCAATATCTGGCGCCACGGCAGACGATCTGGCCGACGAGTCTGACGATAGATCTCAATTGCTATGAAAAAGTATTCAAACGTGTTGGCGAAGATCACAAGGAACCAACGCTCTTGGGTGTACTCGAACAGCACAACACCCACGAGCCGGTAGTACCACAAGATCGTTGCCATTGTGACCAGAGGTCCACTCACCCAGTTACGCAAGACCGATACATAGGCAACGCTGAGATAGAAAATATCCAACGCCTTGTCATACGTCTGGTATCCATCCAGATTCAGATCAGTGAATTGTTGAAAGATACTTTGATCGATCGCATCGATACTCAAACAGAGGAGAATTGCGGGAAGCGGATAGCGCGGGATACGAAGGGGTACTAGAAAACGAAGACTGACCACCACGGCAAAAATGATGGTGTCAAAGGTCATGTTCAGGTGGTCTGCACGACTCTCGCCGCCACCTTGGTGAATCTCATGACACCGTCATCAACCGGCGATTTCACGATCATCCTCTTGTCGCGCGAAATCAATTGCGGATTGAGCCAGGGTTCATGATCACCCTGCTTTGGCATGAGGTGCATCACCCGCTGCATGTACCCGGCGGAAAAGTCGTCCACCCAAGGCCTTTCGGGCATGTGGGCGTCCTCGGGTCGTAAACGCGGGGTGGCTTGTTGGGTATTCGTAGTCTTCATGTGATTCAAAAGCCGACAGACATAAAGACTAACTACATCGGCCCGCAAGGTCCAAGAGGCATTGATATAGCCGAAAGTGGTCACCAGATTGGGAACGTTGGAATATCCAAGTCCTTTGTACGTCCAGGTCTTGGCAAAGTCGATCCTCTCGCCATCCACGGAAAAATCAACTTCTCCGAGGGTGACCAAATTCAGTCCCGTAGCAGTGATGACAATGTCAGCATCGATAGTCGTACCCGATTTCAAGACAACGCCAGTCTCGGTGAAGTGATCAATTTCATCAGTGATGACTCGAGCGTGGCCCTGATTGATCGATTGAAAGAGATCACCATTCGGTAAGAGACAGAGTCGTTGATCCCACGGGTTGTACGTCGGGGTGAAGTGAGTATCAACGTCGTAATCCGGACCAAGAGCATCACGGACGCCTTTGAGCAGTAGTTCTTTGATCTTTTCCGGCTGAGTTCGAGTGCGGTTGTAAATCTTCTCGCTGAGAAGAACGTTCTTCTTACGCGTCAGGGCGTAAGCCATCTTTTCGGGCAAGAACTTGCGCAGGGTGTCAGCTATCTTGTCGTGATCCGGGCGCGCCACCACATAGGTGGGCGAACGTTGCAACATGACAACCTCTGCCGCAGTTGCAGCCATCGAGGGCACGATGGTCATGGCCGTAGCTCCCGAACCAATGACTAAAACTCGTTTGCCGGCATAGTCCAAGTCCTCGGGCCATTGCTGAGGATGAATGACTGGTCCAGCAAAGGACTGCAAGCCGGGCAGGTCGGGGGTATATCCCTCTTTGTAGCTGTAGTAACCCGAACACATGAAGAGAAAATTGCAGGTGTATTCGAGGGTGCGACCGGAATCCTTCTGTGTAACCGTCAAGGTCCATCGAGCCGAATCACTCGACCAACTCGCTGCAGTCACCAACTGGTTGTAACGAATATGACGGTCGATGCCATTTTCCTCAGCGGTCTCGCGCAGATAACGAAGAATCGATGGTCCGTCCGCAATCGACTTGGCTTCCTTCCAAGGTTTGAAACTGAAACCGAGCGTGTGCATATCGCTATCAGAGCGAACACCGGGATAACGGAAAAGATCCCAGGTACCGCCAAGGTCTGGTCGGCCTTCAAGGATCAGATACGACCGGTCCGGACACTGCTTTTGAAGGTGGTATGCCCCGCCGATACCGGAGATTCCAGCCCCCACAATGAGCACATCGACATGCTGAGCAGATGAATCAGTGGCTGAAGTCATCGGTTCCCCTTTTCATAGTCTGGTGTTTAACGGTCTCGTGTTTAGCGGTCTGGTATTCAACGGTCTGGTGACGTCTGGCTAGACGAGATCACCCTAGTAGGCCCTGCCCCAACACTCCTGGGTGACTAGTCCCTTCGAGGATGTACCTTGGCATGATGCAGGCGTCCGCAATTCCTACCGCACCTTTTGGCCGGACCGGCCATCTCTCATCACGAATCATCTTTGGGGCAGCAGCACTTGGTGGCATGAGTCAAACGCGCGCTGATGCCACTCTGAATCTGGTGCGCGAGCACGGTGTCAATCACATCGATACCGCTGCTTCCTATGGAGCCTCCGAAGACCGGCTCCAACCGTGGTTGATCAACCATCGCTCCCATGTTTTCCTGGCCACGAAAACCGGTGAGCGTAGGGGATCGGCCGCCCGAGCCGAACTGGAACGCTCCCTGATTCGCCTGGGGGTGAACCACGTCGATCTGATCCAATTGCACAATCTGGTTGAACCAGACGAGTGGGAAACGGCTTTTGCCAAAGGCGGGACCGTCGATGCACTAGCCCAAGCCCGTGATGAAGGATTGGTCCGCTTCATTGGCGTCACAGGACACGGGCTACGGGTTGCCGCTCGTCACCGGGCCAGCCTGGAACGATTCGACTTCGATTCGGTGCTTTTTCCGTTGAATCATTCGCTGATGTCGATTCCTGATTACGCCCGAGACGTTGATCGACTCATGAGTATGTGTCGGGAACGCCAAGTTGCGATGCAAACCATCAAATCCATCGCTCGCCGTCGTTGGGATGACCATCCTCGTGAGGGTGAGATTCGATACCGCAGTTGGTACGAACCGCTGACTGATCCTCAGGCCATCGAACGAGCGTTGCAGTACGTACTTTCACATGAGGATGTCTTTTTGAATACGACTAGCGATGCCACATTGCTACCGTTGATTTTGAAGAGCGCCAGCGGCGAATTCACACGCCCGGCAGATACTGATCTCGAGGCTGATCGTCTTCAGTTCGATATCACGCCGCTCTTCGATGGACGTGAAAGAGAAAAAATCTGATGGTCTGTTCCCTCGTTAAGAGATAGCCGTTCCACCATCACACGTGATGACCTCACCAACGGTGAACGCTCCGGCCCGAGAACATAAAAAGATGGTCAGTCCAACAATGTCTTGCGGAGTACCCACCCGCTTTCGGGGATTCGTTCGCCCGACAATGGACCAGTCAGTCCCTTCGACATCTCCGCCAGTACCCACACCAGTCGACAACATCCACGTAGGGAACGGACCAGGAGCAATGGCATTGGCAATGATGTTCCGCTTCACAAGTTTGGCGGCCATCTGCTGGGTCAAGGTGTGCAAAGCGGCTTTCGACGGACCATAGGAATGGGTATCGAAAATTGGCGTGCGCATACCGTCGATGGAGCCAATGTTGACGATCCGTGAAGGATCCTCGTTGGTCGCACTGGCCTCAAGTAGAGGCAGAAGTCGTTGGGTCAAGAAGAAAACACCTTTGACATTGGTATCAAAGACTTTGTCCCAACCAACTTCAGGGAATTCATCCAAGGGTGCGCCCCACGAAACACCGGCATTGTTGACCAGGATGTCGAGATTGGATTCCCGCTCTTTCAAAGCGGACGACAAAGCATCGACCCCTGAGAGTTCAGAGAGGTTGGCTGGTAACGAGAAGCATTCACCGCCATAGGTATCTGCCAACCGCTTGGCGGTTTCATTGCAGGTATCAGCTTTCCGAGAACTGATGTAGACCTTGGCACCATTGGTCAGCAAACCAGCGGCAATCATTTCTCCGATGCCGCGCGACCCACCGGTGACGAGAGCAATTTTGCCCTGAATGGAAAACAGATCCTGGATTTTCAAACTGTCGGAACTCATAGTCATCCTTTCTAGCCGTTGCCACGAGGCTCGGCATCATGATCGACATGGGTTCGTCGAGAACGACGATCGCCCGGGCAACAAATACCCGGGCGATCGATCAGTTGTACAGAGGATGTTTTTCTACATCGACTCAGCGACGCTTGGCTGGGGCTTTCTTGGCAACAACCTTCTTGGCTGGGGCTTTCTTAGCAACAACCTTCTTGGCTGGGGCTTTCTTGGCGGGCGCCTTCTTGGCCGGAGCCTTGGCAGCCGGTGCTGGAGCAGCCTTGCGTACGGTGACGAGTTTCGGAGCCGGAGTCACACCGAGGGCGACATCTTTGAAGCCCTTCAGAGCGGTGACCTTGGCAACGGTCTTGGCTGGAACCTTGACGGTGGCCCCAGTCGCTGGGTTACGCGCCAAACGAGCTGGGCGCTTGATCTTGGCGAACTTGGCGAAGCCGGAGAGATTGACGATCTCACCCTTGGCCACAGTGGCCAAGATGACATCGATCGTCCCTTCGACGACTCGAGCAGCAGTCTTGTTATCGACGTCTGCGTGGATTGCTACAGCTTGGATGAGGTCACGTTTCTTCACGTTGGCCAGCGTATTACACGGCATACTGCCGTGTGCGTGATACCGGCGATAATTTTGAAGACCGAATTGCGCTGATCACAACGTTCAGTTCACCCGACGTTCGCGGCCCTTCCAATAGGGCTCACGCAAGTCCTTCTTCAAAATCTTTCCACTCGGATTACGGGGCAAGGCCTCGATCCAGTCCACGCTGGTGGGGCACTTGAACTTGGCCAACTTTTCCCGGGCGAAGTCGATGATTTCCTGTTCGGAAACTTCCACTCCAGGTTTGCGGACGACAACAGCTTTGGGAGTTTCGCCCCATTTTTCATGCGGAACACCGATGACAGCCACGTCAGCAATGCCTGGATGCGACATCAAGACGTTTTCCACCTCGGCTGGATACACGTTCTCTCCACCCGAAACGATCATGTCCTTCACTCGGTCGTGGATGTACAGGTAACCATCGGCGTCCAGATAACCGACGTCCCCCGAGCGGAACCAACCGTCAGCGTCGATGCTCTTGGCAGTTTCTTCGGGCATCCGCCAATACCCCTTCATCACTTGGGGCGACCGGATCCAAATTTCACCCACAGCACCCTGCGGACAATCAGACAAAGTGTCAGTATCGACGATACGGATTTCTACGCCGGGTCCGGGCAAGCCACAACTACGCAGACGATGCTTGTTCGGTCCATCGGGATCATGATCCGACGGCGGCAAATTCACAATCGCACCCGTGGTTTCGGTCAGCCCATAGGCCTGCCAGAACTTGCACTTGAATACCTTCACGCTCTGGGCCAGCACCTCTTCCGAAATCGGCGAAGCGCCATAGACCAACACTTTCAAACTCGAATAATCAGCCTCCGTCGCACCTGGAATCATCAACATGAACTGCAATACGGCCGGCACCACGAATCCGTGAGTGATCTTCTTCTCCCCGATCAAAGAAATGATCATCGAAGGATCGAGTTCACGCACGATCACACTGGTACAACCTTCGTACATGCCGGCCATGGCCCAGCCACCACCACCAATGTGGAACAGAGGCATAGCAATCATGTTCACCGCCTCCGGTGAAAGTTCCCACATGTCCTTGGCCAACGGCAAAAGCGCAAAGAAGTTGTGATTGGTCAGCATCACGCCTTTCGGCCGACCCGTTGTACCACTCGAGTACAGCTGAAACGCCACATCGTCATCGGCCGAGGGTGTATTCGGATCACCGAGTGACTGTCGCGCCACCCATGTTTCCCAGTCTTCGTGTTTGGCATGACCGCCAATGACGAGAATGGTCGTCACCGAGGTGAGATTTGCTTCGATGGCATCCAGGATGGGAACGAAGTCCGGGCCGACAACCAGCACCTTGGCCTCAGAGTCATTGACGATGTATTCAACTTCGGGTGCTGCCAGACGCCAGTTCACATCCACGCTGACGGCATTGATCAGAGCAGCTCCAAAAAAGACGTCGAAGTGTGGGATGCCGTTCTTATCCAAGAAGGCCACACGATCCTGTTTGCCCACACCGGCAGCGACAAAACCATTGGCTACGCGCTGGGCCCGCTCGTACATGCCACCCCAGGACAGAGTGTGCTGACCTTCGATGAGACATGTCTGGGTGGCGCGTTCAGCGCCGTGATGCCGGACAATGCCAGCCATGGAAGTAATCGATGATGTCGCCATTCGACAATCGTACCGATGGCCAACGCTCAGAGTCGTGGTGAAACAACCATGAATTTCAGGTGGCGAGTGAACCCGAGTAGATCTGCCAAGCCAAAACTGATTTCGCTCCCAGGCTAAGAACCAGGTACACCTTTTCTCCATATATATAGTCAGCCCACTTGCCAACCTTGCGGTACTGCAGCCACTGATTCAAGCCAAAGCTAAAGAAGAACATTTGCTGAACGACGATGATGCCGTACACAAACCCTGGCACTTCATCGGCTCCGATGAAGTTGATCCAAATAGCCGCCCACGGTGCCAGGCCAGCCAACGTGCCGAACCAAAACGGCATCATCGTGGTTGATGTTCGTCCCGGTGGATTCATGCGCTCCTGCAACCAGCCGAAAAGAATCATGGCCACGTTGGCACCGATAACCGCAACGACTGCTGTGATATCGGTGATGCCACTGAAGGAACTGATCAGTACCACCATCAGTGTGGCCGAGAACGAATACTCGATCCAGCGGAAGCGGTTGATCCCACCAGTGAGATCTTGTTCATATGTGTTGCGTTTGAACGTGGCGGTCACCAAGTGATCAATGGCCGCTAAGGCTAGGAATATTGCTACTGCTGGCCCGACGGGGAGGTCGAAAAGTCGTTCCGGATTTTCGAGGCGCGTTCCTGGAGGCCCCACCGGAAAGTTGGAGGTGATCTCGATAATGAAATCACCAGCCAGGATCAAAATCATGATTGCCTGGGCAGCATGAAGAATGGTCAGGCCAAGATTCCAGGTGCGGAGATTTGACAGGCGTTCGGGCGTCACGCCAGTTGCGGAGTTGCTCATGGGGCCACCTTAGGGTGATCGGGGTTCACAACCCTGGCTCTTGGAACTGCGTCGAACCATTGATTGACGTATGACGATTGACGTATGACCATCAACGAAGGCGTTGCAGGGATGGGAAGTTCCTACTCAAGGAGCCGCAGCAGCTGGTTCGAGATCCATCGTCGCCCGCACATCGATGAGCGGATCGGCCGGGATATGAATGAATCCGCGGCGAGGGCGATCGAGATCGAAGGAGTTGAACAAGATGAGAATCACGAAGACACCGGCTATCAGCGGAGTCACGAGGCCTCGCCCCAAAACCGCCAGATATAGGGCCAAGGCTCCAAGCGCAATCGCGCTACCCAGAATCTGAAGGATCCAAACCGAGTCCGGGACCCGATTGCGTAATGACGCAGTGCGATCAGTGTGCCGATCGATCAACTCGTTCAGAGTCTCTACATACAGACGAGGCGCGTTGTCCTGCGGCGCGGCGGCAATAGCCGACCCGGCGAAACGCCACAGATCCCTCTGCATCACATCCATTTCCGCAGCAACTCTGTCGAACTCTGGCGAGTCGGGCGGAGCTTTGCTCATATCGATGGCCAAGTCGGCGTAGTTCTGCAGCATTGCGAGCGACTCACTCCGCTCTGGCTCCGACAACAGTTGTGCTCGCAGATGAGTAGTGCCGATGGCGTTGGCTTCATCCACCAACAATGCCCTCCGGCTCTCGTACCGACCGACGGCCATGGTCAAGCCAAAGGCCAGGAGCAGTCCAACCAGACCAAGTAGAGCACCTTGCACGACACCCAACGACTCACGATGGCTGGCAACATCGGTGCGCCTTCGCAAACGACGACCGGTCAAAACTCCAGCGGCGATAAAGCCAGCGATGATCAAACTGATGATGAGAATCAGTAGCGGTGTGTCGGCATTGAAGAGCACCCCGTCACCGTAGTGCTCCCGATGTCGGGCGCGATCTCCCAGATTGTTGATCAAGGGCGTCGGAGTAGAGAGTGACCGTGATCCGCACGAGTCGCTGGAGAAAAACGGTGTTCACTGATAGTGAGGATCTTTTTCGATATCGCTTTCTTCGCCACACCCGGCCCCTACAATACGAACATACGTTCGTTTCACCAGAGCGAAAGACTTCCCTCTCACTCGTTCAACCGATTCAAGGAGGTCGAAAAATGACGACTAGATCAAGCGTCGCAGAACTTCGACCGGCCGGAGTTCTTTCCTCCTCGTTCCTAGCCGGGCTCACGGTCGAGGAATTGCGAGATCGACTCACCGCCAATAGGCGGCTCCGAGCGGCTCTCGAAGCTGAGAACCTCGAGATCGTGGCCCTGCTCGAAGCAGCCGCTCATGATCCAATCAGGCCCGTCTACGTGGTCGCCGAATACGAACTCATGGAGCATGCCGGTCTCTCCCGTCGTGAAGCTATTGCTACGGTGAGCCGCGCCCACGTCACGGCCGAATCGCCACTTCTGGCCGAAGCCCTGGCCTGTGGCGATGTCACCACCGGTCATATCGACGCCGTCCACCGGGGTTTGAAATTGGTCGGCGCTGAACGTGAGAAGTTGCTCGAGGTCTTGCCTGCACTGATCGAGTCAGCACCGAAAATGAGTGTGGGCGATTTCACCACTCTGGTGACCAGAACCGCCAAAGGCATCGTTTCCGATGACGGCTTGGCCACGTTCGAACATCAGAGACGTTCCACCTATTTCAAGATGTGGAACGACGCCGAAGGCATGTTGCAGGTCCGTGGCGCTTTTGATCCGCTATCGGCGGCGGTGCTGCACTCTCGCCCGGGCCCAGAGGTAGAAGCCCGATTTCATAGTGGCGATCGCGATCAACCGGTCGTTGTTCATCCGTGGGTTGAGCCCAATGATCATCGTCGGGCGTTAGCCTTGGTGGCACTCCTCGATCGGGCCGACAATGAAACGTCGGCGGATTCACGGGCTGGTGTGGTTGTTCACATCGATCTCCACACGTTGATGAACGGCCT
>JBEIGJ010000076.1:0-9184 GCA_040381935.1 Acidimicrobiaceae bacterium | reverse complement strand
GCCGTATTCGCAACCTGCTGCTCTGCCATGCCAATTACCTCATCTCCCGAACTTTTGTCATCAGTTGCCATTGCACTGTCACCACTTACGATCGAATCGGTTGCGTAGCCAAATGGCCAAAGAGTTGATCACCACGACTAGGAACAAAAGAATCAACGATGCCGCTCCCGTCACCGCCTGAAAATCGGCTCCGGTCTGCCGGGCGTAGGAGAAGATGGCCACCGGCATCGAGGTGAAACCTCCCTTGGTGATCTGTTCCCACAAACCCTGGTTCCCAGTCGTCAGCAAACCAGTGATACCACCGACGAGAAGTAACGGTGCGGCTTCACCAGCTGCACGCGACAGGGCCAAGACGGTGCCCGTCAAAATTCCCGGGGCCGCCGAAGGAAGAACGTGCGAGCGCACTGTTTCCCACTGCGTGGCTCCCACACCGAGGGCTCCTTCACGTATCGAACGAGGAACAGCTCGCAAAGCCTCTGAGGCCGTGATGATCACAATCGGGAGGACCAAAACTGACAGTGTCAGTCCACCAGCGATCACCGTGCGACCACCAGTAATGCCACCGGCAAATTTGACGAAGACGGCCAGACCCAAAATGCCGTACACAATGGAGGGGACTCCTGCGAGGTTTCGGACATTGATCCGGGTCACACGAGCCAGTAGCGAGCGACTGGCGTATTCCTCGAGGTACACCGCACAAGCGATGCCCAGCGGAAAAGCCACCAACGCCACGATCACGGCCATGGTCATGGTGCCGCGAATCGCTTGCCACACACCGGCTTCCGCTGGATCGGAAGCATCCAAACCACTACTCAAGAAGTCACCCAACCGGGTATCCAAAACCGGCCAAGCCCGTTGTACCAAATTGGTTACCAAAGCCACCAATACCAAGAGCGAGATGACCAGGGCGCTGAGAAGCAAGCCCTCGACTATGCGACCGCGAATATCGGATTTCTTCGACGTCAATTGCCGGGTCAAGGCCGCTGCGGAACCAGCGCCGAAATTCTCCGGATTCGATAAAGCCATATCAGTACTCCTCTCGCACTCGGCGTACGAGGCGATCGCCCAGCATGTTCAAGAACAAGGTGAACACGAAAAGAAGAAAACCGATGAAATACAAACTCTTGAAGGCCAGACCTGAGCCCGCCACTTGATCGCTTCCGAATCCCAGAGCCGCCATGGCAGCAGTCATTGTTTGACCGGGCTGAAATGGGTCGGTTGAGAACAGGCCTCCACCAACGGCGCCGGCAGCGATAGCCACCACCATCGTTTCACCCACGGCTCGCGAGATACCCAAGATCAAGGCCGCCACAACACCCGAAATCGATGCTGGAAGGACCACCCGAAAGGTTGTCGGTACCCGCCGGGCTCCCAAACCAAAAGAAGCCTCCCGCAAAGCCATGGGCACCGCACGCAATGCGTCTTCGGCCACGCTGGCAATGATCGGAATAGTCAGAATGCCCACCGCCACTCCTGCCGATGCCATGTTGAATGCCTTATTGGCTCCACCCACCAACCGGGTAACGATCTCTGGATTGATGAAGGAGATTGCGAAATATCCAAGCACCACACTGGGGATACCAGCCAAGACTTCGATGATGGGCTTCAAGACTTTACGTGCCCCGGGTCGGGCGAATTCAGACAGATAAATCGCGGCACCCAGCCCAAGGGGAACGGCGATGAGCATGGCAATACCCGTGACCAGAAATGATCCGAGGATCAGAGTCTTGATATCGAACATGCCCCGCCGCGGGAACCATCCAATTGTCCACAAATCCGCTCGAGGGACCTCGACGAAGAATCCCCAGGCATCTTTAGTCAAGGTATAGATGATGATGATGGTGACCGCCAGCGTTGACATCGCAGCAGCGGTGAACATTGCCCTCATGGTTCGATCAGATCGCCGCCGACCGGCTGCCAGAGTCAAGGAGAAAGGTGCTCCGCCCGTTGAAGGCTTCACCTCAGTCACCGCTGTCATCCCGTTCCTCCTCTGCCCACACACCTCGCGGCGACCTACGTCTCAAACACTAAACCAGGCTCGTCCCCCCTTCTGATTCCGCCGACGATCAGCGGCTGGAAGGCAGGATCGAACCACTAGAAAAGAGCTGGTGGTTGGATAACTCCGCCGAGGAGCCCAACCACCAGCTCAGATGTCACTTCCCGCCGTCGCGAGTTCCGAGTTCGCGCGCTTCCCACACGGCTCGGGTGGCGGCCAGACTCTCCGCTCCCATTGCCACGTACGGCACCTTCCCGGCACCGGTACCAATGACCGAGAAACCTTCATCGCTCATGAAGAAATCGACGAACTGCTCGAGAGCCGCATTCTCGGCCAACTTGTTGGCGCTCACATAGATGTACAAGGAGCGAGTAATCGGGAATTCACCGCTGGAAATGGTGTCCGCATTCGGCTCCACACAACCATCACCGGCATCGACCTGCAAAGGCTTGATGACGTCCAGGTTCTCTTCCACGAAGGCAAAGCCCACCCATCCAAGCGAGGTGTCATTGGCGGCAATACCTTCGATGATCACATTGTCATTCGGACTGGCGGTGTAGTCAGGACGCGGTGCGTCATCCTCGGCGCCAACGGCCTTGGCCACTTTGGCGAGAACGATTTCCACGAAGGAGTCGAAGGTTCCGGACTCTTCACCCGGAGCAGTCACGGTCAGGGGAGCGTCAGGATACGGGGCGTTGATCGTGCCCAATTCGGATCCAATTTGGGCTTCCAATTCTGCGGCGGCCTCATTGGCACTGGCCCATGTATTGCGACTCGTGGCATCAGGTCCGAGCAGCACCCAGAGGTCGGCAAAACTGACACATTCGACAGCGGTGTTCTTGGCCGAGGTGATGACCGAGAGACCGTCGATGGCCACTTCCAACTCGATGAATTCCACACCGTTCTCCGCACACTTTTCTGCTTCTTCACCCTTGATGGGACGCGAAGCGTCGGAAATATCGGTTTCGCCGGCGCAGAACTTGGCGAATCCATCACCCGTTCCCGGTCCTTCAACTTGGATCGCTACGTTGGGATTCGACTCACTGAACAATTTGGCCACAGCAGTGGTAATCGGCTCCACGGTTGACGATCCAGAAACGAAGATCGAACCGGACAGACCGGGCTCTTCGGTTGGGGCTTCTGAGGAAGGTGCAACGCTGGACGTATTGTCGTCCGAAGAGCTGCCGTCATCTCCTCCACAGGCGGCCAAAAGGACCAGGACCGCAGCAGCGGACCAAGCCTTGAACTGAGTACGGGTAAACATCATTGAGGGACTCTCCTTGTTTTGAAGCACGGGTTCACATTCCGTGACGACCGAAATGTAGAGCGACTACCTTGCCGTCAACTGATGACCAGGTGAACGCAAGGTGAACATCAAGAGGTATTTGAACGGCGGTTCGAGCACCAGGAGCAGAACCCCTCAAAGTCCTCTCAAAGTGGCCCGCCGATTGCACTCGCCCGCTGTTTCCCCTGGGTCTGGCGATGTGATGCCCATTCATACATCAGGCGTTGGGAATGCGGCTCGAAAGATGTCGGACCCACGCGCGTCCAGGTGTCGTCTGGTTGCATCTCATAGGCCGGCACATTGTCGTTGAGGGCCAATTCCAGAGCATGGTCCAGCCACTGCTGATGTTTCGGATGAACCAATGGAGTAAGAACTTCTACTCGGCGATCCAAGTTACGGCCCATGAGATCTGCTGAACCGATGAGGTGCAACGCCTGTCCGGGGCCTTGACCGTTAGCAAAACGGAAGATCCGGGAATGTTCGAGATAGCGACCCAAAACCGATCTCACCCTGATGTTTTCACTCATCCCAACAACTCCGGCACGAAGACAGCAGATTCCGCGCACGATGAGATCGACCTTCGTTCCTTTTTGGCTAACTTCGTACAACTCTTCGATCACATCGAGATCGGCTAACGAATTGAGTTTGAGAGTGATACGACCCTCGGGACCAAATGCACCTTCGGCGCGAATCAGATCGACGAGACGACGACGAAGATGATCGGGGGCGACGATCAAACGTTTGTACTCCACATCTCGGCTGTAACCCGTGAGATGGTTGAACAATTGAGCGGCATCAGCAGTGATCTCGGGTTCACAGGTGAAATAGCCCAAGTCTTCATACAAGCGTGCCGTGCGCGAGTTGTAATTACCAGTGCCCAAGTGCACGTACCGACGTAGACCATCACCGTCTTCACGTACCACCAAAACACATTTCGCATGAGTCTTCAATCCGACAACACCATAAACAACATGCACACCGGCTCGTTCAAAGGCCTTAGCCCAAGTGACGTTGGTGGCTTCATCGAAACGCGCTTTCAATTCGACCAACACGGCAACTTGAACACCACGCTCAGCCGCACGAATGAGGTGACGGGCAATGGGACTGTCGCCACTCGTTCGATACAGCGTCATTTTGATGCTCTGCACTCGGGAATCGTCAGCTGCTTGCGCCAGGAATTCCTCCACCGAACTCGCAAAACTCTCATAAGGATGATGGACCAGAAGCGCTCGCTCGCGTATCACCGAGAAAATCGATCGCTCAGCATCAGCAGCGACTACAAGTCGTCCGGCGGTTACTGGCTGCCATTGATCGTCTTTCAAATCGACTCGATCAATGGCATGGAGTAGCCAGAGGCACGTGAGATCGATAGGACCGCGAATACTGAAGACGTCTCCCGCATCAAGATCATGTTCCTCGATGAGAAGAGAACGCATGGCCTCGGTTGCCGATTCGCTGACTTCGAGACGAACGGCGCGTCCAAATCGACGGCGCCGCAATTCCATCTCGACGGCCTGCAAAAGATCCTCCGCCTCTTCGTCTTCCAAATCCAAGTCGGTATTACGAGTGATGCGGAATGTGGTGGCATTGGAGACGTCCATACCCGGAAACAAGGTGGACAAATGAGTGATGATGACATCCTCAACGGGGATGAAACGGGTTCCCCCCGGAAGAGCTACCAGTCGCGGAAGCAGAGTTGGCACTTTGACACGAGCAAATCGCTCCTCGTTCGATTGGGGATCGCGAACCAAGGCGGCGACGCTCAGCGCCAAATTCGAAACATAAGGGAAAGGATGCGCGGGATCGACAGCTAGCGGCGTCAACACCGGGAAGATACGACTCTCGTAAAACTCGGCAACGTACGACTTCTCGTCATCGCTCAGATCGTCAATCGCACAGAGTTGAATACCCTCGCGATTCAATTGCGGTAAGAGAACATCCAACAAGAGTCGACATTGTCGCTCTCCTAGCAAACGAGTTCTTTCCTTGACTTCGCGCAATTGAGCAGCAGGACTCATGCCGTCAGGCAGTGTCGTGGTAATCCCAGCCGCCTCTTGATCCTTCATCGCCGCAACGCGAACTTGAAAGAACTCATCCATGTTCGACGAGAAGATGGCACAGAATTTCACGCGCTCGAGGAGCGGTATTCCAGGTTCGGTGGCCAGTCTGAGCACGCGCTCGTTGAAGTCGAGCCAACTCAATTCCCGATTGAGGATTCTCGTCTCGCTGTCTGAGCCCACGCTCAAACTGTAGACAGCAAAGTGGGAAACACTCGCTTCTCGAAGCGAATCAGAGCAAAAGGACGCTACGTCGCCTCAGGCGAGGCTCTCGTCGAAGCCCAGATCCCATTCGACGGTGATGCGTTCACGCTCCCCATCGCGCATGATTCGCTCCCGGTTCCGCTTGAACTGCGGATCGGTGTAAGGCAACAGGACCAACCGTGCCAGCGCCCGGGTTCGGAACTCCTCGATCAAACTACGATCACCAAAATCACCGACAACATCCCAATGCGGTGCCACGGGACCCAAAAAAACGATGCGAACGTGAGCACGCGAGGGCTCGTTCATGGTCTGGGCATCGGACATTCGTCACTCCTTAACACTGTTCAGCGAATAAAAGTGCTGGACATGACCACACTATCGGTTCAGAACGCCGGACCGAACCGGGCCCTGACTGGTTCTTGGCCGCCATGCGTGGTTGACTTGAAGCGGCTAGGAACTTTTCGAACGGCATCATCGTCAGATGTCGGCGAGGAGCAAACAGCTTCTCAGCGGGCGAAGCGGGCGGAACCAACTTCGCACAAGGAGATACACAACATGCTTGATGACACCACTGCTACGTGGATGGGGCAAGGCGCCTGTCGCGCGTACCCCCCGAATACGTTCTTCCCCAGCGATGGCGTCGGGGTGGATCGAGCGCGCAAGATTTGCGCAGCTTGCCCCGTGACCTCAGAGTGCTTGGAATACGCCCTGACCAACCACATCGACCACGGGGTCTGGGGTGGCTGCAGTGAACGAGAGCGTCGTCGAATCAACAAGCGACGCCGGTTGAATCTCCGCCCGGTCTGATGCGGGACTCTGATC
This sequence comes from Acidimicrobiaceae bacterium, assembly GCA_040381935.1. Classification (GTDB taxonomy): domain Bacteria; phylum Actinomycetota; class Acidimicrobiia; order Acidimicrobiales; family Ilumatobacteraceae; genus Casp-actino8. Next base: position 2,820 of record JBEIGJ010000076.1, on the reverse strand, counting down.
CCGATCGGATCAGCCAGAACGTAACTGCGAAAAACTCCGTCAGGCTTCGGTGGGCGACGGTGGCTCACCGTCTTTTTGGCCCTCGGACAGGCCCTTTTTAAATTCCTTTTGCGCCTGACCCAGGTTGCGCGCCAATTTGGGAATTTGGGAGCCCCCAAAAAGCACCAGAATCACCACCAAAACCACGATTACTTCGGGTCCATCGAACAAACCTGCGATCATGGCTCCAGGGTACCAGTTGAATCGAGAAACGGAGAGGGCCCGAACATCTGGCCTGAACACGGAGATGAATCTGCCAAAGTGTCTGTATGGCTCAGAATCCCCCCATCAACGAGCCAACCTGGGGAGGATCAGGTCGTGAGTATTCCGGCCTCGAATGTGTCGTGAACATCAGCGAGGGACGTCGACGAGACATCCTCGTCAGCCTCGCCCGTTCAATCCAACCTCATGAGTTGCTCGATATTCACGTCGATCCCTGGCATCACCGCAGTGTGTGGACCTTGCTCGGCGTGCACGCACCACGTCAGTTGACGCAACGGGCCATTGAGGTTCTCGACCTCGATGGTCATCGAGGAGGGGTCCATCCCCGACTTGGGGTGGTCGATGTCGTCCCCTTCGTTCCCCTTGGTGCCGCCACCATGACTGAGGCCATTACCGCCCGCGATGATTTTGCCAAGTGGCTGAACGACGAACTTTCCGTGCCCAGTTTCCTTTATGGGCCGGCCATTTCCGTCGATGACAGTGAGCGAACTCTGCCGGACATTCGCCGAAGAGCCTGGTCCGACCTGCGTCCCGATGTCGGACCGACTACGCCCCATCGTTCCGCTGGTGCGGTTTGCGTCGGTGCCCGTCGTCCACTTGTGGCCTACAACGTCTGGTTGAGCCCCGGAAGTGATTGGACCCGAGCCACCGCAATCACCGCCGCCATCAGGTCACCGACGATACGAGCCCTGACGTTACGAGTCGGATCGCATATTCAGATCAGCACCAATTTGGTCGAGCCGATGACAACCGGCCCCGCTGATCTCTACGACCTGGTTCGAAGACTCGCAGCGAGAGATGACATCAAAATCGACCGGGCCGAACTCGTGGGTCTGATTCCTCAGGCCGTCTTGGATCAGACGTCCCCATCGGACTGGCCGATGCTGGGCCTGTCGACCGAGCAAACCATCGAGTACCGCATTGCCCATGGATTTACTTTCGAAGAAACGTCATGACTCTGCCACAGTCACGGGCGCCCAGTGCGAGCGATAACCGATCAAGCCGTAGCGGTGCGACGATTCGACTGAGCTCTTTGGCGACGCAGACGACGTCGTTCACGCTCTGACAAACCACCCCATATTCCGAACTTTTCTCCGTTCACCAATGCATATTCCAAGCAGTCCATGCGTACCACACAACCTCGGCACACCTCTTTTGCTTCACGGGTGGATGCACCGCGTTCGGGGAAGAAAAGATCCGGATCAACGCCTAAGCAGTTCGCTTCGTCCTGCCAGTTGTTGTCACCAGATATGTCGTTCATGTGGCTCCTCGCCATCCTGACCTTGGGCCAATTGTGGGTCCTCATCCGCTCCACCAGCTGGATGAGAGCACCCGTGTAATTACATGGATGACATTCTGTCCCAAAAAAGGGCCCAGGCGCAAGGGGAATTGTCACAAAAGTCCTGCGAGATGGCTATGAATACCGATAGCACGGCACAAAAAGCCCGGTTTTTGCGGCTGATTCGATTGTCGAAAGATAATGCCTGTAGGTCGTCAACGACCTCATTCATGGCTCTACGCTGGGACTATGCCCATCCATCTGCGCGCCGAACCCGGCGACTACGCCCCTGCCGTCCTCTGCCCCGGAGACCCCCGACGCGCCACCTACATCGCCGAGAAAATGTTCGATCCTGGCGCCCGTTTGGTAAACGAGGAGCGCGGCATGCTCGGATACACCGGAACATTTCAAGGCCGTCCGATCAGCGTGCAGTCCACCGGCATGGGCACCCCTAGTGCAGGCATCGTGTTCGAAGAACTGGTGATGTTGGGGGCACGTCGACTCATACGCGTCGGCACCTGTGGAGGATTACAACCCTCTTTGAAAATGGCCGACACGATCATCAGCGTCAGCGCCTCAGCCGATGATCGCACGCCGATTCGCTACGCCGACATGGAAGGGTTCGCTCCAACGGCAACTTTTGCGCTGGTGGAAAAGGCGGCTGCATTCAGTCGCGCCGTGAGCGACCGCGTCTTCATTGGATCGATCGTCACCAGCGGTCTCTTCTACGATCCAAATCCCGAAACCTTCGGTCTGTGGCGCCGTCTTGGGCATCTGGGCGTCGAGATGGAAGCAGCCATGCTCTACACCATCGCCACTATCAAGGGCATCGAATCATTGGCCATCATGACCGTCAGCGATGTGATCGATCCCGATGCTGGAAACGTGGAGCGAATCTCCGATGAAGACTTGCGCAAAGGCGTTGATCAAATGATGGACATCGCTTGCCAAGTTGCCGTGAGTTAAATCAAGCCGAGTTCGCGAACTGCTTGACGTTCCTCTTCTAGTTCGGCAGCCGACGCATCGATCTTCCCTCGACTGTAGGAGTCGATCTCCAAACCCTGAACGATGCGATAGTCACCGCCTTCGCACACGCAGGGGAAGCTAGAAATCAAACCTTCTGGGACGCCATAACTGCCATCACTGGGCACCGCCATGGAAACCCAGTCCCCCTTTTCGGTTCCCAAGGTCCACGACCGAATGTGATCGATCGCCGCATTGGCGGCCGAGGCGGCCGATGAAGATCCGCGAGCTTCGATAATGGCCGCACCGCGCTTGGC
>JBEIGJ010000075.1:0-9561 GCA_040381935.1 Acidimicrobiaceae bacterium | reverse complement strand
GACGAACTGATGACTTTGGAGCGATACAGCCACGTCATGCATTTGACTTCGCAGGTCAGCGGAGAACTTTTGGCCGACCGTACTGCGATCGATGTATTGCGGGCCACGCTTCCGGCAGGCACAGTGAGCGGTGCTCCCAAGGTTCGCGCGATGGAAATCATTGACGAGTTGGAGCCCGTCAAGAGAGGTCCGTACGCCGGAGTCGTTGGCTATGTCGACTTCAGTGGCAATCTCGATACTGCTATTGCTATTCGAACTATGTTCATCGGACCAAAGGCCGCCTATCTGCAGGCAGGCGCTGGCATCGTTGCCGATAGCGAGCCCGATGAGGAGGATCTGGAGTGCCGAAACAAAGCTGCAGCGTTGCTGGCTGCAGTACCAGCAGCGCGACGGATGACCGCCCGTCGACTGCGTGGTGGTACTCGTGCCTGAGGACGCCGTCATGTCCGAACCGATTCTCGATCGAGCATCATCAGTGCTGTGGTGGGATGTGGTGGAGCGAAACTGTATTCGGGTGCGGGGGGCCGATGCCGGCTCGTATCTCCATTCGCAACTCAGTAACGACATTGCCGGACTGGAGCCGTTGAACTCCTGTCAGTCGTTTGTGCTTGAGCCCACGGGGAAGATCAACGCACTGGTGCGGGTGACTCGCGGTCCGCAAACGATTGACGGCTCGGAATCGAGTCGAAGTACATCTGATGGCGAGACCTTTGTGATCGACTCTGATGCTGAGGGCGAGGAATTTGCTCAATTGGTGCAGCGATTGCAACGATTCAAAATTCGCGTCAAAGCCGACTTTTCTTTGGGAAAAATCACCATGATCAGTCTTCGATGGGGTGATCAGGCGGGAAATGGTCTCGCAGGGAATGAGACCGTGCGGTGGACGCGCCAGGAACTTCAGTCATCTTTGACGGAGATTGACCCAATTCTTGTGAGTGATGCCTGGTGGGGAGATGGGCGAGCCTTTGATCTCCTTATTTCGCCTTTTGCATAAGACGGCTCCTATTCCAGTGACGATGGTTCATCTCTTCTCGACCGTTCCCGAGCGATTGCTTCTCTGGTGATCGATTCTTTGGCATCCCAAGGCATCGAATGCCAAAGGGCCGAATCCGGAGAACTGGACGTGCTGCGGGTGTCGACGGGTTGGCCGGCGATGGGATCTGAGATACGACCGGGTGAAACCATTCCCGCGGCAACGGGCATTGTCCGCCGGGTGGCGAGTTTCACCAAGGGGTGCTACCCCGGTCAAGAGTTGGTGGAGCGAATGGATAGCCGGGGCTCGACGGCGCCGCAATCACTGCGCGTCATTTCTGGTGATGTACTTGGTGGTCTCGGGCCGGGAGACGCGATCACGGTTGATGGAGCGGCAGTGGGAACGGTGACCTCGGTGGCCAAAGACGTAGCCCTGGCCTATGTCTCGCGCTCAGTGGAACTGGGCATGGTCGTGGGTGGCACCTGATTCTGGGACAGCGCTAGAAATTCCGGTCTTGTTCGCAGCGATCGCAACTCGGGACAATGGTCGATGAGAAAACGGAGTTGTTCGATGTCGACCGCTGAGCGTTGGGCGATGCGCAGCCATTGCAGGGCAAGATCCGGATGTCGGGTAACGGCCAAATTACGCGCAATTTCGACTGCGGGCTCGATCGAGGGTTGGGCGTTGTATAACGCTGTGCCGTAACGAATGGCCTCATCATGATACCCGCATCGACGTAGGACATCGAGCAATGCCATGGCGCTCAACATCGAAGTGCGCGGCGTTGGTTGTGGTAGCGGACGCGGCAGACGATCGAGAACAGTCTGTAAGTATTCGCTCGATGCGGCAACCGGTGGTATCCAGGGAGCACGCGACAAGGATTCATTGCGGAGATCCTCGATGATCGCAGCCCCGGCACCATCATCGCCACCGATCGATCGCGCAAAAGCCCGCCACCACGGTGATGGCACATAGTCTCCGACTTGGGGCCCGGGTTGGCCTGTGGTCCACGCGGCATTCTCGGCTGCTAAGGCCATTTCACTTTCGCTCACATTGGTCGATCCAGTCGAAGCAGAATGAGAGCCGGCACGGACTGTGTTCCGACCCGACCGACGAGGTTGAGTGCCGGGATACATCTGCAGTTGAAAAACCAAGAGAACCCCCGCAAAGGCGGCAAGGGGCCGTAAGTCATCAGAGACCAACATGTAGATAAAGGCCGCTCCTGTGAGCGGAACACTGATGCGTGCCATGATTTCGCGACCGCGTCCGGGAGCGAAAAAGTCGAGTCCCTCGGCCGCAATATTTCCGCCGTCCAAGGGCAGAACGGGGATCAGATTGAAAAGTCCGATAACTGGCCCAGCCCACCAAATGGCAAAGGTCGAATATTCGGCGGCGAACTGGTCGTGATCGAGAGGATTGACCCCCAGGGCCAGAAGGATCGCCAGACCAAGGAGAATCTGGGTAGCTGGTCCGGCAATCGAGATCCCTGCCCGCTCCCAACGGTGTAGGTGGCGCGTGGGTACAAAGGCTGCGTATCCAGCCAGGAAATCAAGAGCGATACTGGCCTGGGCCCCGGTCCGACGTGCGGCCACAGCATGTCCCAATTCATGGACCAAGGTGAAGACCGCTACCGACCCGGCCAGCCATGGACCCATGGGGACGCCGTTGATAGCGATGATCAACAGCATGAAGACACCGAACCCCGCTCGGATCTTCACGGGAAACCCGAAAATACGCATTCGTATTGATGATACGAGGTTGGTGACAGGACTGAGTAGGTCAAGTTCTAGACTCTCCCATCGTGCCGCACGTCTATTCCTTTGATCACAAGCATCGTCGCCCGCCTATGCAACTCAAGGATCTCTTGGGTGGCAAGGGTGCCAATTTGGCGGAGATGACCAGCGTTTTGCAGTTGCCCGTTCCACCTGGATTCACCATCACCACTGATGCCTGTCGGGCGTACATGGTGTCGGGCTGGCCCAAAGAACTCGATACTGAAATCGCTAAGCATGTTGCCAAACTTGAAAAGGCCATGGCGCGCAAACTTGGAGATCCGCGTGATCCGCTCTTGGTCAGCGTCCGATCAGGTGCGAAATTCTCGATGCCGGGAATGATGGACACCGTTCTCAACCTGGGTCTGAATGATGCCAGTGTCAAAGGTCTTGCAGCGGTGACCAATGATGAGCGTTTCGCCTACGACTCGTATCGGCGATTCATCGCCATGTACGGAAGGATCGTCTTGGGAGTGGATGGTGCGAATTTCGAACATCCATTGGAAAAAGCGAAAGTGGCAGTCGCTGCCAAGACTGACGCCGACCTTTCAGCCGCCGTCTTAAAAGAATTATGTGCCACCTACCTCGAGGTGGTGAAGAAAGAAACCGGTCGTCCATTCCCGCAAAAACCCGAAAAGCAATTACGGGGAGCCGTGGAGGCAGTTTTCAAGAGTTGGAATGGAGCGCGGGCGATTGCCTACCGGGTCCGCGAAAAAATCTCGCACGATCTGGGAACCGCGGTCAACGTACAAGCCATGGTGTTTGGCAATCGAGATGACAACTCGGGTACCGGAGTTGGTTTCACGCGTAATGCGGCAACGGGTGAAAATGTGCCGTATGGGGACTTCTTGGTGAACGCCCAGGGCGAAGACGTTGTCGCCGGAATCCGGAACACAGAAGATCTCACTGCGCTTAAAAGAAAGTTCCCGGCGATCCATCGCGAACTTCTCGATATCTTCTCCCGCCTTGAAGCGCACTACACCGATATGTGTGATACCGAGTTCACCATTGAACAAGGCAAGTTGTGGATGTTGCAGACGCGTGTGGGCAAGCGCACTGGCGCCGCAGCATTGCGAATGGCCGTCGATATGACTGCTGGAACCAAAGGCCCGAAAAAGATCTGGAAGATCTCCAAGGCTGAGGCTGTCTCACGCATTGCCGCTGAACATCTCGATCAGGTGCTGCATCCGCAATTCGAGGCCGGCAAGAAGGTTGTTATCGCGAAGGGTTTGGCTGCCTCACCAGGAGCAGCTGTCGGCAAGGTGTACTTCAGTGCCGATGATGCCGCCGATGCTGCTGACCGGGGCGAGGATGTGATTCTGGTCCGCAATGAAACGAGCCCAGAAGACGTTCACGGCATGATGGTCTCCCGAGGCATCCTGACGGCCCGTGGCGGCCTGGTCAGTCATGCTGCAGTTGTTGCCCGTGGCTGGGGAACCCCGGCAGTGGTGGGAGCCGAGTCGATCAAGATCGAAGGTAAACAATTCGTAGCCGGATCAGTGGTGATTCGTGAGGGCGAAGTCATTTCTCTCGACGGTACGACGGGTGAAGTGGTCGCCGGCGCTTTGGCTATGTCGGCGTCGAAACCACCAAAGGAATTCGAGATCATCCTGCAATGGTGCGACCAGATTCGCAAAGGCAAGATGGCTGTGCGGGCGAATGCCGATACCGGGGAAGATGCCAGCAATGCCCGCAAGTTAGGGGCCGAGGGAATAGGTCTGTGTCGGACAGAGCACATGTTCTTGGCCCCGGATCGTCTGCCGGTCGTTCGTCGGATGATCTTGGCTCAATCCGAACAAGAAGAGACGGCGGCTCTCGAGGAATTACGCCAGGTCCAAAAGAAGGATTTTGTGGACATCCTCAAAGCAATGGATGGGCTTCCGGTCACTGTCAGACTCTTGGATCCGCCTTTGCACGAGTTCTTGCCCAATGTCCATGAACTGGAAATCAAAAAAGCCACTCATGGTTCGCTCACCGCCGAAGAAGATCGACTGTTGACGGCCGCACATGATTGGGCGGAGTTCAACCCAATGCTCGGAACCAGGGGCGTGCGTTTAGGTGTGTTGAAGCCAGGTCTGTATGCCATGCAGGTGCAGGCGCTGATGGAGGCGGCTGCTGAACGAGTAGCCAAGGGTGGTCGGCCTATCGTCGAGGTGATGATTCCTCTCACGGTGACGCGCGAGGAACTTGCCCTAGCTCGATCATGGGTTGAAAAAGGAATCGCCGACGCTCATGCCACTCGTAAGCGATCGGGTGCGAAGACTGGTCGAATGAATGTGACCATCGGAACGATGATCGAGACTCCGCGCGCTGCTCTGCGGGCCGATGAACTGTCTGAAGTAGCCGACTTTTTCAGTTTCGGAACCAACGATCTGACCCAGATGACCTTTGGCTTCAGTCGGGACGATGTCGAGAGCCGAATGATGCCGGCCTATCTCGAACAAGGACTTCTCAAGCGAAATCCATTCGAGACCATCGATGTGAATGGTGTCGGAGAATTGGTGGCGATTGCCGTCGATCGCGGCCGCGCTGCCAAACCGGGAATCAAACTCGGTGTCTGTGGTGAGCATGGAGGAGATCCAGAATCAATTGACCTCTTCTATCGAGTCGGTCTCGATTATGTGAGTTGTTCACCATTCCGTGTTCCGATTGCCCGACTTTCTGTCGCTCAAGCGGTGCTGGCTGCTGCCGGTGGCAAGAAGTCTGAGACGAAATAGATTTCTCGGCCCCGTCAACGGGTGACAACGTGATTGCGACGGCGGCCATCTCTCAATTCGTAGAACTAGATGTTCCTCGATGGGCCTGGGTTGCATTATTGGTCTTTATCGGTTCTTTGTTGGCCATTGACATCTTGGTCGTACATCGTCGCCCCCGTACTCTTCGGACCAAAGACGCAGTCATCGAAAGTTTGGTGTGGATTTCTATCGGTCTGGCTTTCACCGGAGTCATCGCTATGGCCTTTGGTCCCAGTGCATCAGGTGAATATCTCAGTGGATATCTGATCGAAATAGGTTTGAGTGTCGACAACATTTTTGTCTGGGCGCTGATTCTTGGCTATTTCAAAATTCCGACCGAGTATCACCACCGAGTGCTTTTTGGAGGAATTTTTGTAGCACTCGTTCTACGGGCCATTTTCATCTTTGCTGGAGTGGCCCTCTTGGAGGCGTTCAGCTGGATTTTGTATCTCTTTGGGGCTTTTCTGCTCTATACCGCTATCACGTTGATAGTCGGGGGCGAGGATGATCCAGATCCGGCATCGAGTCGGTTGATGAAATCGATCAGGCGAATAATCCCAACTGCGCCTGCGCTAGAGGGTCAACGCCTGATCACCCGTCATCGTGGTCGACGAGTTGCCACGCCACTCTTCGTGGTCTTGGTATTCATCGAGTTCACCGACGTTCTCTTTGCTGTGGACTCCGTACCGGCGGTATTGGCGGTGAGTCGGGAGCAGTTCCTGGTGTTTTCATCCAATGCTTGGGCGATTTTGGGATTGCGGGCCCTGTTTTTTCTTGTGGCCAATGCCCGGGCAAAATTCCGCTACCTGCAAGAGGGTGTCGCAGTCATTTTGTCTTTCGTCGGTATCAAAATGCTGGTGCACGAGTGGGTTCTCGTGCCGGCTTGGCTATCGCTTGCGGTCATTGGGATCGTCCTCTTGGTAGCTATTACCTGGTCGTTGACCGTTGACCGAGGACAGCGGACAATTCAAGAAGGCTGAACGATTCGCGTCCTTTGTTCACCAGACCAGCCATTACTCTGGCGGCTATGGCTATTGCCGCTGACGACATCGAACGAGTTCGGGCGGCCACGTCCATCGTCGAGGTTGTCCAAGGGTATGTGGCCCTGCGCAAAGCGGGTCGGAATTGGGTGGGACTATGTCCATTCCATGCCGAAAAATCAGGATCTTTCAATGTTCGTGAAGAGACTGGCCGCTATAAGTGCTTTGGCTGCCAAGTTGCCGGCGATGTCTTCACATTCGTCCAGGAAATAGAAAATATCGATTTCGTTTCAGCGGTGGAAAAACTGGCGAATCGCGCCAATGTGACTCTCACTTACACATCGGGCGGCGAAGGCAAGGATCGACTCCGTCGCAAACAATTGATTGCCGCCATGGAGGCTGCTGTCGAGTGGTACCACCAGCGTCTTTTGGTCTCTCCTGATGCTCGGGAGGCTCGCGACTATTTGCGCCATCGCGGACTTGCCGGCGATGTTGCTCGGCAATTTCGGCTTGGATATGCCCCTGATTCTTGGGATGCACTCAGCACACATCTCTCGAGTACGGGATTGAAGCCTGATGTCTTGCACGATGTGGGTTTGGCATTTACCAATCGTGCTCAACGGCTCCAGGATTCTTTTCGCTCGCGGGTACTCTTTCCCATATTCACCGACGCTGGTGAACCAGTGGCTTTTGGCGGACGAGTGTTGCCGGGCAGCACCGATCCGGCCAAGTACAAGAATTCGGCCGAAAGCAAGATCTATTTCAAGTCGAAGACCCTCTACGGATTGAATTGGGCCAAGACCGCAGTAGTGAAAGATGATCAAGTCATCGTGTGTGAGGGATACACCGATGTCATTGGCTTTCATCGATCAGGAATTCCCCGGGCTGTGGCAACCTGTGGAACGGCACTCACCGAAGAACATGTGCGAATTCTCAAAAGATTCGCTAGTCGGGTTGTCCTGGCTTTCGATGCCGACGCCGCCGGCCAAGGGGCAGCTGAGAAATTCTACGAGTGGGAATCGAAGTATCAGGTTCAGGTTTCAGTGGCTCGTTTTCCTGAAGGAAAAGATCCAGGAGATCTTGCGAATTCAAATCCCGACGCCCTCGCCGCAGCAGTGGATGAAGCGATTCCCTTTCTCGGGTTTCGAGTCAACCGCGTGGTGACTGGCAAACCCCTTCGTAATCCGGAAGATCGAGCCCGTGTGGCAACGCAGGCAGTCGAAGTGATCAATGAGCATCCCGACGTGAATGTCCGCAAACTCTACGCCGGCGAAGTTGCCACCCGAGTGGGGCTTCCGGTCGCTGATCTCGTAAAATTGGTGGAAAGACGCTCTTCGCGTCCCATCATCATTGCCCCCACTCGTCACACCATTGGTGTTTCGGAAAATGCCGAATTCGTAGCGATTTCTCTTTTGGCGCAGTCGTGGGATGACATTGCTCCGTGGCTCATAGAAGATCTCTTCTTCTCCGAAGTCGCCCGCCGGGCTTTTGTCACTCTTGCCGAGGCAGGAGCAGCATCGGGACCTTTGTTGCAAAGCGCTCTGGAAAATGCCGACCCGGAAGTACGTGAACTCTTGGAACGGGCCGCGGTAGCTGATATCGAGGTTGCGCCAACGTCGATTGCTTTCAACTTGATTGGTATCGCAGTACGGCGCATCCTCGGTCAGCGAACGTCGATCGTCGATCCAGAAGAAATCCATGAAGATCGTGAAGCGCGCCGACAGTTAGAGTTTCTTGATGATGAACGGGCAGCATTGGCCGCAGCGGAGGTATTGCTAAAGTGGTTGTCTCATCGGGGACGTGAAAGTGGGGGAATCAGTGTCGGTCGAGGGTGATCCCGGACAACACGGCCCTGAAGCCCAGTCTTCGGATGCTGAAGAAGCCTTCATGGACAAGCCCATCCCGGGAGTCGACAAGGCAGAGTGGAACGACTTGCTTGAACACGGTCGGCGTCGTGGTGAACTGACGACTGAAGACATCGTCGATGTCCTGCGCAATATTGAACTGACACCGCAAATCATCGACTCCGTCCGACAGACCATCGAAGCCCAAGACATCCACGTTGATCAGTCATTCGAGCTCGATGATTCCGGCGAATTGCGGCGACTGAATGTCATCGACACTTCGGTCCGGAAAGAAGGTGGTCGCAATTCGGCCCGGTCGGATCGCGGTACTGCCCATGGTGGTGCCGCTCAAGATGCGGTGAGGTTGTACCTCCAAGAGATCGGCAGAATCCCCCTCATTGATGCGGAGATGGAGCGCATACTTGGTCGGCAAATAGCCGAGGGTCAAGACGCTCGTCGGGCACTCGAAGAACTAGGAGAAGATGGTTCGCGATTGGAAAAGCAGCGCCTCGTTCGGCTGGTGCGCAAGGGTGAGCGTGCCCGCGAGGACCTGACTCAGGCCAATCTGCGGCTGGTGGTCAGCATTGCCAAGCGCTATGTCCGAACATCCATGCCATTGGCAGATGCGATTCAAAGTGGAAACATCGGACTGATGAGAGCGGTCGAGAGATTCGATCACACTCGAGGTTTCAAATTCTCGACCTATGCGACATGGTGGATCAAACAAGCCATTTCCAGAGCAGTCGCCGAAGAGAGTCGCAATATTCGCGTACCCGCTCACACCATGGAGAGCATCAACAGGGCTTTGCGAATGCAGCGCGAGTTGTTGCAGCGTTTGCAACGGGAGCCGACAATTGAAGAAATTGCGCGGGAACTCGGAGAGCCGGTCCGCAAGGTATCGGACTATCTCAGCTTGGCCGTCGATACCACCAGTCTCGATCAACCGACCCGAGATGATAGCGACGTGACCTTTGCCGATAATTTGGCCGCTCCGGATACGACCGACCCCAGTGACGGCATCGCAGTGACTGATTTGCGCGAGGCCGTGCGCGATATCTTGCTCGAGCTTCCGTTGCGCGAACAAGAGGTGATGCGGATGCGATTTGGGCTGAACGGCCAGGAGGGAGCCACCTTGGAAGAGGTGGGACAGGCCTTCAACATCACCCGGGAGAGAGTTCGCCAGATCGAAGTCCGCACGTTGTTCAGATTGCGGCAGGTGGCGACCAGCCGAGCACTACGCCAGTACGTGGACGACTG
>JBEIGJ010000074.1:0-9696 GCA_040381935.1 Acidimicrobiaceae bacterium | reverse complement strand
TCGATGATTCTCGCTAAAGCTCGCGCCGCGTCATCGACATCGGCCCGAATGAAGGCACCAGGAAGATCATTTTGCGGCCATCCGGTCATGCCACTGTCGTGATAGCCCAACCACACCAATCGCTGCACGCCGAGAACTTCAGCCGATTTTTCCGTTTCCATCCGTCGGCGGTCTTGTAAGGCTTCCCCCGCCGCCAAATCGGCAGGAGTTTCACCGTGACGCCCATCGGTGGCCATTACCAGCACGACGCGGTGTCCTTCGCTCGACGCGCGGGCGATTGTTCCGCCCGTAGCTATCGACTCATCGTCGGGATGGGCGTGAAAGCAAACAAGAGTCTTCACGCGTCAACAACCGCACCACTCGCAAGGAGTCGTTCGATCTCGGTCGGCGCGAAACCCCAGTCGACAAGAATCTCACGCGAATGTTGTCCCGGATGTGCCGGAGGGCTGGCGATCTCCGCAGTCGTTCGCGAAAATCGGGGAGCTGGAGCAGGCTGTTTGATTCCACCCACATCGACAATCATCTTGCGTTCCACATTATGAGGATGCTTGGCTGCCTCGCTCATGGTCAGAACTGGAGCAAAACACACATCAGTGGCCTCCATGATTGCGCACCACTGAGCCCGAGTCTTGGTCTTGAATACTTCAGCAATGCGGACTTTCAAGTGCGGCCATGAGCTTTTGTCCATCTGCTTGGCGAACTCAGCGTCCCCCTCGAGACCGGTCAAGCGCAACAGTTCGGCATAGAACTGCGTTTCGATCGAGCCGATCGAGATGTACTGCCCGTCTTGACACTCATAGACGTCATAGAAGTGTGCACCCGTGTCGAGGAGGTTCGTACCGCGATTGTTCTCATCATGCGCCCCCATTTGCGAAAAAGCCCAGAACATGGTCATCAAAACCGCGCTGCCATCCACCATGGCCGCATCGACGACTTGCCCCCGACCGCTCTTGGATGCTTCGAGTAAGGCGCACACCACACCAAAGGCCAAGAACATACCTCCGCCGCCGAAATCACCCACCATGTTCATGGGTGGAACTGGAGCCTCGCCGGCTCGGCCAAAGTGCGCCAGTGCACCAGCCAAGGAGATGTAGTTAATGTCGTGCCCGGCCGCTTGGGCGTACATACCTTCTTGGCCCCAACCAGTCATTCGACCGAAAACCAATCGCGGATTCCGTTCCGAACACACATCGGGACCCACACCGAGGCGCTCCATCACGCCGGGCCGAAAACCCTCGATTAAGGCATCGGCCGACTCGACCAAAGTGAGGAGCGTTTCCACTCCTTGGGGATTCTTGAGATCGATGGCGATGTTGCGTCGCCCACGCTGCAAGATGTCGAATCCGGGAGTCTCGGGAGCCGGCCCCCGCACCGATTGGCTACGTTCGACACGAATCACCTCGGCTCCCATATCGGCCAGCATCATGGCAGCGAAGGGACCAGGGCCGATTCCGGCGATTTCAATGATGCGATAACCCTTGAGTGGACCAGTCATATCTCGATCGTATTCAGCGCTCGTGCCCGGTCCCCATTCGCGTTGAATCCTGCCAGGTGTGAGCGGTGAAGCGGATCAGCGGTGATTTTTCTCAACCACGTCGATATGGGACCCAATGGCCCCGCAAATCATCGGCAAAAGAGGATCAGGAAGATCATGACCCATATCGGCAACCATTAATAGCGAGGAATGTGGAACCAACTCAGCGGTGCGTCGGCCGCCATCGGGCTGCAACAGGGTGTCATCGGTTCCGTGGATCACCAAAGTCGGCGTTTTCAACTGCTGCAAACCTTCAGCTCGCGAGCCGCTGGCATAGATGGCTGCCAATTGCCGACTGGCCCCCTCGGGATAGAACGAACGGTCAAAGGCGCGAGCGGCCTCAGTTCTGACCCGATCCTCATCGAAATATCGACGTGACTGCCAGACCCGAGCCGTCACCGAATTGGCAACGTAGGCCTCGCGATCAGCCGGTGGTGGAGTGAGAAGAACCGCCCCCGCTTCCGGTGTTGGCGATCCGTATTCCAATTCACCAGTCACCGACATGATGGAAGTCATCGACCGGACTCGATGGGGATGTTCGATGGCCATGGTCTGAACGATCATTCCACCCATCGACGCCCCAACGATATGCGCATCTGAGATATCAAGAGCGTCGAGTAAGCCGACCGCATCACTGGCCATGTGCGACAAGGTGTACGGCACTGGCGGCATTTCACCGCCAGACATGTGAGCAGCCATGACGGCGCCCGGGTCAACGAGAACACCGTCGAATTTGGCCGATAACCCGCAATCGCGATTATCGAATCGGATGACTCGAAAACCTTGTTTCACGAGCAATTCGCAAAAGCGATCGGGCCAGGCAATCATCTGCGCGGTGAACCCCATCACCAACAGCACTGGAGGGTGATGAGCCTCCCCCATGAGCTCATATTCGAGGTGCAAAGTCGTGTCGAGCGAGGAAACGTGGGCCGTGGGCATGGGCTTGACATTAGTCACCGCACAGATTGCCTTTGGGATCATGGCGACCCCAAGCATTCTGCATCGGCACCCCAGGGACTACCGTTGTCCCATGACTTCTGGCCTGTTCCCACAAGTGATATTTGGTGTGCACACCGGTTTGCAGCACACGACGTACGACGTCTTGCAGCCCCTCTGGAAACGAATCGATGACTTGGGGTTCGACTGGATATCGATTTGGGATCATTTCTATGGCGCAACGGGAAAACCCGATGATGCGGCCTGTTACGAAGCTGTCGCCATGCATGCGGCTCTGGCAGCCAGCACGACGAGGGTTCGTGTCGGATCACTCGTGTACTCCGTTGGGTACCGCCACCCCGCAGTGTTGGCCAAGATGATCACCGCCATTGACCACATTTCTGGCGGACGCGCCGATATGGGTTTGGGAGCGGGTTGGGCTGAGGTGGAATACAAGGCCTATGGGATCGAATTCCCGCCGATCAAAACCCGGATGGACCAACTCGAAGAAGCAGCTGCCTGTTTGCGTGGCCTCCTTCACGACGAGGTCACCTCTTTCAGTGGAAAATGGTTCACCCTGAATCACGCTCGTAACGAACCTCGACCACTTCAAGCCAAGATCCCCATCTGGATCGGCGGCGGAGGAGAAAAGCGCACCCTCAATATTGCGGCCAAGTTCGCTGACGGCTGGAACGTTCCTTTCGTTTCACCCGAAGCCTTCACCCACAAGAGCAGTGTGCTCACTGAGCATTGCCACAACGTTGGCCGTGATCCATCGCACATTGCCCGCACGGTGAACCTGGGCATCGCCTGGACCGAAGAGAGTCTGCAATCCCAATTCGGCATGTTGGCCGAGGGAGTCCGACCGGGTGTGCTGACGGGAAGCGACGAACAAGTCATCGATCGCATCGGCCAATACGTCGCTGCTGGTGCCAATCAAATCAACTTGGCCCTTCGCGCACCATTTGACCGCGATGCCCTCGAGCGGTTTGGCGCCACCTTGAAACTGGCCTAGTCGGTGCACCAACTCCTTTGCGTGACATGTTGAGCATCAATCGATGACTATCCGGGCCACCGCACCGGGTCGAGTCAATCTCATTGGCGACCATACCGACTACACCGGCGGTCTGGTCCTGCCGATGGTTTTGCCCGTTGCTACCACCATCACTGGCACGGCCCAACGTGACTCGTCTCGGTCCAACGTTTCCTGGGACCTGGACTCGGCCAACGATCCCCATCCCGCCCATATGTCGCTGCCTGTCTTGGATCCAGCCGACATCCAACCACATTGGGCGCGCTACGTGGCCGGGGTTCTCGCAGTATTCCATGAACGGGGGGTGGCGGTTCCCGGTTTTTCAGGATCGATTCAAACCACCATTCCTCTCGGGTCGGGTTTGTCATCCAGTGCCGCCTTGGCAGTAGCGACTGCACGCATCGTTCTTCAGTTACTCGACAATGACCACCATTCCTTTCCTCCAACAGACCTGGCACAAATGTGTCAGCGAGCTGAATTCATCGCCACCGGTGTGCCTTGCGGAATAATGGACCAATTGAGCATCATCGCTGGACGACCCAACACCGCCACCCTGATCGATTGTCACCAACTCACCATCGACTACGTCGATATTCCCGAGGAGATCGAATTCCGCGTCCGCTTCATCCACCAACGGGCCTTGGCCGATAGCGCCTACGCCCGACGCGTCGATGAATGTCGGCAAATCGAAGAAGAAATCGGACCATTGCGCCTCGCCCAACTCGATGCTCTGACGGCATCCAATTCGCGCCTGAACGAGCTGCTGCGGCGTCGAGCCCGCCATGTCATCACCGAAAATCAACGGGTTCGGGATTTCGCCCGTTGTTTGGCAATGGGAGACCTGCACACCGCTGGACGACTCATGATCGAAAGTCACTGGAGCTTGTCCCAGGACTACGAAACCTCAACTCCCGCTATGGATGAAGCTCTGACAGATTGTCTGAATGAGCCTAATGTCCTTGGGGCGCGAATCACCGGTGGTGGATTTGGCGGGTGCTTGGTTGTGATGCATCGCCGCTGAAAGCCTTTTTGGGAGGCCGACTGTCAACTCTCCAACAAGCGGCGCTTCTCCTGCTCAAACTCTTCTTGGCTGAGGGTTCCCCGGTCGCGTAGACCTTCCAATTTTTCCAACTGACCGGCAATGTCATGGCCCCGAGGTGCTTCGACCGACAAAGCCCGTCGTCCGTTTTCTTCGATCTGCGCATGAATCAGACTCTGTACTTCATCGGGTCGACGGATGTCGGCGAACAGCTGCTGGCCATCTTGTCCCGCAGACTCAATCTGCAGGTCACCTGCACGAATAATGCGCTCCAACACACTTTGACGAAAATTGATGTTGTTGACGCGCTCGAGTGGTATCGCGATACCCGACTTCGAGAAAACTCCCGATCGATAAATCAAACGATCGGATGTCACGACGAAATGAGTTGAACGCCATTTCAACCAGCGCACTGCGAGCCACCCAAGAGCCACGACGAGGGCCACCACAAAGACCAAGCTGCCTGCATCCTCGAGGAAGTTGCTGTCATCCCAACTCATGGCCCATAACACCGCCACGAGGGCCAGCGCCACCGTCGCCAACGATTGTGCGAAATGCCACCAATGAGGTTTGAGATCGATGACCACCTCCTCGGAGTCAAAAAGCAGTTTCTCTGGAAAGGGAGGATCGAAAAAACCCGAGCGTTTACTCATGAGCCGAAGATTAGTTGCTACTCGTCGCCCCGTGACCGAACCTGGTGCCGAGTTGAACCCTACGATGAGAGCGTGTCTGTCCCCGACCGTGCTGATCAGGCCTCGACGCAAGCAGATCGCCCAGCGGTTGATCCTGCAGAGACCGACGAGCTCTTACTGGGTCTCGACCCGATTCAACGTCGAGCCGTGATCTCCACCGCCCCCCTTTTGGCCATCATTGCCGGGGCGGGATCGGGAAAAACCGGGGTCCTCACTCGTCGGGTTGCCTATCGCTGCCTGACGGAGTCCACCGATCCCCGGCACGTGGTGGTCCTCACCTTCACGCGCCAAGCCGCAGGCGAATTGCGCCGCCGACTTCGCAGTCTCGGATTGCGCGACAACGTCATGGCCGGCACCTTCCACTCCGTGGCCTACTCCCTTCTACGTCAACGGTGGGATGACCAGAATCGACGCCACCCGGTTCTGATCCAGGATCGCCGTCGCCTCATCGGTGAAGTCCTCGGACCGCGCAGCTCCTCGGATATCAACACCATCGCTACCGAAATTGACTGGGCTCGCGCCCGGCATCTCGCTCCTGGCCAATATGCCTCGGCTGCTCGCTATGCGAATCGCCGCACTGGTGCATCGCCGACCGATGTTGCTCGGGTCATGACCGATATCAATGCGCTCAAAAACAAACGTGGAGTCATCGACCTCGATGATCTGTTGACTTTGACCATAGAAGCATGCTCATCAGATCCGGCCTTTGCCGAGAGTATGCGTTGGCGTCTCCGCCACTTCTACGTCGACGAAGCCCAGGATCTGAACCCACTCCAAGTGGCTCTACTGACATCGTTACTCGATGGACGCGAAGATCTCACCTTGGTCGGGGATCCGTCGCAGGCCATTTTTGGTTTCAATGGTGCCGACTCTCGGCTGCTCTCCAACCTCGAAAATCAGTTCCCCGGCATCGAAGTTGTTCGTCTCAAAACCAACTATCGCTGTACTCCGCAAATCGTTCATGCTGGTTTGATCGCACTCGGCCATGATGCAGAACCATTACCCGATCTTCATTCGGCTCGGCCCGAGGGGCCTGCTGTGGAGATCTACGGCTTCGAAGACGAAAAAGCCGAAGCTTCGGGGATTGCGAGTTTGGCCGCCTCATTACGCCGAGATCATCGCCCGTGGCGGGAGATTGCCGTGCTCACTCGAACCAATGCTCAGTTACCACCGATTCGCGATGCTCTCATAGCCGCTGGGTTACCAGCGCGCCTGATGACCACGCCGACCCACGATCCACTGCGCCGAGTGGTACGCGAAGTCGAGGATTTGCCCAGTGCCACACGGTTGTCGATGTGGGCCAAAGACGTCTGGATCAGAGATGCTCAGACCAAGGTTCCCCCGATGGAGAATGGCGCGAGAGGAGAATCCCCTTCCGTCGATGACGGGGTTCTCGGTGATCCGCACTCCGATCTAGCCCGCGACCACTCTGCCGACAATGCCCAATATGACCTCCACCGACGCGTGGCGCGGGCTGTGGAGGAGTTTCTCTCCGAAGGAGGAGGCGATGGCCGCGCCTTCGGAGCGTGGGTACGTGCCAATCGACCCTTCGATGCCGATGTCGCACTTGATGCCATCGAGCTCTTGACCTTCCACTCCGCCAAAGGTCGTGAATGGGATCACGTCATCGTCGCCGGATGCGAAAAAGGTCTCCTACCCCACTCCTCGGCTCGCACCCCAGCCGAATCAGCCGAAGAGATTCGACTCTCCTATGTTGCATTCACCCGAGCGGCTGACCGACTGGTACTCACCTATGCCCGACAGCGGTGGGGCCGAACCAGGGAACGAAGTCCGCTCATTGATGGTGTCAACATCCGCCCGGCCATTAGCGCTCCCGATCCTGAACTGAGCAAAGCGTTTCGCCAACGACGAGTCCAACTCTTGGCCAGTGACCCCGTCTGGGAGGAACTCGACCGCTGGCGGAATAGTGCTGGTCGAGCCGCTCAGATCACGCCTCAGGTCCTATGCCCCGACGATGTCCTGCGTCGCATTGCCGACCAGGGACCGCAAACCGAAGATGAACTGGCCGCAATCGCCGGAGTGGGTCCCTTTCTCGCCGGCAAAGCCGGCAGCCGCATCCTTGATGCGATCAGTCGTGGCTCGAAGCGTCGTGACGCTGCCGTTCCAGATTGAGTTGAGCGAACTTGTCGGCCCTGACGGTGATAAAGGTTCCCACTGCCTCAGCGCACAACCGATCACCGGCATATATCTCCCCCGAGGTCATGATCTTGCGGCCTTGAATACTGTCGAATCGACCAGTCACTCGCAGCGGTTGGTGAAGCGGGGTTGGTGAGCGATACGTGACTTCGAGACGTCCAGTCATACCGGGAGCACCCGACAGGGCCTGTGCAAAGCCCAATACCTCATCGAAGATGGCGGCAATGAGACCACCGTGCAGGCAGCCTGGGGGACCCTCATACGCTGCTCCATAGGTCACCGAAACGGTGACTTCGCGATCGGTCGAATCGAGAACTGCGGTCGAAGCCAGCGCATTCAGCGGACCAGTAACCGGGCTGTAGCTGATGAAGCCATGCGGCGCTCCTCCCAACGCACCCTCAGCCGTCCCGTGGTAAGAGCGGCCATGGGGACCGGATGCCAAAATCTGCGCCGCCTGGGAAATCAAGGCTGCGGCCCGGGCAATCGTGGCGTCATCAGCAAGCGAAGTCACCGAATGTTGCAACACTTGGCGCGTCGCCTGCGCCAAATGCAGGCGTGGCTCTTCATCCGACAGCATCCGACGCCCTTGTAGTTGAAATGCTTTCTTGGCATCGATATCCAAAGGGGACGTTCCCTGATCGGACCAAAATGATCCTTCTCTCGACTTTTCTTGATCACTCAATGTCCGGCTCCTTTCATCAGTCATCGAGGTCCACGATGACTGGCGCATGATCACTCGGTTTCTCACCCTTGCGAGCCTGCCGATCAATGATGCTCCAGCGAGAACGACGCACGACCGCTTGTGAACCCAAGATCAAGTCGATGCGCAGTCCCTCACCCTTGTTGAAGGCACCCGCTCGATAATCCCACCATGAATAGAGACCGTCACCATCGTGATGATGACGAAAAAGATCTACTAGTCCCCACTGCTCCACTGCACGCAACGCTTCACGCTCTGGCTCACTGACGTGGGTCGCCCCGACAAATTTCGAAGGCTCGTAAACATCTCGATCGTCGGGGGCGATATTGAAATCTCCGGCCACAATGACGGCATCGTCAGGATCAGCATCTACTCGTAGATGGTCAACCAATCGCCGCATCCACGCCAACTTGTAGGTGTAGTGATCATTTTCCAGGTCACGGCCATTGGGCACATAAACACTGCAAATGCGCACTCCCCCGCAGGTAGCGCTGACCAATCTCGCTTCCGGGTCTGCGGGTTGGCCATCAGCAAAATTGCGGACCACCCGATCCAGACCCACTCGACTGAGAATTGCCACACCATTCCATTGACCCTGGCCATGGTGCACTGCGTCGTACCCCAGTTCGGCGAAACGCTCGATCGGAAATGCTTCCTCGGCCATTTTCGTCTCTTGTAGACACACGACATCCGGCTCGACATCAGCGAGCCATTCCTCGACTCGATCTTGTCGAGCCCGAAGAGAATTCACGTTCCAAGTGGCGATGCGCACAGACCTACCGTAACCAATACAGGTCATCTGGCCCTACCTACAGGCCAGAGTCCCTACTTGGCTTTTTTCACCGGTGTCTTTTTCGCTGCTGTCTTTTTCACCGGCGCCTTCTTGGCTGCTGTCTTTTTCGCTGGAGCCTTCTTTACCACCGCTTTTTTGGTCGCCGATTTTGCCACAACACCTTTTGTGGCCGAAGCTTTCACGGGAGCCTTCGTCGAAGTCTTTTTGAGCACTGAATCTTTCGCTGCCACCGTCTTTGGCGTCGCCGTCTTCTTGACCTGCTTTTTCTTGACTGGCGTCTCTTTGACCTGCGTCTTTTTCACTGGGGTTTTCTTCACTGCAATCTTCTTTTTCGGACTTTCCTTCACCGCTGATTTCTTGGCCCCAACTTTGGTCGCGGCAATCGATCCGGCAGCGATGGGTCGCACATTGATACTCCGGCGACCGGCAATGATTTCCACGACTTCAAAGGACATCTGCTCCCCGAGTGTCATGACTTCACGCGCCGAACGCGGGGGTGGGTTACCGAGAAGCCGCAGGGGTACATAACCCCGTACATCACCCAGTTCGATATAGGCCCCATGAGACGAGTAGCTCTCGACCTGACCCGAAACCTCTGAACCAACGGGAAACTTTTCAACAAACTGCAAAAACGGCAAAATGTCATTGAGTGACTTGGACTTGTCGGGGCGGGTCTTTTCTGGCTCTTTGGCCCGCAAGGTTGCACCCGGTGGCGGAGATTTCGGAATCGGCATGGGCTTCATGGCCACAGCACTGGCCTTAGCGCGAGGCTTCTTCACCGAAGACTGAGCATCATCGCCCTCCGACTTGGC
>JBEIGJ010000073.1:0-9766 GCA_040381935.1 Acidimicrobiaceae bacterium | reverse complement strand
TTGATTTCAATGTGGTCATCGACGATGGGTTGGCCAGGTTCATTGCTCATGCGAAGTCCAATCAGGGAGAAGAGTTGCGATAAGGGAACGGACACGCTCATCGTGCAGGTCTGCAGGAGTATCGATATCGAAGCCCAAATCGGGATGGTCGATGATCTGCACCATGGGGGTCAACGTAGTGGCCTGCTGCCGATGTTGCTGAAACGAATCTGGTCCGTAGGTGAACCGCCAACGGTCGACAAGATGGGCGCCTACCCCGAGCACGTTGGTTCCCAGGTGGTGGCGATCGGGAACGATGAAAACACGATCGGCACTAGTGGCCTCGAGGGGTGCCAATTCATCCAAGTTGGCCAGAGCCTCTGGAAAAGCCAAATCTCCATGAACGATGACGACATCAATCGGTTCTGAATCGGTGAGCACAAGCGGTAGCGCTGCTTGAATCGACGCATTAAGCCCGACCGCTGAGACCGCCAGCACCCTCACGCCCAAATTCTGGGCCCACTGTGAGACGTACGGATCATCACAGATCACCTGGGTTCGTTCCAGTCCACAAAAATGAAGGACCCGCTCCGCGCATTTTTCTGCCAGTCTTCGGCGTTGATCCGGGTTCAAGACCGGACTCAAACGGCTCTTGGCGTCACTGAACGACCGGATCGGTACAAGAACGGCGCGTGAGAGCGAGGCCACAGATGACGAGCCTATGACCAGGTGACTCCGGCCACCTCTCGCCGACGGCGACCGGTACGCTCAGATCCGAGATCGTCGAAGGGGGACAGGGTCGATGAAGGTGGCAGTGATTGGCGCCGGTTCCTGGGGAACGACCGTGGCGAGTTTGGCAGCGGCGAATACGTCAACGATTCTGTGGGCTCGCCGTCCTGCTTTAGCCGAGCAAATGTCGAGAACTCGATCCAACCCCGACTACTTGAGCTCTTTCACTTTGCCCGATGATCTCGATATCACGGGAGATCTTGCGACTGCGGTGAGTTCGGCTGATGTCGTGGTGATGGGAGTGCCCTCACACGGTTTCCGAGAAGTAGCAGCGGATGTCTCGCGCTTTATCCGACCCTGGGTACCGGTGGTGAGTTTGGCCAAAGGATTGGAGCGCAGCACTCTGAAGCGAATGAGTGAAGTCATCGCCGATGAGATTCCGGGACATCCGGTTGCGGTCTTGACCGGGCCGAACTTGGCACGTGAAATCATGGAAGGCCAACCTGCTGCCGCAGTTGTGGCTATCGATGACGGAGTCATTGCCGCCGAATTGCAACGCATTTTCAATCGCCCGACTCTGCGTGTGTACACCAATCCCGATGTCGTCGGTTGCGAGGTATCCGGTGTGGTCAAAAATGTCATTGCTATTGCATCGGGTATGGCTGCCGGAATGGGTTTTGGCGACAACACTCGGGCCACTCTCATAACTCGTGGGCTAGCGGAAATGACCCGCCTGGGGATGGCCATGGGAAGTGATGGATTCACCTTCTCTGGATTGGCTGGAATGGGTGATCTCATTGCCACTTGCTCATCGCAGCAGAGCCGAAACAATATGGTGGGTCGTCGGTTGGGTCAGGGCGAATCGATTGCCGATATCACGTCTTCGATGACCATGGTGGCCGAAGGAGTGAAGAGTTCTCCGGCCGTTCTCGACTTGGCCCGACGTCACGCGGTCGAGATGCCCATCACCGAACAAGTCGTGGCTGTGTGCCATCAGGGACGGAGTGCAGTTGAGGCGGTGTCATTGCTGATGCAGCGACGGCGGAAGAGTGAAGTTGACTGAGTACTGTTCGAAGAGTGAATAAAAGGAGCCCAGAAAACTCTCTCGAATCCGGGACTCTTATCGGAATCCTCGGTCACTCGTGGCGGGCACATGTCGACTCCGGTGGAAACATTGTGCCACTGGATGGTTCAGCGCCGTGGCGTTGGTTCATTGCCGCAGAAGATCGCTGGCATGTGCCAGGCGCTGAAGTGGCGACTCGCCAGATCGTGGTGGAAGGAACGCCAGTGGTTGAAACGCGGGTGCGCGTACCGCAGGGTGATGTCATTCAGCGCGTGTGGGTAGCGCCGAGTCGAGAGCGGGCACCTGCGGTAGTGATCGAGTTCGAAAACGACTCGGCTCGGGCGGTGGCTCTTGCTGTTTCACAGGGAGAGGTCGTTGCGCCGCGGGCAGCGCGAGTTCTTGAACGATCGCCTGACGATGGGCTGCCACTGCCTTCTCAAGAAGCTTTTCTGTCACTTCCGCTTGGCCATCGCACGCGAGTGCGAATTGCCCTGCCCTGTGACCGTGCGATACTGCAGAAGAGTTCAGAGACCGTTGAGTACGATGATTATCTCGGCCGGCTCAATGATTGGCCCGATGTCGTGCGCGGTTGGATCGCGATGTGCGAAAGGGCCTCCCGTTTCGTATTGCCCGATGTCGTCGGTGCTGTACCGATCATCGATCGAGTGACTGCTGAACGGTGCCAGTTGGCCCTCGATCCACCAGTTGAGTTCAGCGATGCCGAGTCGGCGACGAGAAGTCTGATTTCGTGGCGTGATCTGGTTCGAATGGGCCTTGATGCGCCGGCCTTGGAAAGTGTGGTGTCCGCCGTCGAATTGGTGGCCCGAAATATCAAACGCTCCGGTACGGTCACAGCCGATGCGGCTCTGGCACTGGCCGCCGCGGCCTATCTGTTGCCGCGCAGTGAGGGACAAGACTCGCGATCCGCTTTCGATGACTCGGTCACCATGCAGCGTGATCTGCAACGGGTCATCGAGCGGGCAATGGGTCGACGTGAGCGCTCACTGGCCCAGATGTTGTCCTCATGTTCGGGCTCTCCAAGTCGGATGGTGGACCAATTGGAAAGCGGTCTCGTGCAGTGGACCGATGATCAGGAAGTCACTTTGTGCCCCGGCGGGATCCCCGAGTATCGATTGGGAGCAAATATCGAAGCCCATGGCCTTGCCCTTGGGCCGTGGCACGAAATCTCTTTCGCTATCCGCTGGCATGGGGCGCGTCCGGCGGTGATTTGGGAAGTTGTCGGTCCACCTGGTCTTCGCCTGCGATCCGGGGTGGATCCCGCCTGGTCGACGACCAGTCCCTCTGGTGAGGGACTGTGGCAGATGAATATCGAACCCGGGCTGTCCGCTGACGCCGTGTCTTTTTCCTGAGCGCGTGGGTCGAGGTCGAGGTCTTAGGCCTTGAGAGCGGCGATGATGGCCTGTAGACGACCGAGCACTGCGGCTTCGATCGCGGGATCGGTGGTCGAGCCATCGGAGGAAATCCTTTCGGCCCCCTTGACGAAGGCACCATCGGGTTCGGTGATCACGGTATTGCCGAGGAGAGTGAGCACATTGGTGTAGTGCTCCAAGGTGTTTTTGCCCCCAGTGCTCGATGAACTGCTCATGAGACTGATGACCTTGCCGCGAAGCACATGTTGACCCGGTGGACGCGAGGCCCAGTCCACAGCATTTTTCAAAACTGCTGTGGTTCCAAAGTTGTATTCCGGCGAGGCGATGAACAAGGCATCAGCGGCCCTGACGCTCTCTCGCCAAATACGGACGATGTCCGGGGTGAGAGCCGGATCTTCGAGGTCAGCGTTGTAGAAAGGCAGTGATCCGATGATGGGGTCCGATTTGATGGCGATGTCACCGCCCAACTGGAGGCTTATTCGTTCGGCCATGCGGACCAAACCGGTATTCGAGGAATTGAGACGGAGACTGCCGGAGAGCGCAAGAACGGTGAAAGGCACTCCGCAAGTATGCCGTTGGCAAGCGTGGATGAACGGGAGTGGAAGCAAAGCCGGGTGCCTTTGGGGGGAGATGAAACCGTTGCCCGGACAATCCACGGCAAGATAGGAAGGTGCAAGCACCTATCCGCGTGGCCTATGCCCTAGAGCAGTGTTGGCACCGAGTTCCAGCCGGGACGGCCATGTCGGCGATCCGGGCCGCGGTGGCACTCGGAGATGTGCCGGGTGTGGAGTTGGTGGGAGTCGCCGGACGTCACCGGCGCCCGCCAGAACCTTCGTACGCTCCGCCGATCGCCGTGCACCAGCTTGCTCTCCGTGGATTCATGTTGTACGAGGGCTGGCTGCGTTTCGGATGGCCAAAAGTGGAACGAGCAACGGGACCCGTCGATTTGGTGCATTGCACGGGACTGATCCCTCCAGCCTCGAAGGCGCCGATGGTGGCTACTTTGCACGATGTTGCTTGGAGACATCGGCCCGACCAATTCACCCGGCACGGTGTGCGAATCTTCGAGCGGAGTTTGGTCGAGATGAAGCGTCGTGCCCGCCTGGTGTTGTGTCCATCCACAGCCACCATGCTCGATGCTGAACGGGCCGGTATCGAAGTCGACCGATTGCGTCTCATTCCCTGGGGAGTCGAAGCAGCCGATGTCACTGAGACCGACCGGAGTCAGGTCCGTTCCAAATACTCTTTGCCCCAGGACTACTTGCTCTTCGTG
Organism: Acidimicrobiaceae bacterium; assembly: GCA_040381935.1. GTDB lineage: Bacteria > Actinomycetota > Acidimicrobiia > Acidimicrobiales > Ilumatobacteraceae > Casp-actino8. The sequence continues at coordinate 5,331 of JBEIGJ010000073.1, read as the reverse complement.
GGGACCGTCGAGCCGCGCAAAAATCTGGCTCGTTTGATTGAAGCCTTGGATTCGATCGGGTCCCCCGTGCCGTTGGTGGTGGCCGGCGCTCAGGGATGGGGCAGTACCGCGCTTCCTGATCGGTCCGACGTGCATTTCATCGGTTTCGTCTCCGATGCCGATCTTCCCGCTCTGTATTCGGCGGCGGCGGTGTTTTGCTATCCAAGTGAGCGTGAGGGATTTGGCATGCCGGTCCTCGAAGCCATGTCCTACGGCACGCCGGTGGTGACGAGTCTGGGTACTTCCACCGAGGAAGTAGCCGGTGGTGCTGCTGTCTTGGTCAACCCTTTCAGTGTCGAAGATATCGCTCGCGGTATCACTGAGGCCCTTGCCCATCGAGAGGAGCTGTCGAAGTGGGGACTGCGCCGAGCGGCGCGCCACCAGTGGTCGGACACCGCTCGAATGACGGTGGCCGCATATCGCGAGGCATTGGGATGACTAAACCGGCAGTATCAGTGAACATGACCTGGTGTCGTCCCGGCCAGGTCGGGGGAAGTGAGGAGTATCTCTGCCGGCAATTGTTGGGTTTACCTGAGAACATCTTCGATCTCGAGATTTTTTCACCCCGTGGTTTTGTCGCAGCTCACCCCGAACTCGCTAGTCGGTATGTGATCACTGAACTTCGACATGACTCCACATCGCGACTGCGCCGGATATGGTCGGAATCAACGTGGCTGTATCGGCGAACTCGTCGTTCAAGTCTGGTTCATCATGGTGGCGGGACAGTGCCTGAAGTGCACCGTTCACCGACCCTTTTGACTATTCATGATCTGCAGTACCTGGAATACCCACAGTATTTTCGGGCATCGCGTTTGGCCTACTTACGGTGGGTCATGCCGCGCTCGGCACAACGGGCCACTCTGATAGCCGTCCCCAGCGCTTTCGTACAAGCTTCGGTCGTTGCCGCCTACGGCATCGATGTCGAGAGAGTTGTCGTCGTACCCCACGGTGTGGAAGCGACTCTCGGGGCCCACGCCACCGATAGCGACAGATTGCGATCCAAGTACGGATTGGGAACCGGGCCACTTGTCGTGTTGCCGGCAGTTACCCATCCCCACAAAGGTCATCAGTTCCTCTTCGATGTGATGGAGCGCTACTGGATCAGCCAGGGAGTGACATTGGTATTGATCGGTGGCGCTGGTCTGGCTGAAAATGAGGTGTGTCGACGTCTCGACAAGGAGCCATTGCGGCAACACGTCATCAAGTTGGGCCGGGTGTCCACTGCCGATCGAGATGGTCTGATAGCGATGGCCGAGGCCATGGTTTTTCCAAGCGAGTACGAAGGATTCGGTGCCCCAGTTATCGAGGCCATGGCACTTGGGACACCGGTGATCACTAGTGACCGCGCCTGCTTGCCAGAAGTCGTTGGAGATGCTGGCGTGGTTGTGCCCCTCGAGGTTGACGCTTGGGCCGAAGTATTGGATGACGTTCGCTCCCGTGGCGATGAATTGCTGCAGAAGGCGCGGTATCGATTACAGCGGTTCACTGCCGAAGAATCGGGCGCCGCTCTGGCTGCCGCCTATCGTCTCGTGGCGGAATGAGCGCCACCGAAATGAATAACCCTCGCTCGCAAGCAGCAGGGCCCCGTCGCCTTTTGGTGATCTGTCCTCATTTCGAACCAGATGTCTCACCCACGGGCGTAGTGATGACACGCATTGTTCATGAATTGGCGGCATTGGGATGTGAAATTCATGTCGTGACTGCACTTCCGTGGTATTCCCAACATCGAGTGGATGACCAGTGGCGTCATGTGACGTGGCGTCATCGCACTGAAGTGACCACATGGGGCTCAATTGTCCGGCTCGATCCGCGCGGCGGATCGGACAAGTCGAATCTGTGGCGACGAGCATTGGGTTTCGTCGTCTTTTCTGCGGCGTGCATTGTCGGTGGTGTGCGAGTTGCGCCACGCCAGAAATTTGATGCAGTACTTGCCATGTCCCCACCGTTGACGCTGGGGTTGGCGGCGAAATGCGTTGCACTCGTGCGGCGAGCGCCGTTGATCTTCAATGTGCAAGATGTTTTTCCTGACGCAGCAATTGAAACCGGGGCCATCACTCATCGGGCGGTGATCACTGCCGCCCAGATTTTGGAAAAGTTGACCTATCGTTCGGCACGAGTCATCACTGTTCTTTCCCGGGACTTGCGAGACAACGTTGCTGCCAAACTCCCCGCTCGTTTGCAATCGCGAGTAGTGGTGATCCCGAATTTCGTCGACACCGATCAAGTGCGGCCAAAGGATCGACTGACTGCCTACCGACGCGAACTGGGTATTGGTGATCAATTGGTGGTGATGTACGCCGGAAATGTTGGCTTTTCGCAATCACTTGATCTGATGATTTCCGCAGCTAAGGCCCGGCCGGATCTGGTCTTTGTGATCAATGGCCAAGGTTCGGCGCGCCAGAGTTTGCGCGAGAAGGCCGCAGGGCTGCCCAATGTGATTTTCGGAGATTTCCAACCCGGGGAACGATTGGCCGAAGTGTTGGCCACCGGCGACCTGCACGTTGTCCCTCTCAGGCGCGGTTTGGGCCGAATTAGCGTGCCCTCCAAGGTGTATTCGATCATGGCTGCTGGGCGTCCGATTCTGGCGGCGGTTGACGCTGGCACCGAAATACCGCGGCTGGTGACGAGTGGGCAATGTGGGTTGGTGGTCGAACCCGATCAGGTGTCGTCTTTCATTGATGCGTTGTCCGTTCTGGTTTCCGATCGAGATTCCCTGCGAACAATGGGGCAAAATGCCCGTTCCTTCGTCGAAAGCGAGGCCTCGCCGACGGCAGTGGCCCGCCAATACGCGGACATCGTTGTCGGTCTCGGCGGTATCTGACCGGCTTTTCGGGGGGTAGGGCGAGTATCCTTCCATGTTCGTGGGTAAAGCATCGTCAGCCAAAAAAGTCGCCCGTCTCGCGCAGAAGGGCAAAGGTCGCAAAGTTCGTTTTCAGGGAGGCACGCTTTTCCCAGCACTCGTTGTCGGCGTCTCACTGCTCGGTTTAGCCCTGATCGTATATTCCCGGGCTTCGATTCCTGATCGCAATGTGGCGCCTACCGTGGAAGATCACTGGCACGCCTCCTACGGTTTTTACGTCTGTGACGAATGGTTGCCCGATCTACAGGGCAATAAAGAAGAGATCGATAGTGCTGGATTCTTGGCCAATGAAGAGTTCCGTCGTACTGGCATTCATAGCCATGACGATGGCGTCATGCACTGGCATCCGTACACATCGGCAGCCACTGGTCGCAATGCTCGACTCAAAGTCTTTCTCGATGTATATGGAGTCAAGTTGACCGACTCGAAGTTGACCATGCCTGCGGACCAGGGTGGAGGGGTCTACGAAGAGGGTGTCACCAAGTGCACTGACGAAGATGGCAAAGAAGTCGATGGTCAGGTGGTGGTCTACGCCTATGAGGCGTACAACACTCCCGATGATTTCGCCACCTATATCACCAACTTTGGTGATATTCGTCTGAAACAAGATGCCATGGCATTCACCATTGTGTTTGCTCCAGCGGGAGTACGTCCGGGTTTGCCGCCTTCGGCCAAGGATCTGCCGACTTTGGGCGCAGCTGATAGTGGTACGACGGGTCAACCGACCACAACGTTGGCCACGAGTGGGCCTGCACCATCGGGATCTGAACCCGATAGCGCAACGACGGACGCTCCGACGACAACTGCCGGCTGATGCGAGCGGTGGTATTGGTCGGGGGCTTTGGAACCCGACTCCGACCGCTGACTCTGACGACGCCCAAGCCCATGCTCACGGTGGGTCATCGGACAATTGTGGAGAACCTGGTGTCGATGCTGGATCGAGCAGGTGTCGATGAGGTCGTACTCGGACTTGGCTTTCGACCAGAACCCTTCATGGAGGCGTTTCCTGATGGCCGATGCGCTGGAGTGCGCTTGCATTACGCCGTCGAACCTGAGCCTCTCGATACCGGTGGTGCGATTCGCTTTGCGGCCGAACACGCTGGAATTCGTGAAACATTCATCGTGGTCAATGGCGACATCATCACCGATCTGGATGTTGCTGAACTCGTTGTTCGACATCGCGCCGCTGGAGCAGAGGCAACAATTCATTTGACACCAGTTGAGGATCCTTCGGCCTATGGCGTCGTAGCGATCGACTCCGATGGACGAGTAGAGAGATTTGTGGAAAAGCCCGCACCCGGCGAGGCACCGAGCAATTTGATCAATGCTGGTACCTACGTGTTCGAGCCCTCCATGTTGCAACGCATCCCCACGGGACGCAAGGTGTCGATAGAACGGGAGACATTCCCCGCCGTTGTTGCCGATGGTGCGCTCTTTGCCTGGCCAACGACCGATTACTGGATCGATACTGGTCGCCCGGAGACTTTTCGGCAGGCCAATTTGGACCTCATCGATGGACGTCGCTCATTCACGGTGCCCATGGTGGCTGCCGGAGCAGTAGTCGATCCCAGCGCCGATGTGCACCACAGCGTCATCTCACCGGGCGCCCGGGTGGATGCTCGGGCCAGTCTGGTCGATTCGGTCATTCTGCCGGGGGCCCTGATCGGTGCCGGGGCCAGAATCCGGGATTCCATCGTGATGGGAGCCGTAGGGTCCGATGCGGTCATTGTCGATTGCGTGATTGGAGCCCAGGGGTTGGTACCCGATGGTGCCACACTGGAGCATGCGCGGGTTCCTGCACCCCCTTACGAATAAAGACCACGTTTTTGGCCGGTGAGATGATGTCGTCGACACCGACTTCGACCATGGTCATCGGTGGGGCTGGCTTCGTCGGTTCGCACGTGGTGGATCGCTTGCTCTCTGACGATGTGCGCGTGGACGTCGTCGACGACCTTTCAACTGGATCACTTGCGAATTTGGCTGCTGCTCGCGCCGTCGCTCAGGACGGAAATTTACGGATCCATACCTTGGATGCTGCTATTCCTGAGTTCATCGATGTAGTTCGGCTACGACGACCTGAGGTGATGTACGTCGTCAGTGCGCTGACTCCGACAACATGTGATTTAGCGGGAGCGGTGAAGTCCTTTGCCTTGGTTGCGTCGACTTTGGAAGCCGCCCGTCAGGCCAAAGTGGGCAAGGTTGTGGTCACGATTCCGGCAGGCCTGCTGTACGGAGAACTGGCGGCGCGTGATCTTCCGGTCAAAGAGGATCGTCAACGTCAGCCGGTGGGTGTGGCTGGAGTAGTTGCCATTGCCATCATCGAATTACTCGAGCTCTATCGCCAGGATCATGACATCGAGTTCACTGCATTGGCGTTGTCGACGGTCTACGGATCTCGTCAACGAGAGGACAATAACGTTGTCTCACGCTTT
>JBEIGJ010000072.1:0-9793 GCA_040381935.1 Acidimicrobiaceae bacterium | reverse complement strand
GGACCACTTCGGGAATCGGGAAAGCAGCCAAGAGGCCCAAGCGACCATTTTTCGAGGCAGCGCCGGCGGCCATTCCGGTCAGATAGTCGGTGTCCTCAGCCGAACCGTAGAACTGTGACAGGTTTGGTCCTTCGAGGAATCCGGTAGCGAATTCGAAACAGACATCGGGATACTTTTCAGCAGCCTGGGCGAATGAATCCTGGAATCCGAAAGAGGTTCCAAAGATCACCGTGTTGCCATCGGCAATGAGATCCTCGACGGTCTGAAGAACCTGTGGACCTTCTGGCACGTTTTCTTTGTAGGTGGTTTCAATGCGATCACCGAAATACTCCTGGACCGCTTCGCGCGCTTCGTTGTGGGCTTGGGTCCATCCGCCATCGTTGATCGGTCCGACATAGACCCAGGCGGCCTTGAGTGGGCCTTCGTCGGGTAGACAGTCGATGACCGGGGTGTCATCACTCCATGGAGTGAAGTTCACCATTTCGAAGCGGTCAGTACTGGCCCCATCGGTGCTGTCGGTTGTTTCACCACTGGTGGCCGGCGGTGTACTGCTATCCGTCGATGAGTCATCACCGCCGCAAGCCGCTAGGCCAAGGCTGATCACTGTGGCCATGGCCATCGAGACGTATGCACGCCCTCGCATCCTTTTCATATTTCCTCCCTCGTTTCGGCCGAGAATTAGGCCGATGACCCGACAGTAGTCGTTCAGGAAAAATTCACTTCAAAGACACACAAAAAGTTAAAAAGGCCGGAAATCAAGAGCCTTTCCGATACCGGCGCGGCGATGCTTGGCCAGGCGGTCAGAAGGTGACGATGACGCCAGTATCGGGATTGGGTCGGCGTTTAATACGGGCCGATAGTCCCGAGGCCAAATTCACCAATTGAAACTGTAAGCCGTACTTGGACTTGATGGCCTGGTTCACCGGTCCACAGTCGGGACCATGGACGAGATGGGCGGTGGCCGAGATGATGGTCGCGCCGGGCAGGGGGCGTCCACGCACATCACAGCCTTGCAAAGTGACCCGTGCTGTGTGCTTGAGGCGTTTGGCCTTTCCGGAGTCGGCAGCGATTGTGAATCCCGCCCGGCGGGCACTTGATCCATCGCTATCGAGTTCGGCAATCCACACCGGAGTGGCTATGGCCTCGCCGGATTTGCGATAACTGGTGAACAAGACGTAGCGAAAATCAGTCACCGAGACGGACTCGGGCTTTGGCTCGTCGGGCGTCGACACTGCCTCAGCCGCTCAGTTCTCGTCCCGATAACGACGGATGGTCGCCTTCTTGCCGCGGATACTGACGTTCTTCATTGAGCGCAAGATACCGTCCACCTCGTCGCCCGGAACTTCAACGATGGAGAATTGATCAGAGACTTTGATATCGCCGATTTCCCTTCCGGAGATACCGCTTTCGTTGGCGATAGCGCCCACCAGATCTTGGGGTCGGATGCCGGCTTTACGTCCAAGACCGACGTAGAGCTTGGACATCACTGGCCCATTTCGGCTGGGGCGACCCCGTTCGGGACGGCCATCGCGGTCGGCTCCGAAGGCGCGGCGACCGGGTCGATCCCGATCGAACCGGTTTTCTCGTCCACCGCGGTCACCGTGGCTCTCGCGACTACCGCGACTGTCGCCGCGAGTATCGCGGCTACTGCGACTGTCGCCGCGAGCATCGCGGCTGTTGCGTCCATCACCGCGACTCTCGCGGTTGCTTCGACCATCACGATCGTGACGTCCAGAGCGAGGTTGGGAAAGGTCTGGAATGTCGATCTCGTCGACCGAGGATTGTTCAGCGTCGTGGGCCAGTTTGATGGCGGCTCGAAGTATCTGCTCGACCGCAAAATCTTTCGACAATTCCTCGATGACCTGATCGAACCGACCGAGATCGGTCGAGCCCATCGTTTCCCGCAAGGTAGTGGTGGTCATTTCCATTTGCCGGGCGCGCAGAGCCTCGACCGAAGGGACCTTGGCAAAGGGAATGGTCTGTTTGGTCAGTCGTTCGATGTTCTGCAACATGCGCTGTTCGCGTGGCTCGGCCAAGGTGATGGCCACTCCCTCGCGACCGGCGCGTCCCACGCGTCCGATGCGGTGAACGTACGACTCTGGCGCTGAGGGCACGTCGTAGTTCACCACGTGAGTGAGGTGATCGATGTCAAGACCACGGGCTGCCACATCGGTGGCAATCAGTAGTTCGGCCGTTCCGGATCGCACTCGACCCATCACGCGATCTCGTTGTTCTTGGTCCATTCCACCGTGAAGGGCCTCGGCGCGATAACCACGGCCATTGAGGGTTTCGGTGAGTTGATCGACTTCGCCCCGGGTACGGCAGAAAACTATGGCTGCTTCGGGCGCCTCGATATCGAGAATTCGACCCAAGGCCGCGGCTTTGACATGGCGGGGAACGAGATAGGCCGACTGCTTAACCAGGGCTGATGTTCCTGATTGAGTCGACGACTTCTGAATTGTGACGCGAATGGGATTTCGCTGGTGGCGTTTGGCGATGGCATCGATGCGCGGGGGCATCGTGGCCGAAAAAAGCACGGTCTGACGGGTTGCCGGCGTTGATTCCAAAATTGCTTCCAGGTCCTCGGCAAAACCCATATCGAGCATCTCGTCGGCTTCATCCAGCACCACCATTTTGATGGAGTCGAGTTTCAGCGTTCCCTTGCGGATGTGGTCCAAAGCGCGCCCTGGAGTGGCGACAACGACGTGGGTGCCTCGTCGGAGGGCATCGATCTGGCGACCAATCGGCTGACCACCGTAAATCGGCACACATCTGGTTCGCAGATCGTGGCCGTATTTGTAGATGGCTTCTGAGACCTGCATGGCCAATTCCCGGGTGGGAACCAAAACCAGGGCTTCAGTCACGACACTGTCACCCGATGAGCTGAGTGTTTGCAAGATGGGCAGAGCGAACGCTGCTGTCTTACCGGTTCCGGTGGCGGCCTGTCCGAGGAGGTCTTTCCCGCTGATCAGGTGAGGAATGGCCTCTCGCTGAATCGGGGTGGGTTCTTCGTATCCCAAATCCGTCAGGGCTTTGAGAATTTCCGGTCGCAGACCGAGATCGGCAAAGCCGGTTTCTGCGCTATTTCCAATATCCATGAGCGCTTCTCCTGCTCTATCGAGGACCAATTCTACGGTGCGCTGGGGGATTACGGGTGGAAGGGCTCGTAATTCAGGTCGGGATTTGCCACTCTTTGCGGGGTTGGGGACATTTCAGTGTCCCGTGGGAGCAGGCCGATAACCAATCCGTAAGACTGGGGCGATGAGGGCCGCCTTTAGTTCCCGTCTCGAGGGACGCGACTGGACGGCCAAGGATCGGAATCGGGCCCGTGACGAGATCGAGTCCTGGGTGGAAGCCGAGTATCCCTTTGCCGAAAGAGGCCCGGGGGTCTCGGTACGACTCGATGATCATGAACCCGACCATCGCCACCAAGATCCCAACCGTCGGGACTACTGGTGGCGCTACACCATCGGTCACACCATTGGTCAAGGAGACGTGCTGACGACGGTTCTCACCTTGAGCTCTCGGGCCGATACCACCATTTTCGAGGCCCGACTTTCGGTCGTACCTGGGGGTGTTCGGGTGTCGCCGCGCCCCGAGTCGGTCTCAGTTGTGGCGGTGCGGGCTTTGGTACGACAGTTGGTGACCGCCTGTCCCTTTTTTGATGCCGGTCGTCGCGTGGTTGATCACAGCATTCGCATCATTGATGGCGCAGGGGCTCAGGATGTTGCCGCTTTTTGCGAAGCACCGAGCAGAACTCTCCCGGTAGTGATCGAGACGATCCAGGCCAAGACCTCATCCATCTTCGGGGCAGATCGACTGCCTCTGACTCTGAGTGGACTTGCCCACGTGTACCTCTTCGAAGGTGACGCAGCGCGTAACGAATTCAACTCCTTTCATGGTGCTGATCTCTTGGTTCCTCGGGGATTAACCGTTGTTTGGCCAGATCTGACCCACCGAACCTGGAATGGCGCCGGTCTGACAACGACCGGCGGTGATGACGTTCGTCGCCAATGCATACCTCTGATTACCGAGACCGCTGCGGACTCCTTGGCGCCACTGCGCCCACCTCTCTTTCGTCGTTCCCGTTTCGAGGAGCGAGCAAATATCGGGGACTCGTCGGCGACTTTGGCCCAGGAAAGTTCCGATCTCACCGCTGATCCCGAAAATGTCCCTTGGACGGACTACCGGTCCGCTCTCGACGGATGGCAAGAAGCGATGGAAAGGATCGATCAATTAGAAGAAGCCATGGCTGAAGCCGACCGCCTGATTGCAGAAAAGCAGACACTTCTGGATCAGGGTGATCGGATCGTGGATCAGCTCATCTTGCAAAACACCGAGTTAGCCCTTTTGATGGGCCGACAGCCAGCGGGCCTCGTTGCGACCAATGCACTTGATGCGGTCAAACAGGCACAGGAACTGTGTGAAAATCTCACCTTCCATCCGCGGTCTTTGGAGACTGCCGCATCACTCGATGGCATCGATGCCAACCGTCTTCTGCAGGACTTGGTTCGTCTCAACGTGGTGGCGGGTGATTGGCAGACTGGTCAAATTAATCGTGCATCACTGAAGATTTCGTGTCGCGGTATTGGTCTGGATTTCGCTGCGGGAATTTCCGACACCGCAGAATTCAAATATGGATCAGAATACGCATTTTCCTGGAGAGGGCGAATCGAATACGCCGTCGCTCATATTCGCAATGGAAAAGGGACTCGCCTCTATCGTGTGCATTTGTTCTTCGATGATGAAACTCGTCAGGTCGTCGTGGCCTATATCGGACGACATCTGCGGGGTAAGCGGGGTTGAAAGTCGGTAGTCGCCGGTGATTTTCCGGCACAATGAATGCGTGGGGGAAACCAATCAGGTGAATCGCAATCATCGCAAGCGAGTCGACCCGCTGGAGCGGGTGTTGAATCTTTTTACTCTTCTTCATCGGGCTCATATCCCCATGACCCGAGAGCAAATTGTGGCTGAAATGGCTCGCGGGATGACGCCGTATCCGCAATCAGAGGATGCCCAGCGGCAATTGTTTGCCTCCGATAAGCGAACGATTGTGCGCGATTTGGGAATTCGAGTTCGTCAGGATCAGGCCCACGGGGATGAAGCGGGACAGACCAGGTACTGGATTGCCGAGGAGGATATGGCGGTTCCGGAGTTGGATCTCACCGAAGACGAAATGGATGTCTTGAATTTGGCCTTGGCTTCTATTCATTACTCGGTTCCCGAAGCCTCCGAGGCGCTGATGAAGTTAGAGGGGATGTTGCCGCGGAGGATTGGTTTCGATTTCCAGGTGCAGGTACCGCTGATTGTGGTTCGACTCACCGAAATGGCGCAGCGTCATCAGGTTTTGGAAATCAAGTGCAAAGACCAAGACCTGATTGTCGAACCCAATCGCCTTCTTTTCGACAAGGGAACGTGGTATCTCATCGGTTTCCTCCGCAGTGAGCAACGCTGGGCCGCGTTGCCGTGCGCGCGCATCGCTCCCGAGTACGACATCCTCGATCTCGAGCCTGCGGCCCCCGAACCTCCAAGCGAAATCGTAGATATTCGTCGACTGGTGCATAACGCCCTTGGTGAAGACGGGGAAGCAATCGTCATCATCGAAGACAATGATGCTGCGCTGCCGTGGTTGGACCACCGGGTCTTGGATATCGAACCCATTGGCCACGGTCGCCTTCGAGTCACGGTGCGGATCGATGATCCGGCTCGGTTTCGCGGTTGGCTTCTTGGTTTTGGTCCCCATGCGATGGTGGAGAGTCCTCAATGGCTGCGAGAAGATTTTCTGAACTGGATGCGAGCGGTCAGAGATACCTCGCGTCAGATTCCGACCGTTCCCGATCGCCCGACTGAACCGGCAGCCAAACCGGGACCGCGACCCCTGGGAGAGCGCCTTCAACGCCTTTTGTCGATCATTCCCTGGCTTCGTCTTCACGGTTCGATCCCCGTGCAGGACTTGGCCCAAATCCTCGGTATCGGTGCCCAACAGCTGATGAAAGACCTCGAGTTCGCTTCGATGTGTGGCGTTCCTCCTTATACGCACGATGTCTTATTCGATTTCTCGGTTGCCGATGGCATGGTGTTGGTGCATTCTCCAATAAGTTTTTTTAAAGATGGATCTGAGACGAAGAATCTCAAATCTCGGCACCTGATGACGCGATCGGTAAAGCTCACACCGCGACAGGCAACGGCCGTTGCCTTGGCTCTGGCCAGTTTGGAGGCGGCTGCTGGTGAGAGAAACATTCATGATCAGGCCACTCTCGGATTGCGCGCCAAGTTAGAAGACGCTCTTGGTGGTTTGCCCATCAAGGTACGGCTGGAAGATGCACCGTTCTTGTCTGAAATCCGTTCGGTCGTCGAACGATCGCGCCAGATTGAAATCACATATGTGAATGCGGAAGGCGATGTGAGTCGACGGATACTCGACCCACTCCACGTATTTTTTGAACGCGGTGAGGCGTATCTCATGGCCGACGATCATGTTTCTGGAGATCGCGAGCGCACATTTCGCATCGACCAGATCGTGGAGTTCGAAGAGACAGGGAAAACTTTCGCGACGCGCCATGTTGTTTTCCGCGGTTGGAATTTTCGCGGCGACATTACCGAATCAGTGCTGTATCTCGCCCCGGGAAATGAATGGGTATTGGACCGAGTGATGACCCATGCGCATCTACCCAATGACGATGGGTCGATGTTTGTGTGGGTCACTGTTGCCAGTCGCCAGTGGTTGGCTCGACTTTTGGTGCGATGTGGTGAACCATCATGTGTGGTAGAGCCAGATGAAATGAATGACATCGTCTCGCAGTGGGTCGACACCATCGAAGCCAAGTACCTTCAACACTCATGAGTGACAGTCGAAAGTCGTTGTTGTCCGGCCCGACTTATCCCTGCTCAGAGGCAGATTCAGGCGGATAGTTGCTAAGAGTGTCACTACGCACCTTGAGCGCATTGGGCCCAGCGGCGTTCTTTAGTAATGGCATACATGAAAAGCAATGACCAGCACTTATGAGTTTTCTTTTACACCATTAGTGGTATTTGACCTGCTCATCCGGAACTTTCCGACTCCCTTGCATAACACTTGACACGTCAGTTGCACCCTGTGCGGCTGAACATTTGTCAACGAGAGGGAGAACCCGTGATGACATCAAGTGTCACTCACCCGATGAAGATGAATGAAACGGTAGATGATCAACCCGAGGCGGGATCAATGAATCAGGGAATATCCGATCGTGGTGTGACCCCAGAAGACCCACCGGATTCGAACAACTGGCAACGTCGGTCCTTTTGGGTGATGGCGCTCGAGTCGGCGCGACAGCATGCCACGTGGGTTCGAGTTCATCGTCTGTACACCGCCAAAACAGCATCGCAAATTGCCAGCGATCTGCGCTCGGCACACCGTCGGCAGCAAAACAATGTGCGCGTCCGCGGCGTGCTTCCTGGCGAACGTTGGGATGCGCGATGGGGCGCAAGTCCCGATGGTCCTCCAGGACAGTTTTGTATTTGGGTGCGTCTTATGGAAGAGGAAAACAGCGGCATTCCGAAAGCCTGATGGGTGCCTCGGCATCGGCAATAGCTGGCTAGGACCCTGAAGTGGATCACCAACGCTCATAGGTCCACGATGTCGGTTGCCCGTGCTCGTAGGGCATCACGCCGTGGAAAACGCGCTGATCTTTATCGAAAACCAGCGGAACGAAATAGCGGTCACCTTCCCACATGGGAAGATCAGCGCGCTGCCTGGTTTGGCCATCGGGACTGCAAGCGTCGAGGACCCGTGCGATGGGAACCCAAACCACATCTCCTTCAGGATTGGATGAGATCGGCGTTCCCGTCCAGCCCGTCACCAAAAAGACGAGACTGAACCAGTCCTGTCCTTGTGGTCCAAAGCCGGGCCAGGAGATGGTCCCACGCAATGTCATATCTGTGACCTGCAGGCCAGCCTCTTCGTTGATTTCCCGTCGCACACTGGCTGCCAGATCTTCATGAGCTTCGACTTTGCCACCGAGACCATTCCACTTTCCGAGATGTTGATCATCGGGTCTTGCGATGCGGTGGACCAGCAAAACGTGGTCATGGCTCTCGTCAACGACATAGGCCAAGGTTCCCATGATGGGGGTATACATCTTGGAGGCCGGCAGGTCACGAGCCATGGGTGAAGTGTTCAATCAGGAAGCGTCGCAAGCAATACATGACTCAAGCAGAATAGAACGATGAGTGTCGTTGATGACTACCAGCGCGACGGAGCAGTGGTACTCCGAAATGTGGTGTCTGCTGAGGAGATAGCCCTTTTACAACGTGGCATCGACTCAGTGGTACGGCATCCCAGCGATCGGGCCAAAGTTGCTAGTAGTGCTGACGATCCAGGATTTTTCATCGAGGACTTTTGTCGTTGGCGCGATGTCGACGAGTTTGCGTTATTCGTCACCGGATCATCCTTGGCGCGAATCGCCAGCGAATTGATGCAGTCCGCTTCTGTGGTTCATTATCACGATCACGTTTTGGTGAAAGAACCCGGTACTCGACAACGCACGCCATGGCATCAAGATCAGCCCTATTACGACGTGGAAGGTCGACAAAATGTGAGTTTCTGGATCCCGGTTGATCCCGTTCCCCGGGAGACGTGTCTCGAACTCATTGCTGGCAGTCACTTAGGTCCATGGCGAATGCCGCGATCATTCTTGGATCATCAGGCGCGGTGGTTTCCTGAAGGTTCCTTGGAAGAGATGCCGGATTTGGAAGCCCAATTGCGGGGACCTACTGCACAACGACCCCACGTTTTGGCCTGGGACCTCGAACCGGGAGATGCCATTGCGTTTCATATGTTGACCATTCACGGGGCACCTGGTGTGAGCGGCACCCAGCGTCGTCGAGTTTTCAGTTGGCGGGTGCTCGGTGATGACATGGTCTATGCACCGAGAGCCTGGGTGACCTCACCCGATATGGATGCGGCAGTGCTCGGCGACCGGGGCCAACGGCGCGCGGGGCAACCGTTATCGGGGGAGTGGTTTCCTCAGGTCTGGCCCCCAACTCTCAGAAAGATTGTCGCTGATCGGTGAGAACTATGTCCCGTCGGGATACTTCGGGCTGAAGGTCATTGAGGGACAGTTGTGGTCTCGAAGGGTCGTTCACCGAGATCGATGAAAAGCATGGTGCGATCTTCGATGATTGGGTACTCGCCATTACCGGGAGGCGCAAGGTCGGTCACCGCTATGGTTCGGCCTTGGCAATCGATGAAGGTGTCGGTGGCAACGATCTGTTCGACAGCGCACGTGGGTGGGCGGTCGGCCGGATGGGCATAGTAGAGAGCCCAGCCTCGTTCGGGATTGGTTCCGGTGTGGTGGAGAACCAGGGTGCGCTCCCCCGAGAGAGTGCCCAAACCGGGAAAGAGGACCGGTCCATCCCGATCGATGGACTCCGACCAACGTTGAATATTGCCGACCTGTAAGCGGTCCGGGGTGAAAGTCGTAGATTGCGACTGCTCCCCCGACATGACAGCGGCAATACCCCACAGGACAAGACTCAGTAAGCCGAAAAAAGCCAATCCGGCCACGACAGGAGCCACTGCGCGGGCGGCCGGGGAGCGAAATTCTGGTTGACGCACTCGTTCAGTCTGCCGGGTGATTCCGGTGGTTCGGGACTCGAACCACGAGGTGCTGGGAAAATGTGTCGAGCGACCGCGGACTATGTCGAGCGACCGCGGACTGCGTCGAGCGACCGCGGACTATGTGGTGTCGCCTGCCAGGGCGTAAGGTTTGGATCTTGTGAAGCGGCCTTATCGCGTAGTCGTTGCCAAACCGGG
>JBEIGJ010000071.1:0-10176 GCA_040381935.1 Acidimicrobiaceae bacterium | reverse complement strand
CCCGATGCCGGGCCAAGAAGCCGAAGGAGGCCCCGATGGTGGTGATCGAATCGGAACCAGAAAGTTCAGCTACTGCGACATAGCCACCGGTATGGGACAGAGCCATCAAGAAGTCCGGACTGACCATGGATCCAGCGGGCGGACCCCACACACTTTCGGCGACGTTCAACAGGTGGCCCATATCGTCCAGCGAGTGGGCAAGACGGATGGAAATGCGATCCAGGGCCGCTGCTCTCTCCGTCACGGCCCGATCCTACTTCTCGGTTGGATCGACAACGGCGAGTGACATGAGACCATGGAGAGGCTTGATTTTTTGTTTCATTCGCGCGCGGGAGTCTCGACCGACCAACATGATGGGAGATATGGCACGAATCCTGGTCTCTGAAGAAATTGCTGAAGGCGGTCTCGAGGTCCTGCGCGCAGCAGGTCACACCGTCGATGTGCGCCTCGATCTCACTCCTGAGACTTTGGTTCCGGCCCTGGTGGGAGCTCAAGCGCTCATCATCCGCTCGGCCACCCAGGTCACCGCCGAGGTCTTACAAACCGCCAAGGACCTCGTGGTTGTCGGTCGGGCCGGTATTGGTTTGGACAATGTCGATGTCGAAGCGGCTACACATCGCGGTGTGATGGTGGTCAACGCCCCTCAAAGCAACATCGTCTCGGCTGCGGAACACACTATGGCCTTGCTTTTGGCCTCGGCCCGTAATGTTCCTCAGGCTCATGCCGCATTGAAGGCTGGACGCTGGGAGCGCAGTCGCTGGGAGGGTGTTGAACTGGCCGATAAGACCTTGGGCATCATCGGGCTCGGACGGATTGGCAAGTTAGTTGCCCAACGAGCTCAAGCGTTTGGTATGCGATTGATCTCATATGACCCCTTCGTTGCCGAAGATCGCGCTCGTCAGATGGGCGTCGAGTTATTGAGTCTCGAAGACGTCGTCGCCCAAAGTGATTTCATGACCGTGCATTTACCCAAGACCAAAGAGACCAAGGGCATCATCGGGCGCGAGGTTTTTGCTCGGGCACGACCTCATCTGCGAGTGATCAATGTGGCTCGCGGCGGCATCGTGGATGAAGAGGCACTTGCAGAAGCGGTATCCACGGGCCAGATTGCTGGAGCGGCATTGGACGTCTTCGATGTCGAGCCGTGCACTCAGTCGCCTCTTTTCGGCTTGGACAACATCGTGGTCACACCGCACTTGGGGGCAAGTACCCGCGAAGCACAGGACAAAGCGGGGGACACCATTGCCGAAATGGTCAAACTGGCTCTAGCGGGAGACTTCGTCCCGTTTGCCGTGAACGTCTCAGCGGCTGAAGCCAATGAAACTTTGCGTCCCTATCTGCCCTTGGCCGAGCGACTGGGTCGACTCTTCGCGTCATTAGTGGGTTATCTGCCCAAGCAATTGGAAGTCATCACTGAAGGTGAAATTGGACAGTACGACAATCGCATTCTCACTTTGGCGGCATTGAAGGGTTTCTTTTCCTCCATCAGCGATGAGCCGGTGTCGTATGTGAATGCACCTCAATTGGCGAAAGATGCCGGTGTTGACGTGCGCGAGATTTCTTCTCGAGAATCGCGCGAGTTTGTCAATCTCATTACCTTGCGCGGTGACGGCCACAATATCGCTGCCACTTTGGCTGGACATCGCGGCGAACCGCGACTGGTCATGATCGAGGATCACTCCACTGATGTTCCACCCGCGGAAAATATGCTGGTGGTTCGCAATGACGATCGACCGGGTGTGATCGGATTAGTCGGCACAATGCTTGGTAACGCCGGGGTCAATATCAACGACATGGATGTTGGTCGCAGTGCAGTTCCCGGTTCGGCCTTGATGGTCATTGCTCCCTCGGGTCCGGTTCCCGAAAGCGTCCTCGCCGATCTTCGTTCGGCAGAGGGGATCATCAGCGTGCACGCCCTGTCGGCCTGACTCGCTAGTTTTCGGTTCTCTTCTCGGTCTCAACTCTGAGAGGCGTATTTCGACCGTGCTTGGTTGATCTCGTCTCTCGTTTCGATGGCCACCTTGCGGGCGGCTTGGGCGAAGTCGGGCTGATCAGAGGCATACAAAATGGACCGTGATGCATTGATCATCATGCCGTAGCCCTGTGAGTCACAACCGGCTTCGACAGTGGCGGCGATATCGCCCCCCTGAGCCCCAATACCCGGCACGAGCAAAGGCATATCGCCAACGATGGATCGCACGCGCGCCAATTCGCTCGGATAGGTGGCACCGACCACCAAAGCGACATCCCCTTGGAGTTGCCACTCGTTGACGGCCATGTGGGCTATGTGCTCGTAGAGAGCTCGTCCATCCAACTGCAGGGACTGGAAATCACCGCTGCGCGGATTGGACGTGCGACAAAGAACGATCACGCCCTTGTCGGTATAGGAAAGAAATGGTTCGAGGGAATCAGTCCCCAAGTAGGGGTTGACGGTGACAGCATCCGCGCCATAACGCTCGAATGCCTCGTGGGCGTACCGCTCAGCGGTTGGGCCGATATCGCCGCGTTTGGCGTCCAAAATAAGAACAGGACGGGGATGATGCTTCTTGATGTAATGGCAGATGTCTTCCAACTGTTTTTCGGCTCCGAGAGCCGAGAAGTAGGCAATCTGGGGTTTGAATGCGCAGACCAGGTCTGCGGTGGCATCCACGATGGCTCGACAAAAATTGCCCAGGGCCTCGGGGCCCGAACCGAGATGAGTAGGAAAACGCTTCGGATCAGGATCGAGACCCACACATAACAGGGACTCGCTCTCTGACCAGACGTGTCGAAGCTGATCGTGGAATCCCACGTTCAGACTCAGCCCTCGACGGTGATTGCCGCAGTGGGGCAGAGGTCCGCCGCCTGCTCTACCTTTTCCCGCAGTTCTTCACCAGGGTTCTCCTGTAAGACATAGAGATATCCATCGCTGCGTACCTCAAAGACCTCCGGGCACACCTGCATACAGGAGCCTGTTGAAGCACAGATGTTGAAATCAACTGAAACCTTCATGATCGAACCCTTTCACCTCTGGACGTACCGATGACGCTAGTGCGTGACGGCCTGGGTATGGCGCTCGTATGCCGAGAGCACCGCCCGCAGCGAAGCAGTCACCGTGTTTTCATCGGTTCCCACCCCCCACAAGATGTCGCCCCGATCATTGATGGTTTCAACGTAGGCGACAGCCCGGGCTTCGGAGCCCTTGCCAATGGCGTGCTCGGAATAGTCGACGACATCGACGGCTGCCCCGAGACCGGTGCGCATTGCGTTTACGAAGGCATCGATGGGACCGTTGCCTTGTCCCGTGATGGTCTGATGTTGGTTATTGATCAGCAGTTGAGCAGTGATCGTGGTTCGTCCACCACCGCTTGAAACGCTGCGCATCTCGTGACTTTCCAAAACGAATTGCGGTGAATCGGATAGGTACTCGGCTTGGAATGCTGTCCACATCGTGAGTGGGCTGATTTCGGTTCCAAGATCTTCGGTGATGTGTTGGATGTTCTTCGAAAACTCGATTTGCAGACGACGGGGAAGATCAAAACCGTGTTCCGACTTCATCACGTAGGCCACGCCACCCTTGCCACTCTGGCTGTTCACTCGAATCACGGCTTCATAGGTTCGACCCAGATGTTTGGGGTCGAGGGGTAGGTACGGTACGCCCCACACGTCGTATTCGCCAGGAGCCTGATTGTTGGCTGATGCCTTGCGATCAATGGCTTCGAATCCCTTCTTGATGGCATCTTGATGGCTGCCGCTGAATGCCGTATAGACCAGATCACCGACATAGGGGTGACGCGGGTGAACGGGGAGTCGGTTGCAGTATTCGGCCGTACGTCGCAGAGCATCGATATCTGAGATGTCCAGTTCAGGATCGACACCATTGACGAAAAGGTTCATGGCCAAATTCACTACATCCACATTGCCCGTACGCTCTCCATTGCCAAAGAGTGTCCCTTCAACTCGATCGGCACCGGCCATCACACCGAATTCGGCAGCAGCGATGGCACAACCACGATCGTTATGGGGGTGCAGACTGATGATCACGCAATCGCGATTTTTGATCGTACGGCAGAACCACTCGATCACATCGCCGTAGACATTTGGGCTGTAGCACTCAACAGTGGCAGGCAAGTTCAAAATCAAAGGCTTCTGGGGTGTTGGCTGAATCACGTCCATCACTGCTTCACAGACTTCGATAGCGAATTCTGGTTCGGTCAAGGTGAAACTCTCGGGTGAGTATTCGTAGCGAATATCCGAACCGGGAAGAGTGCTTTCCATTTCCAGACACTTGTGGGCGGCGTGAACTGCGATTTCTTTGATGCCGTCTCTACCCAAATTGAAGACCACATCGCGTTGTAGCGGATTTGTGGAGTTATAAAAGTGCACGATTGCTTTTTTCACACCTTGTAGCGATTCGTAGGTTCGTTCAATCAACTCATCGCGACTCTGAACCAACACCTGAATCGTGACGTTGTCAGGAATGAGGTCCTCTTTGATCAATTGACGCACGAAATCGAAATCGGGTTGACTGGCAGAAGGAAAGCCAACTTCGATTTCAGTGAAGCCGATTTTGCACAGTTCGATGAACATGCGCCGCTTACGTTCGGGATCCATTGGATCGATCAGTGCTTGGTTGCCGTCTCGCAAATCGACCGAGCACCACAGCGGAGCTTTTTCGATCACATTGTTGGGCCACGTGCGGTCAGCAAGAACGATAGGGATGAATGCCTGGTACTTGTTGAAGGGCATCCGTCCAGCACCGGCATTGGTATAGCGCCGGGTGGAAGTCGCCGATGTGGTGCCGTTGACGTTCCTATTCATCTTCTTGCTCCGAGTCTCGTGGTGTTTCGTGTTGGTTTGTTTGGCCAAGGATTCGCGTGAATCCCATCCGGGAAATGAAAAAACCCCGGCGCTAGGGCGCACGGGGCTGGGCGAACGCAATATGAGGCGTTCGCCTTACATAAGGAGGAGGCCAATCAAACGGGTCACGAGTGGCACGATACCCAATTGGTGCGGAGACTGCAACAGATCCCGTGGACAGTTTGCTCATCCTGCTCAGGTCACGGGTGCAACGTCTCTTGAGGACGTTTGTCGACCTGGTGACAATCTCTACAGAATTTTGGGAATGTTGGCCCACCGTTGCCGGTTGCCTATGGGGTCATCATGTGAAAGGACGTGCCATGGGCTCAGCAGTGGAATTGTCAACCGCCAACTTCGAAGAGACTGTCCAGACGAACGATCTGGTCATCGTGGACTTCTGGGCTGAATGGTGCGGGCCATGCCGGCAGTTCGCCCCGATCTTCGAGTCCGTGGCCGCCAAGAACCCCGATGCGGTCTTTGGCAAGGTGGACACCGAGGCCCAGCAGGAATTGGCTGGCACTTTTGGAATCCAGTCGATTCCGACCTTGATGATCTTTCGCCAGGGAATTCTCTTGTACAACCAGCCCGGAGCTTTGCCCGAGCATGCTCTCGAAGATCTCGTTGGCAAGGCCATGGCCCTCGATATGGAGGCCGTGCGCGCTGAAGTTGAGGCCCAACAGCCTTCGGCCTGACACGGGCGGTGATCGAGCCGGATGGCAGGTGTCGGCGGCAGAGAGAATCACGGAATAGTCAGTATTGGTGCCACTTTTGCGGGCTAAAAACCTCGATGAGGACCGGTCCTCGAGGTGAATTTCCTTTGCCATTTCACTCGAAATGTGTAGAGTTCTTTTGGTCGCACCCGCCAGCGACACCAACAACCCGGTCGGCTGGAGCACCTTTGCTCGCCTCCGGGTTGTTGATTTTTCGGCCGAAGCAGTCCTTTGGTCCCGAGTCATTGCGGGTCCTCAATGCACTATTAGGTTTGCGCTATGACTGCTGTTACCAGCCCGACAGTTTCTCATCAAGCCGCAACACAGAACTACGGCTTGGAACGAGTCGATCCTCGGGACGTGGGGATGGATGCCGCACGGTTGGCCCGTATCGATGAGCACTTTTCGACGTATATCACCAAGTCTCTTTTGACCGGATGGCAAGTTGTCGTGGCTCGTGATGGCAAGGTGGTTCACGACAGCAATGTGGGACTTGCGGACCGAGAAAATAACTTGCCGGTGGTCGATGACACCATCTGGCGGATCTACTCGATGACCAAGCCAATCACCGCAGTGGCGGCTCTGATGTTGTGGGAAGAGGGTCGCTTTGAAATGCGCGACCCGGTGTCAAAGTTTTTGCCCGAATTCGCCGAGACCAAAGTGTGGAATGGCGGCACATTCCTCAAGCCCGTGCTCACACCACAAACCGAACCGATGGAGATGTGGCATCTCTTTTCGCATACCGCGGGCTTGACCTATGGCTTCATGTACTCCCATCCAGTCGATGAGATCTATCGACGTGCCGGAATGGAATGGGGATTCCCTTCCGATTTGGATCTTGCTGGAGTCTGTGAGCTTTTGGCTCAACAGCCGTTGCTCTTCCAACCCGGTAGTGAGTGGAACTATTCGGTCTCGCTTGATGTTCTCGGACGAGTCGTCGAAGTCATCAGTGGACAACGGCTACGCGATTTCATGCAGTCCCGCATCTTCGGTCCTTTAGGTATGACCGACACCGCATTCTTCGTTCCCGAGGACAAAGGTGATCGCCTAGCGGCTCTCTATGCCGCTCACCCCAAGCACATCACGGCAATGCGCGCCGACGGCGCCGATCGCGGGGCACGTCGAGATCCGGTAGCCGACGGCGGAGGTGGTGGATTGGTAGCAACCAAAGCCGATTACGTTCGCTTTGCTGAAATGCTGCGCCGAGGAGGAGAGTTGAACGGTCATCGTCTTCTTTCGCCACGTACCGTCTCGTATATGGCGAGCAACCATTTGCCCGGACATGCCGACCTCTCCGCTTTTGGTCGACCCCTCTTTGCCGAAACCGCTTACGACGGTGTTGGTTTTGGTCTCGGTGTGAGTGTCACCATTGATCCTGTTGCCAATAAGACTCCAGGCTCGGTGGGTGACTTTGGTTGGGGTGGAGCGGCGAGCACCTGGTTCATGGTCGATCCCGTCGAGGATCTGACAGTGGTGTTCATGACCCAATTGATGCCCTCGAGCACCCACCCTCTCCGAAGTCAACTCAAACAACTCGTTCATCAGGCTTTGGTCGATTGATTCGCTGATGATCCTGCCGATACCATGCCCGTGAGAGGTGATGTGATGTTCCGAGCAATTCCCCATGATGCCCGTATTTTTGTGGCTGGGCACCGCGGTTTGGTGGGAAGTGCCATCATGCGGCGATTGGAAAGCGGTGGATACACCAATCTGCTCGTAGCCGGTCGCGAGGAACTCGATCTCCGCGACCAGGGTGCGGTGAACACCTGGTTTGCCGAACATCGTCCCGAGTACGTCTATTTGGTTGCGGGAACAGTGGGTGGCATCCTGGCCAACAGCACGCGACCGGCCGAATTCATTTACGACAATTTGATGATTCACGGCACAGTGGTACATGCCAGCCATCTCACCGGAGTGACCAAACTTCTGTATCTCGGCAGTTCGTGCATCTATCCTCGATACGCTTCACAACCGATCACGGAAGAGGAACTGCTGACCGGCCCATTGGAGCCCACCAACGAATGGTATGCGTTGGCAAAGATTGCTGGGATCAAACTCTGTCAGGCCTATCGGCGGCAATACGGCAGTGACTTCATTTCAGCCATGCCAACCAACCTGTACGGACCGTACGACAATTTCGATCTTTCATCCAGCCACGTCATTCCAGCGCTGATAAGAAAATTCCATGATGCCAAAGTTGCTGCTCGTGGTGAGGTCGAGATTTGGGGAACAGGAAGCCCCATGCGCGAGTTTTTGCACGTTGATGATCTTGCTGATGCCTGTGTCTTTCTGATGGAGAACTACAGCAACGACTTGCACATCAACGTGGGCACCGGTGTTGACTTGAGTATCCGTGAATTGGCCGAAAGGATTCGTTCCATCGTCTATCCAGAGGCACAGTTGCATTTCGACACCTCGAAACCGGACGGCACACCGCGCAAAGTGCTTGACGTCAGCCGTCTAATGGATATGGGCTGGTCTCCGGCGTACGATTTGGAACGCGGGTTGAGCGAAACCTACGAATGGTTCTTGGCCCAACATGAAAGTCATGTTGATATGCGTGGTATTCCGTCTACATGAAGTGAACTCGTGGACGCAGTCTGTACAAATCGAAACGCTTTCACTAATTGATTTGACGGTTGAAACCCTCCCAATAAGGGGCTCGTAACTTGAACTTCTGCAATTTGCCGGTGGCCGTACGAGCCAAAACATCGCGAAACTCCACCTTCTTCGGACATTTGTAGCCAGCCAATTTCGTTTTGACATAGGCGATCAATTCGTCCTCGGTCAGCTCTGACCCGGGTGTCTTCACCACTAGCGCCATCACCAGTTCACCCCACTTCTCATCGGGGATGCCGATAATCGCAACTTCATTCACATCCGGATGGCTGAAAACAGCATCTTCCACTTCGATGGAGGAGACATTTTCCCCACCAGAGATGATCACATCTTTTTTACGGTCGGAGATTGTGAGGTAGGACTGTTCATCGATGTCACCACCATCGCCCGTGTGGAACCATTCAACTCCGTCGAGATCGTCACTGGCGGCATGAATCGCATCTCGAGTTGCCTCGGGTTGATTCCAATAACCCTCCATCACCACGTTGCCCCGGGCAAGTACTTCACCTTGATCGGAAATTCGTAGTTCAACTCCCAGCGCCGGCGCGCCGGCTCGGGAGAGCTTCACTGCCCGTTCGGCTGGTGTGAGAGCATCGAATTCCTGACGTGTGCGATTCATAGTCAAAAAAGGCGAGGTTTCGGTCAAACCGTACAACTGCACGAACTCCCATCCGAGTTCGGTTTCCATTCGTTCGATGGTGCGAGTGGGCGGAGGAGCGCCAGCCACAACCATACGGACGCGATCGCGTCCGGGTATCGGCCCACTCCATGTCGCCGCGGCGTCCAGAACCATGTTCACCACCGCCGGCGCGCCACACAGCATCGTGACGCCGAACTGGTCGATCCTTCGCAAGATCTCAGCGCCATCTACTTTGCGCAAGATGATGTGTTCACCTCCCATGCCAGTCACCGCGTAGACCATGCCCCAACCATTGCAATGGAATTGAGGCAAGGTGTGGAGATACACATCTCGATCGTTTACGCCCATTTGCCAACCAAATGTTGTCGAATTGATCCAAAGATTGCGGTGAGTGAGTTGGACACCCTTGGGGCGAGCTGTCGTGCCGCTGGTGTAGTTGATGGTGGCAGTGGCGTTCTCGTCTGGGGTCCACATCTGCGGTTCGCGTTCATAATTCAGAAGAACCGCGTCGGTCTCTTCACCAATGATGAATCGGTGTTCACAGGCCACATCACTCAATGCATCGGCGAGTTCCGGATCAATGAGGAGGACACGGGCTCCGCTGTGTTCGATGATGTATTGCACTTCTTCGGCCACTAGACGAAAGTTGATGGGAACCAGGATCCGTCCCGATCCGGAGACTCCGAAAAAGCTGGTGAGCAATCGCGCCGAGTTATGTGAAACCATGGCCACACGTTCGCCCACGGCGATCCCGAGAGAATCAAGACCCGCAGCCAGGGCTCGAGCTCGTAGCGCCATTTCGCGATAGGTCAGAGTTCCCCACGAAGCCGCTGGTTGATCAGGCTCATCGACCACGGCAATGCGATCGGGGTAGAGAAGTTCGGCGCGTCGAATGTGGTCGATAATGGTCAATGGCACGTGCATGGAGCCAATGTAGACAGTCGAACCAATTCCAGGGCTATCGAGGGTGATTCGAGCGAGTGGCGCGGTTCGGGGCTACCCTGGAACCAAATGAGTGAACCTTCCCCCCGGAAAGGCGCCCCAAGGGGACGCCGCCGTCCAGCACGCCCTGCAAACCCCGAACATATCTCTGACCCGTCCAAGAAGTTGACGAGCACGACGGTGCTTCCTCCCGTTGAAACTCCAACTGGATTCGCGGCCCTTGGCGTGCCGGACAACGTCGATGCCGGATTGGCCGCTGCAGGCTTTGCCACTCCCTTTGCCATCCAACTCGAAGCAATTCCGGTAGCGCTACGGGGAGTAGATCTGTGCGGGCGAGCCAAGACCGGTTCGGGTAAGACCTTGGCTTTCGGTGTGCCGATGTTGTCGCGTATCTCTGGTGCTGCCGAGCCCATGAAGCCACGTGGT
>JBEIGJ010000070.1:0-10336 GCA_040381935.1 Acidimicrobiaceae bacterium | reverse complement strand
GGCCGACTTCGAGAACTATCGCAAGCGAGTCGCTGCTCAGACTTCCGATGACATCGATCGGGCTACTGGGCGTATTGCTGAGTCTTTGCTGGCAGTTCTGGATGCGTGCGAAGCAGCCTTTGTGACTCATCCCGTGGAAATCGAACCACTCTTCAACTTGTTGTTGAGTGAATTGAAAAAGCAGGGGTTGGAGGTCATGGATTTACAGGGCCAGCCTTTCGATCCCGCCATGGCTGAAGCAGTGATGCATGAACCGGGTGACGCCGATGGAGATGGCACGTCGACGGTCGTCGAAGTGATGCGGACCGGGTACGTCTGGAAGAACCGTGTTCTGCGGGCTGCGCTAGTCAAGGTGCGCGGCTAGTCGCCGTTGTAGAGCAACGCCGAGAGAGGAGGTGATCTCGTATGACCGCACAACGTGAATGGTACGAAAAGGACTATTACAGCGTTCTTGGGGTGTCCAAGGACGCGTCATCCAAGGAGATCACCAAGGCCTATCGGAAGTTGGCGCGAGAAAATCATCCAGATGCCAAACCTGGCGACAGCGCTGCCGAGGAGCGGTTTAAGGAAATCTCCACGGCCTATGACGTGCTCTCTGACGAGACCAAGCGGCGCGAATATGACGAAGTGCGACGTCTCGGCCCAATGATGGGTGGAGCGGGTGGATCCCAATTCACAACGGGTGATGCCGGTGGATTCGACGACATCTTCCGAATGTTTTCCAATAGTCGTGGTCGGTCCGGTGCTGGAGTCGGTCCGCGTCGGGGATCAGATCTCGAGGCAACACTCGCTTTGGATTTCTCCGAGGCGGTCCTTGGTGTCACCACGACGGTGCACCTGACGAGTGACGCTCGTTGTGGAACGTGTAATGGTTCTGGTGCCCGACCTGGTTCGACGCCCAAGGTGTGTACCAAATGCGGTGGCCGGGGCCAGGTCGATGAGAATCAGGGATTCTTTTCGTTCGCCTCACCGTGTTCGCTCTGCGGTGGAGCAGGACAGATCATCGAGGATCCCTGTGGCGTCTGTCGTGGAACGGGAATCGAAAAGCGCAACCGCGAAGTCAAAGTGCGGGTTCCAGCAGGAGTTGCCGATGGTCAGCGCATTCGATTGTCGGGGAAAGGAACGCCTGGGCGCAATGGTGGACCAAACGGTGATCTCTTCATCGTCTGTCGCGTCGCACCTCACCCGGTCTTTGGTCGCGATGGACTGAATCTCACCGTTCGGGT
This sequence comes from Acidimicrobiaceae bacterium, assembly GCA_040381935.1. Lineage (GTDB taxonomy): Bacteria > Actinomycetota > Acidimicrobiia > Acidimicrobiales > Ilumatobacteraceae > Casp-actino8. The sequence goes on along the minus strand of JBEIGJ010000070.1, from coordinate 9,110 downwards.
ACCGGTGACCTTTGCTGAAGCTGCTCTCGGTGCTGACGTCGAAGTTCCAACGCTCACCGGCGACAAAGTCACCCTGCGGGTGAAGCCGGGAACACAAAGTGGTTCACGTCAACGGATCAAAGGTCGTGGTATCGATACAGCAAAACACCAAGGCGATCTGATTGTGACCGTGGATGTTGTTGTACCCACTGAATTGACCGATGAGGAGCGTCGGGTCATCGAGGAATTGGCCACCGTGACTTTTGCAAATCCTCGCCGAGACATGCAGACCCGCCAGACATGAGTTGGTGACACGATATGAATCGACGACATATCAATTCTCGTGAAACGGAACACGCCGTCTACGTGATCTCCGTAGCGGCTCAGTTGGCCGGGATGCATCCGCAGACATTGCGGATCTACGAGCGTCGTGGACTGCTGCAGCCGGCGCGGACCCAGGGAGGCAATCGTCGTTACAGCGATCTCGATATCGCCCGCTTACGTCGGATTGCCGAACTCACCGCTGAGGGGATGAATGTCGAGGGCATTCGGCGTGTCATGCAGTTGGAAGCTGAAGTCCGTCGATTGCGGGATGAAGTGGATCAACTGCGCCTCTTGGCAGCCCAGGCCATCAACGCGGCTGAACGGCCGGAGTCTCGAGGGAACAGTGGTGCGCTGATGCCGCTTCGGCAATCGGTCACTGTTTTCGGTCAGGTCAACCCGCTTCTGCGGCGGGATCGTTCGCGACGGGACAACTCGTGACGTTCAATTCTCGTGATGTTGTGGACCCGGACTATCAGCCTTATGTCGCGGGGCAGTTTCGTTGGCGCTTGGCTTTGCGGCCACTGGACCTCGAGCACTGGATCGAGATTGGCGAATCCTACGAACGCGATATGGCGCTGAAAAGGCGTCTCCGGGCCGAGAACTCACCGACAGTCTTGGCGATGATGCCGGGTATCGAAGCCGAGGCCTCGGAAGTTCTGACCACTCTTTCCGATCATCTGACGCAGCATTTTCCGCAGTGGTTTCATCGCCATGGTTCTGAACAACAGTTTCTGCGCAACGAACGTCTCGGTGAGGATGTGCCGCTCAGCGCCAGCACTGATGGAACCTGGGTCGAGCATCCGCTATCGCTCTGCGGTCGTTTGGTTCAAGAGGACTTGGCACTTCTCGTCGAACGCGATGGCCAGTTGATCTTCGGCGGCGGAGCAGTGTGTTTTCCCAATCGATGGGATCTGTCTTCGAAAATCGGACTATCGCTGCGAGCCGTGCATGAACCAGTGGCTCGCTTGAACGACCAGTTGCAACAACCCATTGATTCATTCCTGGAACGCTTATCGGCTGATAAACCCTTCTGGCGTCTCGGGTGGGGAGTGCTCGATACCGATGAGCCGTATCAGCCCCTCGATGGAACGGGCATTGTTGCCCCACCGCTACCCGAAGTGGGCGATCCCGACACGAGTGATCGTCTTTTCTTGCGGGTGGAACGAGAGACCCTGCGCCGTTTTCCTCAGACCCGCGCAGTGCTGTTCACCATTCGTACCTATATCCGTCCCCTTCGGCACTTGGTGCAGCGACCCGAAGACGCTGCGCGCCTTGCCGAAGCACTGAGCAATTTGCCCGACGACGTTCGGGACTACAAGCGCACATCGGAGTTGACGGCACCCGCAGTGGCCTGGCTCAACTCAGTCGCTGCCCCATCTTGAAATGACTTGCCGACACCTGATGACGATTCAGTCCTCAGGGTGGCGAAAAAGAAAGGACAAAGATTTATGGCATTAGATCCGAAAAAGTGGACCATGAAAACCCAAGAGGCTGTGTCAGCGGCGATCGACCAGGCGCGATCACTTGCTAACCCAGAACTCACTGCCGATCACTTGATGGCGGCCATCGCCCGGCAAGAAGACACCATCGTGCCTGCGGTTCTGACCAAGCTCGGCTTGGCCCCCTTGATGGTACGCAACGCCGCCGATGAGCGCGTTGCCAAACTGCCCAAGGCTTACGGTGGAGATGAACCGCGGATGAACCGCGAGCTGACGAACATCTTCGACAACGCCGTCAAGTATCAAAAGGATTTCAAAGACGACTACTTGTCGGTCGAGCACTTGCTGTTGGCGATGAATCAACGACTGGACGTCGGTAGCGAAGAAATCCTGCAAGCTCTTCGGGAAGTGCGCGGCAGTCATCGGGTGACAAGTCCCAATCCCGAAGATCAGTTTCAAGCCCTCGAGAAGTACGGTCAGGATCTCACTCAGCGTGCCCACGAAGGAAAAATCGATCCGGTGATTGGCCGTGATGATGAAATTCGTCGTGTCATTCAGGTCCTCAGCCGTCGAACCAAGAACAATCCGGTTCTCATTGGTGAACCTGGTGTCGGTAAGACGGCCATTGTCGAAGGACTGGCCCGTCGTATCGCCAGTGGCGATGTACCCGAAGGATTGAAGAACAAGCGACTCATCTCTCTCGATATCGCCAGTCTTTTGGCGGGAGCGAAATATCGCGGTGAATTCGAAGAACGGCTGAAAGCAGTCTTAAAAGAGATCAACGATTCAAATGGCGAGGTGATCACCTTCGTCGATGAACTGCACACCATCGTCGGTGCCGGTGGAGCCGAAGGCGCGATGGATGCCGGCAACATGATCAAGCCGATGTTGGCCCGCGGCGAACTGCGCATGATCGGGGCCACGACCCTTGATGAATATCGCAAGTACATCGAAAAGGATCCAGCCCTCGAACGACGTTTCCAGCAGGTCTATGTCGGGGAACCGACTGTCGAAGACACCATCGCCATCTTGCGCGGTCTCAAAGAGCGTTACGAGGTTCATCATGGCGTTCGGATTCAGGACTCGGCCCTCGTGAGTGCCGCGGTTCTCTCGGACCGCTACATCACCAGTCGCTTTCTCCCCGATAAAGCCATCGACCTCGTGGACGAGGCCGCTAGTAAGTTGCGCATCGAGATCGACTCATTGCCGACCGAGATCGATGTCGTCGAGCGCCGCATCATGCAGTTAGAAATTGAAAAACTGGCCTTGGAAAAGGAGACCGATTTGGCATCTGCCGAACGGTTAAAAGTTCTGAATGATGAGCTGGTCCTTTTGAAATCTCAGACCACTGAAATGCGCGGTCACTGGGAACAGGAAAAGGAAGCCATTACGGCCATTCGCAACCTCAAAGAGGAACTCGAGCAACTCCGTATTCGAATGGAACGCGAGACGGATCTGAATGAGCGCTCATTTCTTTTGCACGGCCGCATTCCCGAAGTTGAGCGGCGTATCGAGGAAGCCACCAAACATCTCGACACATTGCAGATCACGACGCGCATGTTGAAAGAAGAGGTTGATGCTGAAGACATTGCCGAAGTCGTCAGTAAGGCCACGGGTGTTCCAGTGACGCGACTGATGGAGGGAGAGATGGCCAAATTGGTACATCTCGAGGCCCTGCTACATCGCCGAGTTATCGGACAAGACGAAGCTGTGACTGCTGTATCCAATGCCATCCGGCGCAGCCGAGCTGGACTTTCTGATCCTCATCGTCCGATTGGCTCGTTCATGTTCATGGGCCCAACAGGTGTGGGTAAGACCGAACTGGCGCGAGCCGTGGCCGAATTCCTTTTCGACGATGAGCGGGCCATGGTGCGTATCGACATGGGTGAATACATGGAAAAACACTCGGTCTCGCGCCTCATTGGTGCGCCTCCGGGCTATGTGGGTTATGACGAAGGTGGACAGCTCACTGAAGCAGTTCGGCGTCGGCCCTACACCGTGGTTCTCTTGGACGAGATCGAAAAGGCTCACCCCGATGTCTTCAACGTTCTTCTTCAAGTTCTCGATGACGGTCGTTTGACCGATGGTCAAGGTCGCACGGTGGACTTCACCAACTCGGTGATCGTCATGACATCGAACCTTCCCGGTGATCCGATGACGTTTTTCAAACCCGAGTTCATCAACCGGATCGATGAAATCATCCGCTTCCGCTCTCTGACCGAAGACGATTTGACGTTCATCGTCGGCATTCAGTTGGACAAGGTTCGTCAACGGTTGGAAAGTCGCCGGATTTCTCTCATCGTGACCCCCGAGGCTCAGTCTCTGCTAGCCCGAGAAGGTTTCGATCCAATCTTTGGTGCTCGACCTTTGAAGCGTGTCATTCAAAAAGAGATCGGCGACCGAGCGGCGGTCTTGATTCTCGAGGGCAAGGTCGCCGAGGGTGCCACGGTCACCGTCGACGCGATTGCTGATGAGATCGTGCTGACAACGCAGTGAATTGAGATGCACGACCCGACACCGTGACGAGTAGCGTGGTCTCGTTCACCGGTACAGGAGCGTGCCATGTCAGTCAGCGTCGTAGTCGGATCCCAATGGGGAGATGAAGGCAAAGCCAAGGTCATCGATCTCTTGGCTCGTGAGCATGATGTGGTCGCTCGCTATCAGGGTGGCCATAATGCAGGACACACCGTGGTAGTAGGCACCGAAAAGTATGCGCTGCAACTGACACCATCGGGTGTTTTCTATGATCACGTGACTCCGGTTATCGGTAACGGAGTCGTCGTTGACCTGCCGACTCTGTTCGCTGAAATCGATACTCTCGAATCTCGAGGTGTGTCCTGTGCCAAGTTGCGTGTATCGAGTCAGGCTCATCTCATCTTTCCGTGGCATCAGGCCTTCGATGCTCTCTCGGAGTCGCAACTAGGCGACAGCAAGATTGGAACCACCTTGAAAGGCATTGGTCCGGCCTATGCCGATAAGGCGCGTCGAACTGGTATCCGCGTGGGAGACAGTCTCAATCGTCAGTCATTTGCTGAGCAGGTTCGTCGAGTCGGTGATCAGGAAAATGAAAGCCTGGTGCGGGCCGGTGGCGTAGCCCTGGACATCGAAGAGATCGTCACCCGTTATGTGGCCTTGGCTGAACGTCTTGCTCCGTATGTGGCAGACACTGTTGGTTTTCTCCATGCTGCGGTAGCTGCTGGCCACAAGGTGTTGCTCGAAGGGGCCCAGGCAACGTTTCTCGATCTCGATCACGGCACCTATCCCTTTGTCACCTCTTCCAATCCCACTGCTGGCGGAGCAAGCAGCGGTTCTGGTCTTGGGCCGCGACTGCTTGATCGCATCATCGGTATCACCACGTCCTACACGACTCGGGTGGGATCAGGTCCGTTCCCCACCGAGACCATTGGCGAGGTCGGCGATCGACTGGTGGAGATCGGGCGCGAATTCGGTACGGTCACCGGCCGTCGACGTCGCACTGGATGGTTGGACTGTGTGATGTTGCGCCAGGCGGTGCGGGTCAACACCTTGACCGAGTTCGCTCTCACCAAACTGGACGTTCTCGATACGTTCGACAAGATAAAGATCTGCATCAATTATCGTCGCGAGGGTGAAGTGGTTGCTGGTTACCCGGATCGTGTTGATCTACTCGCCGCTGTCGATCCCGAATACGTGACTCTGCCGGGCTGGAAGACATCACTTTCGGCCTGTCGGTCAATGGATGATCTCCCTGCTGAAGCCAAGAACTTCATCAGCATCGTCGAAGAGCAGGTTGGTGTGCCGATTCGCATCGTCGGAGTCGGGCCCGAACGAGACGATGTGGTGTGGTGGCAATCGACGAATGCAGGTGCACGATGATTCCGCGTTATTCGCTGCCCGAGATGGAGGCAGTTTTTTCCGATGAGTCGCGCTATGGGCGTTGGATCGAGATCGAACTGTTGGCTACTGAAGCTCACAGCGTTGAAGGCATTGTGCCGGTAACCGATGCTGCTATCTGCCGAGATCGAGCACCCCATGCCGATGCCGACTTCATCGCTGATGTGCTCGAACGGGAGAAGGTCACTGAACATGATGTTGCCGCTTTCGTCGATGTTCTTCAGCAACGTATTGGTGCACCTGAAGGGGCGTGGATCCATTACGGGTTGACCTCAAGTGACATTGTGGATACAGCCTGGTGTTGGATGCTGCGCGATGCCGCTGATCTGTTGATCGATGCCTCATCCAAGTTGCTCCGCGTGGTGATCAATTTGGCGCAGGCTCACCGGCACACGGTGATGATCGGACGGACGCATGGTATTCATGCCGAACCAACCACGTTTGGCGCCAAAGTTGCTTTGTGGGCTCTGCAAATCGAGCGCGATCGCCGACGTCTGATTGCTGCTCGTGAAGGAATTGCAGTCTGCAAATTGTCTGGTGCGGTGGGTACCTATTCGAACATTGATCCCAAGATCGAACGGGCCGTTGGGGCGGCACTTGGTCTCGTACCAGTTCCTGCAACGCAAGTGATCGCCCGTGATCGCCATGCCGAGTACATGTGGGCGTGTGCTGCGGTCGGCACGACCTGTGAATTGATCGCCGTTGAGTTGCGCCATCTGCAGCGCACCGAAGTACGAGAAGTCGAAGAGGGATTTCGCGCTGGCCAAAAGGGCTCGTCAGCCATGCCCCATAAGCGCAATCCGATTTCAGCCGAGACCATCAGTGGTCTGGCGCGGGTTCTGCGGGGCAATCTGCAGGCAGCGATGCAAGATGTCGCTCTTTGGCATGAACGAGATATCTCTCATAGTTCGGTCGAGCGCATTGTTCTTCCCGACTCATCATTGGTCACTCATTACATGGTGCACCGCCTACGTCGTCTGCTCGAAGGGCTGCAAGTCTTTCCCGATCGGATGATGCACAACGTGAAATCGACTCATGGTCTGGTTTTCAGCCAGCCAGTTCTGTTGGCCTTGGTTCAGGCTGGCCTCTCCCGGGACGACGCCTATCGCGTCGTGCAGGAAGCATCGGCCTTGGCGTGGTCGCGCGGTGTCGATCTGCGGTCGGTACTCGATGCTGACTCTCGGCTCGAAGTGGTGGACGCCGGAGTTTTGGATAGTGCTTTCGATTTGACGCGTTCGTTGAGTGGGGTCGAACACGTCTTTACTGCTTTGGAAGCAATACATGTCTGATCTCGTTCCTCTCGACCCGGCACGTCATGCATTGCGCCAACATGTTTTGCAGCATTCGCTCAAGACTGGCGCCTTCACGTTGAAATCGGGAGCGACGAGTTCTTGGTTTCTCGATACCAAACAGACTGCCTGTCGGCCCGATGGCATTGTTCTCATCGCCGATGTGGCCCTCGATCTTTTTCCCACCAATGTTGATGCCATCGGGGGTCTCACCATGGGAGCCGATCCGGTCGCTTTCGGTATTGCGGCAGTGGCCGCCACTCGGGGGGTGCCGCTGCGGAGTTTTAGCGTGCGCAAAGAAGCCAAGGACCACGGAGTCACCGGTCGTATCGCCGGTGCCCTGCAAGTGGGCGACCGGGTGGTGATCACTGAAGACACCGTGACCCGTGGTACTTCGATCATGGAAGCGGTCGATGCGGTGGAGGCATTCGGCGCAACTGTGGTGTTGATCACCGTGGTGGTGGATCGGGGCGGAACCTGCGGGGATCTAGCACGGTCCCGGGGTATACCGTTTTTACCGCTGTTGACTGCTCCGGATCTCGGTTACGGGTATGGAACTTGATTTCTTGGGTCAGAAAGGGTCTTTGGTCCCAGCGTTAGTGACGGTTTCCTGGTGGAAATTCCATCGAACATGACAGGATGGGAGGTATGGCAGTGACATCGACTTCGTCTGATTCCAACCCGGTTCTGGTAGGCCTGGACGGCTCGACCAATGCTGAAGCGGCCATGTGGTGGGCGGCGGACATCGCAGTGGCCGCCAAGCGTCCCTTGCGTCTATTGACCAGTTACTCCTTACCAGTCATGGTGGGCTTAGGAGCAGCTGCGGGGTACATGGGGCCGATGCTCACTTCGGAAGAGATCCATCAGATCGATGCTGCCAATCGCCAGGCCATTGAGGCCGCTAAAGCCAAAGTTCTGGCTGCTCACCCGAATCTGGTCGTGGAGACCTATTTGGATCAGGGTTCACCGGCCAACGCATTGCTGAAAGCATCCGAAGATGCCGCGATGATTGTGATGGGTACTCGGGGTATTGGATCAACCCACGCATTAGTTCTTGGTTCGGTGAGTTATGCGGTGGCCCATCGAGCCAAGTGTCCAGTCGTACTCATTCCCGAATCCAGCGATCGCTCAAAACCCGGTCGCGTCGTGGTTGGTGTGGATGGATCGAAGAATTCCATTCAGGCTGCGGTGTGGGCCCTGCATTTCGCTGAGTCTCAAGGCCGTTCGGTAGAACTCGTATCGGCGTGGCATTACCCCTACGCCGCAATGTCACCCGAAATCGGCATGGTCATGGGCCCCGATATCGAAGAGCTTCGAGCGGCTATGAAGCGCGATGCTCGCAAGATCGTGGACGAAGTGAAGAAGCAGTTGTCAGTTGCTGAGGGTTCGCGAGTATCGATCACGACCGAGGTGATTGAGGGTTCAGCGACTGAAGCAATGATCGACCACACTCAGCCGCAGGATTATCTGGTCGTCGGTTCGCGCAGCCGCAGCATGTTGGCAGCCGCTCTGCTCGGAGGAACAACGCTGGCACTGGCCCACCGCAGTCGGTGTCCAATCGTCATCGTGCACTGAAAGTGACTATTCAGCAACTCTTTGCATTAGAGCCGCACGGCCCGGACACCTTTGTCGGGGCGGGACGTCAATACCCCTGGGGCGGTCTTTATGGCGGACACATCGTGGCTCAGGCCCTGTGGGCTGCGGCCGAAACAGTGGAACCAGGGATGGAGCCTCATTCCTTGCGGGCGTACTTCATTCGTCGCGGAGAAGCCATCGAGCCAGTGCGCTACGAAGTAGATCGCATTCGCAATGGCAAGAGTTTTTGTACGCGCCGGGTGGTGGCCCGACAAACGGTGGGTGCGATTCTCAACTTGGAGGCCAGCTTCCAAGTACACGAGGTCGCTGCTGATTATCAACCGATCGTCTTCCCCACGGGTGTTCCGAGTCCCGAGTCAGTGGACAACTCCACCTGGTCGGAAGTTTTCGATCGACGTTGGATCGATGAAGCGTCCATGCCCGCCAACATTCGCGAAGGGGCTGGACGCGCCATGTCATGGTTTCGGATCACCGAAGACTTGGGTCATCCCGGAGATCCGAAATCGCAGCTCCTGCACCGCTGTGCATTCACGTATCTGAGCGATGATCTTCCCACCGATGCCGTAGTTCGCGCTCATCCGGTCATGTCCCAGCGTCCGGAAGGTGAACG
>JBEIGJ010000069.1:0-10445 GCA_040381935.1 Acidimicrobiaceae bacterium | reverse complement strand
GTTGATGGTCGTCAAATCAAGGTCATTGATTTCGGCACCGAGAACTCCGGTCAAGGGGCGAATATTCAACGATGTCAGGGGATCAACGACCTGCATACGAATCATGAGCGCAGGTTAGTCCTTCATGGAATGGTGCCAACATGTGCTCACAAAAATCCGTTTCGGCTGTTGGGCAGCCACGAAGTAGTTTCGAATCTGTGTCAGTCAAACGACTTGTTCTCATCCTGCAACTGGCAACGGCGGTGATGTCAGCCAGTTACGGCGTGATGTTCACCATGCTCGACGATTACCGCGATACCTACGGAATCGCCGAGTCAGGTTTGGGATTAGTCGTTGCCGTTGGATTTTTCGCCTCATTCATCAGCCAAGTTGCCATTGCCCCTTTAGCCGATCGCGGTCATGCCAAACGCCTACTCGTGATCGGGTTCACACTGACTGTTTTGGGCAGTCTTGGTATGGCTTTTGGAACCTCTTTGACTGCACTTCTGAGTGCACGCGTTGTGATGGGCATCGGCGCCGGTATGGCCTTGCCCGCTCTACGTCGCATCGTGATCGTTGCCGAGCCCGAAAACCTCGGTTCGAACATGGGACGACTTCTCAGCGTGGATGTTGCCGGCTTCGCCATTGGCCCCATGATTTCGGCATTGACTGTCGGCACATTGGGAATCGAAGCTCCATTTCTGATCATTGCCGCGGCAGTCATTTTGATTTCTTTCGTGTTATCGCGGGTTCCAATCCCTGAGACCACTCAACAAATGAGACCCACCGAGCACTTCGCTTTCGATCTCTTGAGGATTCCCTCGGTCACGGGAGCGATTTTGATTGGCCTGGCACTCTTTTTGATGATCGGAACCTTCGATTCATTGTGGGCCGTGATGATGGACGACCTCGAAGCCCCATCCTGGATGGCCAATGCCGGAGTCAGCCTTTTTGCTTTGCCGATGATCATCATCGGACCGCTCGGAGGTCGACTCGCCCAACGCATCGGTCCCTACAAAGTCGGTGCTGTGGGCATGTTGTTCGGCGCCGTCTTCATGAGTCTCTACGGCCTGCTGCCGAGTCCGTATCTCATGCTCGGGGTGTTTTTATTGCACACCATCAACGATGGATTTGCTGTCACCAGTGCTGGCATTGCCGTTGCCATGGCCGCACCTGAGGAGCGCCAGGCAGGAGCCCAAGGGCTTCTGGGAGGGCTACAGACCCTGACAGGTGGCTTGTCGGCATCCCTAGCTGGATGGGGATACGACTCGTTCGGGCGCGCCACGGCCTTCATCACGACTGCTGTGATCATGGTGATCCTGGTCATGACGGGATTCATCATGGCTGGGCCCCGCCGATGGTCGACCCCCGTTCGTCATGGTTCGGCTGATCATGGAGCGACCGATCAGGTGTCAGTAGCCCACTGACCGTGGCAAGATCTGACCATGGGTTTTCGCGATGGTGATGGATGGGTCTTTTGTCATTGCGGGTTCCGCCATTGGGGTCTGTTCGGAGCGGCCGGTCTTTTGATGGTGCGCTTCGATCTCGACGTGCAGCCTCATGTCCTCTTGCAGTTGCGAGCCGCCTGGACCCATGGCGGTGGTACCTGGGCTATCCCGGGTGGCGCCTTGGACTCTCACGAGAGTCCAATCGAAGCAGCAGTACGCGAGGCCTACGAAGAAGCCGGGATCGACCCCCGCTATTTGGATGTCAAAGATCTCTATTCCGATGATCACGGCAATTGGCGTTACGACACGGTCATCGCCCATGTCACCGGCGATGTCGGAGCGCACGAAGCTAACTATGAATCCGATGAGGTTCGCTGGGTTCCCCTGGATGAAGTCGAGTCCTACGACCTACATCCGGGCTTGCGTTCGTCGTGGCCATCGGTTCTTCCAAAATTACAAGCCACTTTGCCGCTGATCTGACAGATTTCGAGATCACATCGAAGTTCACCCAAGGAGTGCCAAATGACTGACCAACAAGTTGCGGCGATTCCCCGCTTTGATCGCTCGAGTTCCGTCAGCGACATCGCCCGGGAGCTTTCGCATTTCGGATGCGTCATCATCGAACGACTCGTTGATGAAAGCACTATTGATCGCCTGCTCGAGGAAATGACACCTTTCATCGAGAACACGCCATACGGTGCTGACGATTTCACCGGTCGGCACACCAAACGAACCGGAGGATTGCTGGCTCGATCCGATACCAGTGTGGAACTGGTCGCTCACCAGACGATTCTCGATCTCGCCAATCAGGTTCTGTGGGAAGGAAAGTCCACTGTTCAATTGCACCTGACCCAAATCATCAGCATTGGTCCAGGCTCTCCGGCCCAACCTTTGCACCGAGACCAATGGTGCTTCGACTTCTTCCCCTTCGATCCGACGATCGATGTCGAACTGTCCACCATCTGGGCTCTTGATGATTTCACCGAATTGAACGGTGCGACGCGAGTACTTCCTCACAGCCTCTCTGCACCGGCATCGGCGACCGCGGAAGTCGAGCGAACCGTGGGAGCAGTCATGCCGAAAGGTTCAGTAGTGGTCTACACCGGGCGCACTATCCACGGTGGTGGTGCTAACCGATCAAACGTCGTGCGACGAGGATTGAACGTGGACTACATCTTGGGTTGGTTGCGCCAAGAGGAGAACCAATATCTCTCATGTCCTCCCGAACGGGCCCGACGCCTGCCTGAATCCGTACAACGCCTTGCCGGATACGCGATGGGTTCGTACGCCCTCGGTTACGTCGATGATGTTCGAGACCCACTCGCAGTGCTCAACGATCGCGAAAGTGTCTCTGCCTTCGGCGGCGAAGCCGGTCAAGTCACTTCGATTCCGAGCCCACTTCGGGGAAGCGATAGCTGATCAGTCGGTGAAGATCAGTTCATCACCGACAGTGACTCTTCCCGGTCGACTGATACGGGCGTAGATACCCACATTCTGATCGAGATCACGCACGATGTGCCGGAGAATGGACCGATCAGCCGGGATATCGGTCCCTACTTGATGGGTCACCATCACGCAGCGCGGACACGGTGAGAGAAATTCGATTTCGCATTCCCCCAGCCTCGCTCGGCGATTGGCCCAAGCAAATTCGGGGTGCCCTCCCGAATCTGGTACATCGATGACCAGACTCGGCCTGAATCGACGCACGTCGACAACCGCGTCCGGTACCGATTCCTGAAGGGCCCGCAATGCCGCCGTCGACATCACCATCAAAGGCCAGCAGTCGTAATACGTTCCCGGAGGAGATTCGAATTCCACGACCTCCGGAGGAAAGACCGAAAAATCCGGCAGCGGCTCGGATTCATCCCGTCCGAATACGGCGCGCAGTTCAGCCAACATGTCATCAGAGCCTGGGGCACCACGGCGGTAGTGATCGAGATTTACAGCCGGCTGCAGATGTTCGAGTTGGATAGTCGTGCCAAGGGCCGCACTGATCTTGCCATCAACGACAGAGTCGGTTGACAGCACCGTCGACCCATCGGGCAGCGTGATCTCGACGACTCCGTGCCCGGCAGAATCAGTGACTCCGGTGAAGCGGGCCGACAATTGCATCAGGGTCTTAATCTTTTTCGCGCCGCGAATGCCTCCGTGTTCGACATCACGTACGGCCCATTGGCGGTCACCCACGATTCCCAATGCATCCACGAGGCAGGAGTCAACGATCCCGCCGACCATCGACTTGACCGGGTAAATCCAGATCTGCTCGAGCGTGATCATCTCGACACCGAATCCTCGCCCGACAGCACTCTTCAGCGCTGAGTGCCGACTTTCAGATCTTTGAAAGGCAAGTCCTTGTCGACCATCGGTTCACGAGGTAGTCCAAGAACACGATCACCAATGATGTTGCGCTGGATTTCGTCGGTGCCGCCAGCGATGCTCGACTGGAAGCTGGTCAAGATGTAGCGAGCCCAGTTCTCGCCACGGCCGGTATCTTCCCAAGCGTCACAGTCCGGACCTACAAGCCGGTTGATCAATGTCCGGCTGAACTTGGCGATCTTGGCGCCATGCAACTTACCGAGCGATCCTCCTGGACCCGGAACGCGACCAGCCTTCATCTCGGCACGAGTGCGCATCGACACCAGCGACTTAGTCGTCTCTTCACTGTAGAGCTTCATCAACTCTTGGCGGATGACAGGATCATGAAGTCGACCATTGTTCTTGGCCACATCGATGAGACGGTCAGCCAAAGTATGGGTGACACCACTCGACGAGCCGGTACCGATAGCGACTCGTTCGAACATGAGCATGGCTGTGGCCTGGTTCCAACCGTTGTTCAATTCACCCAGTAACCATGACTTGGGAATGCGGACGTCGGTAAGGAATACCTCGTTGAAATGACTTCCACCGTCGATTTGGTGAATGGGGCGAATTTCAACTCCTGGAGCCTTCATATCCATGATGAACATGGAGATACCGGCATGCTTAGGCGCATCGGGATTGGTACGAGCGATGATGACGCCGTATTCACACACGTGGGCCAATGTGGTCCACACTTTTTGCCCGTTCAACACCCATTCGTCACCGTCGAGTTCGGCCTTGGTCTGAAGACTAGCAACGTCTGATCCAGCGCCCGGTTCGGAGAACAACTGGCACCACATGGTGCGAGCCGCAATGTTGTCGGGCATGAACTGCTTCTTATGCTCTTCGGTCCCGAACTGGTTCAGCACCGGCAGACACATGCCATGACTGATGGTCAATTCGAAAGTCATGTCCGGGAACTTGGCCGTCTCTTCACGATAAATTCGGTCATGGGCGCGAGTCATTCCCGCTCCGCCGTATTCCTTGGGATACACCAGTCCAGCCAGCCCAGCCTCGGTCAACTTCTGCTGGAACTTCTTGCCGGCCTCGATCGTGCTCGCAGAACCTCGATCCACGCCAGTGGCGTTCTCTTCGAGAAAGGCCCGCACCTTCAAACGAAAGGCTTCAGCCTCTTCGGGGGACAGGATGTCGTCAGTTGTCATGGCGCTCATGATGTCAGTCTGCCACTCGGATTCGGCTCCGTCCTATCCGAAGGCCAGTATTCAGGGTGAGAGCGAAGCCCTGGTCAGCCGGCGACCACAGACCTTCTCCACGAGCTCGTAGAACCGGTACCGTGGGCCACTGTCCCAAGGATTTTTATGGCTGCTTCTTCATCACTCTCCCAGAGTTCAGTTCTCATCGGACTAGTTGGGGCCGGGGGCTTCGGCCGCACAGTCATGTCCGAACTTCACGAGCAACTTTCCCTACAACAACCAGACGGATACCGCCTCCTCTTCGTCGAGTCCAATCCGCCTGCGGCTGTCATCAATGGAGTGTCCTGCGTGTCCATTGACCAGTTCTTTTCGCTGCCCTGTAGCGAAAGAAAGTTCAATGTCGCCATTGCTGACTCCCGCCTCCGTCAACAATTGGCCGAAACGTTCGTCGAAAAAGGGGCGACACCTTTAGCCCTTCGATCAGAGTCAGCCGCTATCGGGGCGTTTAATGACATCAAGGAGGGCAGCATCTTTTGTCGCCTCTCAACAGTCACCGTCAACGTCCGAATTGGTCGATTCTTCCATGGCCACATGTACTCCTACGTCGAACACGATTGCATCATCGGGGACTACGTCACTTTTGCCCCGCGTGTTTCGTGTAACGGCAACGTTCACATCGGCGATCACGCTTATATCGGCACCGGCGCAGTCATTCGTCAGGGCAACTCTGAAAAGCCTCTCGTCATCGGCGAGGGTGCAATTGTCGGTATGGGAGCGGTCGTCACCAAGGATGTGGAACCATTCACCACGGTTGTTGGCAATCCTGCCAAAATTCTCAAAACATGAACATGGACGACGTCGCCTATGAGCTCATGCAGCTCGCTGGCGGTGATCCATTCGAAAGCGTTCGTCTCGCCAGTGAAGACCATCAACGCAACCATGATTGTGGACTCTTCCATGCTGGTGCTCCGCAGATGCATCTCGTTTCGTCTCTGGCACGGTTGGTGAAGCCGACCCGCATTCTCGATCTCGGTTCGGGATTCGGATACTCGACCCTGTGGTTGACCCGGGCGCTCGACGGTGCCGGAACCGTCATCGGAGTGGATGACGATCCGATCCATACCGCTCGAGCGACCGAATTGGCTGCTGAGTACGGCCTGGGAGCTCGTGTCCGATTCATCACTGGACGAGTTCGAGACACCCTCGAATACATTGAGGGATCCTTCGACGTGATCCACGACGACTCGTGGTTCGCCCGCCGACCGGATCATCTTGAGACGATGATCGGCCTGCTTCGTCCGGGTGGTCTTCTCACCATGGTGAATTGGTTCTTGGTTGTCGACGCCATCACCGGCCAGCCCAGAAACAATTGGGAATCGTTCGCCGGGCCGAACTGGGCCGAGGAAACCTTCGACTACGCCCGCCATCTGGCGGGACGATCCGATCTCTCGGTGACATGGGTGACGACCCCACCAATCGCCTTCGCATTCAAACGTTGATTCGGCTCTGCACGCTTCGAATATCACCATCTTGCAGGCCACCCCGGACTCGAAACAGCCGGACAGCGCATCAGTGCGGGCCGGTAAAGACCGATGTCGAATCCTTCACCACGGTCCTCGGTGATCCCACCTGACCCTTGGAGGAAATAGTCATTTGAACTCTAAAACATGATTTTTATATCATGCTTTTATGATCAAATCGTCTTCTGGTTCACCTCCACCTGCTGAGTGGACGTTCCTCTCCAATCACACCCATGTCTTGATCTGTATCGCCCAGCAACCCGATATTCGTTTGGCCGATGTGGCCCTGTTGGTGGGGATTCGAGAGCGCACTGTGCATCGGATCGTGCACGAGTTGTGTGACAGCGGGTATCTGTCGGTGAGCAAGATCGGCCGACGCAACGTGTATTCCCTCAACCTCGATCGACCCTTGCGACACCCACTCGAGTCTTCTCACAGTATTCGTGACATCGTCGAGCCGCTTCTTTCCAGGAGCGCACGATGATCGCCTCGGCACTCGTCGACAATTTACTCACCGCCCCGGTCATCGCATTTCTCGTGGCTCTATTGGCCACGCTGGTACGCAGCGATGTGCGACTACCCGAATCGCTCTACCCCATCTTGTCGACCTTTTTGCTCTTGGCCATTGGTATTAAAGGTGGCCGCTCCTTAGCAGCGGCGTCTTTTTCCGACATCTGGAAGCCTCTCATCGGTGCGCTGATTCTGGGTGTGGTCACACCAATCATTGCGTTCGCCCTGCTTCGACTATTCGGAAGACTCGACGTCGTCAATGCCGCTGCATTAGCCGCCCATTACGGCTCGGTATCAGCGGTGACCTTTACTGTTTTGCTGGCTTCACTCGATTCACGCGGAATCACCTACGAGGGCTATGCGGCCGGTCTGCTGGCAGTCCTCGAAATCATCGGCATCATCGTTGCTTTGTACCTCGCTCGCGGCTCATCGAATACCTCAGGTTGGAAATCAGCACTCGGGGAGGTTGTACGCGGACGAAGCATTTCTCTGCTGGTCATTGGCTTGATCATCGGAGGCGTCGTTGGCGACGACCGCTTAGCTCCCACCGATCCGGTCTTCGTCGGTCTTTTTGCAGGAGCCTTGACTTTGTTCCTCATTGAGTTGGGAGTCATTGCCGCAGAACGGTTGCGCGATATCAAGATTGCTGGAATTCGAGTGATCGTTCTTGCTTTATTCATACCTCTCATCAACGGCGTCCTTGGGGCATTAATTGGCGCTTCAGCAGGCCTCTCAACTGGAGGAGTGGCTGTGATGGCCACCCTTGCCGGCAGCGCTTCGTATATCGCAGCACCAGCAGCGGTTCGAATTGCTCTACCCCAGGCCAGTCCCGGTTTGTATGTGACCGCCTCTCTGGGAATCACTTTCCCCTTCAATTTGACTATCGGTATCCCTACTTACATCGCTATGGCCCAGGCCCTAACGTGATTGCGAGCACCTATGCAGACATCTATCCGTCAACTCGTCACCATCATCTCAGAAGCCGTCGTCGAGCAAAAGTTGATCGACGACATCAAGAGTTGTGGCGCTAAGGGATACTCGATCAGTCATGTACGCGGCGAAGGGGTGACCGGAAATCGCTCATTGGATCTCAATGGCCCGAGCGTGCGCCTAGAAACAGTCGTGACCGACAAAGTTGCCGAGAGGATTTTGGAAATGCTGTCGGCTAAATACTTCGGTACCTTTGCCACCGTTGCCTGGATTACTCCGACACATGTCGTGCGTCCCGAACACTTCTGAAACCGCTGCGATGCTTCTAGACGTGTCCTTGACGAGAGAAGACAACTGACGGCGGAATCTTCGATTCCATGGCTCCATTCTTGATCCCATGGATTGGACTGCAAGCGTTTTCACCACTGCTCCAATGGGAGCGGATGGTCCTTCACGAAAGGTGAAAGTTCAACCAAAGCCATGGCAATAGAATCCGAGTCAACGTCATTTTCTTCCTCTCGCACTCCCCGCTCCCGTATCGTGCCCAACTCATCCACCACACCTCGCAAGTTCCCTCGTCAGGAACGATCGCGGCGTACAGTGGAACAAATCCTGGATGCGGCAGCTCGTATATTTCATGAGCAGGGATACGCGAATGCGAGTACCAACGACATCGCCGATGAAGCCAATGTTTCCATCGGCTCGCTCTATCAATACTTCCCAAACAAGGACGCTCTCCTCCTCGCCCTTGGCAAGCGGCACATCGAATCCACAACTACGGGACTCTCCGAATTACTGGCGCACCTACCTCCGCGCCCAGAGTTCGAACAGGTCCTTCGAGCTGTTGTCGACTTTCTCGTCGGACAGCACGAACTTGACGAACTACATCTTCTAGTCATGCACAAAGCGCCTCGGACTCTCGAAATCAACATCGCTCTCGAACGAGCGAGAGCCACCTTGGTCGACCTGACTTCCGAACTACTGGCCACACGAATCGAAGATCGGCAAAGACGAGCACTCATCGCCCGGATGATCGTCGCCACGATCGATTCGTCTGTCCATGACGTCATCCTTCGTCAAACAAAAGGCGAGGCTCGAAGAGCGGCCATCGACCTCACCATTGTCACTGCTCTATCGATCATCGAATCAGACGATACGTTCCGATGATTATCCACCAATAGATCTCCGTCAGTCATTAACTTCAATCAGATGCAACACACCGCACAGGGAACTCCGTTCGTGAGAACTCCCACCGAGAATTTCTCAATCATTTCCGATTTCCCCTATCAGTCAGCGAACCTTGAGATTGATGGATTGCGAATGGCTTACCTGGACGAAGGTCCAAAAGATGCACCAGTCATCCTTATGGTGCACGGTATGCCAACGTGGAGTTACCTATACCGACACATGATCCGAGTTTTCCTTCAGGCTGGATACCGCTGTATCGCACCTGATCACATCGGCTTCGGTCGCAGCGACAAAGTCGCTGATTCTGGCTGGTACGACATCGCGAGGCACACTTCCAATCTTCATCATGTGATTGAGACTCTTGATCTCAAGAACATCACTCTCGTTGTACAGGACTGGGGCGGACCCATAGGTCTCGCACAATACGCGTCCATGCCTGAACGCTTTTCGCGCCTCGTCATCATGAACACTTGGCTGCACCATGACGATTACGGGTACTCACCCGGCATTCTTCAGTGGATCGAACAAAACAAAGTCGGTGGAATTTTTCGTGACAACGTTCCATCGAAGTTCAACTGGGGCACGTTGATGGCCATGGCCACCGGTCGTGTCAGCCCGCAGGAAAGTCTCCTTCCACTTTTGACTGGCGGTCATCCAACTTTCTCGACCGAAGCCTTGGCCGTGAAGGCCGCCTACGACGCTCCCTTCGAGGGATTAGGTGACGTGGGCGTGACCGGACCTCGGAAATTTCCTCTGTCTATTCCGGTCCACGACCCCATCGCCGGAAATGCGATGTTGCAGGAACAACACTTCTCCATTGTCAATGCCACCACGTTGCCAGTTCATTTCGTATGGGGCGTTCAAGATGCCGTCTTCACCAAAGACTGGGGCTGGACGTGGCACGAACTCATTCCACACTCGACGTGGCACGAGATCGAGGCGGCGCACTTTCTACAAGACACTCACGGAGAACAAATCGCTAACCACCTCGTGGGTGAAATGCAGTAGAAACTTCGTCGAGGTCCTTGAACTCGCTTGGCAAGCTGGCCTGACAAGAGTATTGACAGGCCGTTATCGGCCTTTCACCACACGACGGCGGTGGTGGCGCCCTTTGCCCGCCCCTCTGTACGAACACCGCGTTCGACGAGATCTTCTGCCAGTTCGTTCCAAACTGCCTTCAGCTTGTAGTGCGGCACCCTTGGATACAAGTGGTGAATGGCGTGGTAATCGTGACCTCGAATGAGGAGCCCCGAACCGGGAAAAACCGCCACACGGGTGTGGCGATAGCGACTGGTCTCTCGGGCCGGATGGTGCGGATACCAAGCGAAGATGAACATCAGCCAACAGAGCTGGATTCG
>JBEIGJ010000068.1:0-10989 GCA_040381935.1 Acidimicrobiaceae bacterium | reverse complement strand
TCACCAGATCGGCCAACGCATAGTGGTTCTGACCGGGATCGATCAGATATGCGGCGATGGCGGTATCAAATTGCAGGCCTTGGGGATCGATATCCCATACCAGCAGTGAGCGCATCAGGGCCTTCACGTCGTGCCCCCACAGTGGCCGTTGCTCGAAGAACGAACCAAGTTTTCGACTACTCAGGCGATCCGCCTCGAATACGTCTCGTGGGATCCAAATCGTGTGCGCACTCTCTTGGGATACCACTGCCGCCACGCCATACAAAGCCGAACGTCCTGGCTCCCCCGACCAATACCCGGCCAGACACAGAACCGGTACATCATGAAGAATCTGCACCACCTCATCGGGAGTGGTCACCGTCTCCACCTCAGCCACCAAGAACTCACCGGTCGATCCAGTCGAGGACTCATCGGCAGATCCGACGTCGACTCCCATGAGTTTGAGCACTTCGTTGAATCGCGCCGACATTGTCTTGAACTCGAGAAAATCGAAAAGTCGTCGCACTTCGGCTATGTGCGGACGAATTGCGACATTCGACATGTCGATCTCCACCGGAGCATCGTGGCGCAGAGTCATCAGCTCTTCATTGCGCCGAACACGATCCTCGTTCTCACGGAGTGCACTTTGCAGTTTGGGAGTTTGGGCCTCCACGTTGGCGTAAATCCCATCGATACCCCCGTACGTGGTGATCAACTTCGCCGCCGTCTTCTCACCCACACCGGGGACACCCGGCAGATTGTCGCTCGGATCCCCACGCAATGCGGCGTAGGCCGGATATTGGCTTGGAGTCACTCCGGTGCGCTCGATGATTCCTTGTTCGTCGTAGAGGGCGTAATCAGTCACGCCACGGCGGTTGTAGAGCACCCGAATATCGGGATCGCGCACTAACTGATAACTGTCACGATCACCGGTGACCACGATGACCTTGTATCCCGCATCGACAGCAGCATCAGCCAAGGTGGCAATGACGTCATCGGCTTCGAAGCCCGCCAGGTCAGCGGTGGCGATACCCATGGCGGCAAGAACCTCACGTACGATCCCGACCTGTTGGCGCAAAATGTCGGGCGACGCTTCACGTTGTGCTTTGTACAGGGGTTCAGCTTCATGGCGAAACGTCGGCTCGGAGCGGTCGAAGGCCACGATGATTCCTGCAGGACGGCGTTCTTTCAAAATGGTCATCAACATCGACAAAAATCCGTATACCGCGTTGGTGACCTGGCCGCTCACCGTCACCATGTCCGTGGGCAGACTGAAAAACGCTCGATACGTCAGCGAATGGCCATCCAAAATGAGCATCGTGCGCTCATCGGCACCGTGAGTTCTCTCCGCCATCACTCTGACCTGCGGGCGCTCATACCGTCGGTTTGAGATCGCCGGAGAGAATGCGCTCGGCAACATCGCGCATCTTGACTCGATCTTTCATCGCCGCCCGCTGAATGAAGCCGAATGCTTCTTGTTCTTTCATGCCAAACTGGTCCATCAATTGACCTTTGGCCCGATCGATGATCTTGCGGGCTTCGATTTGCTCACCCAGAGCTTCGACATGACCGCTCAAAGCCTGCAACTCGCGAAAGCGGCCGATCGCAACTTCAATAGCCGGGATCAGGTCGTTCTTCTGAAACGGTTTGACCAAGTAGGCCAAGGCTCCCGCATCTCGCGCCAGTTCCACCATTTCTCGCTGGCTAAAAGCCGTCAGAATCAGAACTCCACAGATTTTTTCCGCATCGATATGCCGGGCCACTTCCAGACCATCCATACCGGGCATCTTCACGTCGAGAATGGCCAGATCCGGTCGGAGATCCCGAATCAGTTCCAATGCCTGATCGCCGCGTCCAGATTCACCGATGACCTGATAGCCCTCTTCTTCAAGAGTCTCTTTCAGATCAAGTCGAATGATCGCCTCATCTTCAGCGATGACCACACGGATACTCACGGGCCCATTCAACCATCTCTTTCACCGTTGTCTTTCACGGATTTTGCAATGAGGTCGGAAGGAAAACGGTGCGGTGCTCGACGACGATCACCGATCAGCGCTGCATCTGGTCCAAGAGCGCATCCTGTCGAGCCTCGAGTTCTTTGATGGAATCAATCACGCTCTGACGATGCCGGCTCATGGCTTCGCTGTGCAAACGGGCCTCGCGGTACTCAACGTCGGCACCCGGAGTCTCCGAAACCATGGCCCGCAGACCCTTTTCCTCAGTGTCTTCACTCAAGGCCTGAAGTTGCTCTTCGACCACCGCTAATTCCACCCGCAACGAACGCAGACGAGCTCCGGTCTCTTTCAGACGCCGCTCAATCATCCGCTGACCCACGCAGTCAGCCTATTGATCCCCTGGACCCGAACGTCAAGGGCCAATAGCCAGGTCAAAACGTCCGTCGGTAACGCAAAAGTAAGTGTGCCCCGGGTGGGATTCGAACCCACACCGTACGGAGTTTGAAGCCGCTGCCTCTGCCGTTGGGCTACCGGGGCGCAGCGACAGGCTAGTCCGAGACCGAGCAAGACCCTCGCTCTCGGGTTGGCGATCCCGATGGAAATCCGTGGAGTCCATCTCGACCTGCCTCCGGGGTCTACATTCGGAATGTGCTCGCATTCACTTTTCCGGGGCAGGGGTCACAGCGACCTGGTATGGGTCGACCCTGGGTGAACCACGATTCCTGGGAATTGGTCGAAGAAGCCTCTGAGGTCTCAAACCGCGATGTGGCCAAACTTCTCCTCGATGCCGATGCCGAGGAGTTGAAAGACACCCGTAATGCCCAACTCACCACTTTCGTGTCGAGTCTGATGGTGCTTGACGCCGTGGAACGTCTTGGTGTGGATCCGAGCTATTGCGCTGGACACAGCCTGGGCGAATACACCGCTCTCACGGCCACCGGAGCCCTCGCCTTCGACGATGGTGTGCGACTCGTCGTAGAACGAGCCGATGCCATGCACGAAGCCGGTTTGGCCCACCCCGGCACCATGTCGGCCATTCTCGGAATCGACGACGAACAAGTCGAGATTGCCTGCCGCAGCGCCGACAGTGATGTATGGGTTGCTAACTTCAACGCCCCGGGTCAAGTGGTGATTGCCGGTTCGGTCGAAGGAGTTGCCCGGGCCAGTTCAATCGCCAAAGAACTCGGAGCGAAAAAGGCCATGCCCCTGCCGGTGTCGGGCGCCTTCCACACGCCATATATGACTCCGGCACGAGATCGATTGCGACAAGCCATCGCAGCCGCCTCACCGCGCAATACCGAAGTACCAGTGATCAGCAACGTCGATGCCCTGGCCCACGCCACCGGAATCCAATGGACGAGCCTGCTCTCGGCCCAGTTGTCGAGTCCGGTGCGCTGGAAGCATTGTCTGCTCACGATGTCGGAACTGGGAGTGACGGACTTCGCCGAACTTGGTCCCGGCGGCGTCCTGACCGGAATGGCCAAGCGCACATTGGAGGGTGCGCGTACCATTTCTATTTCCACCCCGGACGAACTCGACAAGTTCATCGAATGGGTCAATGCCTCGGCTCCTCGCGGCGCTATCCAACTCGAGGGTGAGCATCTCTTTGCCGTTGAGCGATTGGTGGTCAGCCCCGCCGCCGGAGTCTTCAACCCCGCGGCCACCATCACCTCGGGCACGGCGATCGTGGCTGGTGAATGCTTGGGCACCGTAGGCGCGGTCGAGGTGTATTCGGCTTTTTCGGGAATCTTTCAAGCCTTCATCGCCGTTGAAGGCGAACGGGTGACGTCCCGTCAGCCCATCGCCTGGTTGAGGACGAGCTGAGATGCCAGCTGTTCCCCACGGAGTGCGCGGCGCCATCATTACCGGTTGGGGCAGTGCCCTTCCCGACAAAGTGGTCACCAATGACGACCTCAGTCGAACCCTCGAGACGTCCGATGCCTGGATCAGTGAACGTAGTGGTATCCGCGAACGACGCATCGGCGGCTCAACAGCCGAACTCAGTGTTCGTTCAGGGGCGGCAGCCTTGGCCATGGCTGGTATCGATCCAGCGGAGATCGACGCTCTGGTCCTTTCTACGACGACTCCGGATCGCTGTGTACCGGCAACGTCAGCGACCGTCCAACATGCCCTCGGTCTGCGTTGCGGAGCATTCGATATCAACGCCGCCTGCTCGGGATTCGTCTACGGATTGACCGTCGCCCATGGACTCATCGCCATGGGATCCAAAAAGATTCTGCTCATCGGCACCGACACCCTCTCGCGGATCACCGACTGGAACGATCGCAATACCGCAGTGCTTTTCGCTGATGGGTCAGGTGCGGTGGTTCTTGAGGCAGTCGAAGGACCAGGTCAACTTCTTGGTTGGGACCTGGATGCTGATGGATCGGCGGAGAATTATCTCTACGCCGAACTCGGCGGTTTCATCAAGATGGAGGGCAAAGAAGTCTTTCGACGCGCCGTGCGCATCATGGTGGACAGCGCCGAAAAATCACTCCGAGCCGCCGGCCTCACTGCTAATGACATCGATCTCGTCGTTCCGCATCAAGCAAATATCCGAATCATCCAGGCGGCCTGTGATCGCCTTTCGATTCCGATAGAAAAAGCAGCCACCGTTCTGCATTACACCGGTAACACCTCGTCGGCTTCGATTCCTCTTGCTCTGGTCGATGCCGCAAATGCCGGTCGCATTCCCCAAAATGGCCTCGTTCTTCTTGTCGGGTTCGGTGCTGGCATGACTGCGGCCAGTGCCATCATTCGCTGGTCGGGTGGCCGATCGGAGGGAACATCATGAGTCGTGTCGTGCTGGTGACCGGCGGATCGCGCGGTATCGGTCTGGCCACCGCCCGTCGCTTTGCAGCCCTTGGTGATCAGGTGGCGGTCACTTACAACTCGTCACCGCCCCCCGATGATCTCTTTGGCGTGAAATGCGATGTCACCAGCACCGGTGAAGTCGATGCCGCCTTCGCCGCCGTGGAGGAGAAATTCGGACCAGTGGAGGTCCTGGTTTCCAACGCCGGCATTACTCGCGACATGTTGGTCTTGCGCATGACTGAATCCGACTTCGAAGCAGTCATTGACGCCAATCTCACCGCCGCTTATCGCGTCGCCAAACGA
Organism: Acidimicrobiaceae bacterium; assembly: GCA_040381935.1. Classification (GTDB taxonomy): domain Bacteria; phylum Actinomycetota; class Acidimicrobiia; order Acidimicrobiales; family Ilumatobacteraceae; genus Casp-actino8. The sequence continues at coordinate 5,938 of JBEIGJ010000068.1, read as the reverse complement.
GCCACTCAAGGCATGTTGCGGGCGCGACGCGGTCGCATCATCTTCGTCGGCAGTGTGGTTGGCCTTTTGGGTTCGGCTGGGCAATCCAACTACGCCGCAGCCAAGGCTGGATTGGTCGGGTTGTCCCGATCTCTGGCCCGCGAACTCGGATCACGGTCGATCACGGTCAACGTCGTTGCTCCCGGACCGGTTGCCACCGATATGACTGCGGCCCTCAGCGAAGACCGTCTCAAAGTGCTCACCGATACTGTCCCCCTCGGGCGGATGGCCGAGCCCGAAGAAATCGCTGGTGTTATCGCTTTTTTGGCTTCGACCGATGCCGCCTACATCACCGGTGCCGTGATTCCCGTCGATGGCGGCCTGGGGATGGGGCACTGATACACCGGACCCCTGTGTGTCGCAGCACACCGTTTACAGTAAGAGACATCCAATTGCCGCCACTGCGTCGGCATTCAGTCAGAGGAGAAAACCATGAGCCAGGATCCCGCTTTGTTCGAACGATTTCGCAAATGTGCCGTTGATGTCTTGAGTGTCGACGCCGACAAGGTGGTACCCGAGGCATCCTTCGGCGACGATCTCGAAGCCGACAGTTTGGACCTCGTTGAACTTGTGATGGCTCTCGAAGAGGAATTTGGTGTCGAAGTTCCCGAAAACGAGATCGAAGATGTCAAGACAGTAGGACAAGCCTTCGACCTCATCGCTGGAAAGCTCAAGTAATGACCATGCGCCGAGTAGCCATCACCGGACTCGGCGTCATCGCTCCCTGTGGTATCGGCCAAGACCAGTATTGGAACGGCTTGCTCGGTCCATCGTTGAGCGCTGGCAAGTTCGTGACCATTGCTGATTGGGATCCATTGCCCTGGTTCGACAATCCCAAAGAGGCTCGTCGCGCTGACCGCGTGGAACAGTTCGCTCTGGCCGCAGCAGCCGAAGCCCTGACCCAGGCCGGAGATGTCGGCGTAGACCCGACGCGCTTTGGTGTCGTTGTTGGAACCGGTATCGGCGGGCTCAACACCCTTGAAGAGCAAATTCAGATTCGTCTGGAAAAAGGTGAACGTCGCGTCTCCCCTTTTCTGGTGCCGATGATGATGGCCAACGCCGCCGGAGCAGCGATATCGATGCGCTATGGACTGCAAGGTCCGAATGAAACGATCTGTACTGCCTGCGCAGCATCCACTCATGCCTTGGGTTATGCCGCTCGGCTGATTGCGATGGGCCGCTGCGATGCCATGGTCAGTGGTGGATCCGAAGCGGCAGCCACACTGACGTCCCTGGCTGGTTTCAACAACATGACCGCGCTGTCATCGACGGGCCAAAGTCGCCCCTTCGATCGCCAACGTGACGGTTTCGTAATGGGTGAAGGCTCGGCGATCTTCGTCCTCGAGGAATGGAGCCACGCCATCAACCGCGGTGCCACGGTCATTGGCGAGATTCTCGGTTCGGCCAGCAACGCCGATGCCCATCACATCACGGCCCCATCACCTGGTGGCCGCGGGGCGATTGCCTGTATGCGCCTGGCCTTGGATGATGCTGGATTGCAGCCCAGCGATATCTCCTACGTCAATGCCCATGGCACCTCGACTCCACTGAACGACGCCGCTGAGGCCGCAGCAGTGTCGGCAGTCTTCACCCATCGGCCAGCGGTCACCAGCATCAAAGGGGTCACCGGCCATGCCTTGGGAGCTGCCGGTGCACTCGAAGCCGCATCAGTGCTCTTGTCTTTCCAGCACCGCCTCATTCCGCCCACCGCAGGAACAACTGAGCTCGGCGAGGACATGGACATCGACGTCGTTCTTGGCTCCGCCCGATCTTGGGAGCCTGGTCCAACGATTTCGAACAATTTCGGATTCGGTGGTCACAACGGTTCGATCATCTTGGCGCCAGTTGCCTGACCGCATGGCCTTCGCTCCTCAGGAGCAATCACTGGTCGACGAAGACGAACATCAAATCACATTCGCAGGCCACGTGGTCTCCAACCCGTGCCTGACCGTGACCCTTTCCGGCTCGTGATGACATACGCCCAAGTTCCACACTCAATGTGAGTTCATCGCCAGGTACGACTTGGCGCCGAAAACGAGCTCCGTCCAAGCCACCGAAAAGCGGCAACCGGTTGGTCGTCGATGGCGCAGTCAGTACTGCATAAGCGCCTACCTGAGCAATGGCTTCGCACATCAATACTCCAGGCAGAGTAGGCCGTCCCGGAAAGTGACCAGGGAAAAACCACTCTTTTCCCGATAACCGCCACACGCCGGTGGCCGATTGGCCGGGAACCAGTTCGAGAATCTCATCAACAAAGAGAAAAGGCGATCGATGAGGTAGGACATCGTGCGGTGGGAGAAAAGCACTCATACTTTCAATGCCCGCAGCAGATTAGTTGGCGTGTCTTTTGGGCTCACTTTGTACCACGCATGTTCGATCTTGCCGTTCGATCCGATGAGAAATGCCGACCGCTCGATACCCATGTACTTGCGTCCGTACATGGACTTTTCTTTCCACACCGCGTAGGCCTCAGAAACCGTGTGCTCCGGATCGGAGAGCAATGGAAACGGCAGATCGAACGCGTCGGCGAACTTCTTTTGCTTCGCCGGCAGATCGGGACTGATCCCAATAATGGCCACATCGCCGATTTCACCAGCGATATCGCGTAGGAGGCAAGACTGCTGCGTACAACCCGGAGTGTCAGCCTTCGGATAGAAGTACACCAAGACCTGTCGTCCCTTGAATTTCGACAGACTCACCTTGTTTCCGTCTTGATCCAGGAGTGAGATGGCCGGCGCTTTGTCACCACTTTTCAACATGGTGACACTCTAGATCTGGTCAGCCGACAGAGTTTCAATCACCAGGGACCGAGCGACGTGGCAACTCTTGTCCAAACCATCGACCGCGAAAACGTGCATGGGCGTGATAGTGATCGGGAATATTGCGCATGTTGTCATCGATGTAGGGCTCGTAGTCGAAATACTCAGTCACAACATTGGTCAACATGGCATGCAAGTGCATTCGAATTCCCTCATCGGGTTCGGCATGGTGGTGTTTCCACACCACCATGGGCACACAACAGGCCTCGCACTCTGCAACCCAACACACATCGTCTTCGAAAAACCATTCGGTCAGCCGCGCTGCCTCACATAATTCGCAATGCTGTTCCATGACGTCGTAAGGGTTCGTTATTCCGTTTCAGCGCAAACTGATGGGCTCGGGCTCTTTTTGACAACGAGCACGTCGGATCAGAGAGCCTCGAGGTCGAGTCCCGGTGGCAACATGATCCAGTTGATGACGTGAATTGTTCCGTTCGTGGCTTCCATATTCGGAAGCAACGAAAACTTTCCATTCACCTTCAGCAGCTCGGAGAAAACGCTAGTTTCGAAGACTTCGACCGCTATCGGAGACCCTTGCAAACTGACCAGATTTCCCGTGGCCATCTCCAGGGTGGGAAAGTTCCCTTCCACCAGGTGGTAGCGCAGGATTTCTAGCAAAGTACTGCGGTTTTCAGGCTTCAATAACTTGTCCAAAACTCCATTTGGCAGGTCATCGAAGGCCTTGTTCGCCGGCGCAAAGAATGTGTAGGGACCTTCTCCATTGAGTAGTTCGGTCAGTTCAGCCTCGGTAACCGCGGTCAACAAGGACGAAAAAATGTCGTTGTCCTGGAAAACTTTGACGAACGTACCGCCGTCGTATCCGAAGTTGGGCATTCCATCATCGGGATTCGTCCCACTTGGATCCGACGCGTTCGGACCCCCAGGCTCGGTTGAGGGCGGGGTGGTGCTCGAGGACCCACTACCACCACAAGCCGCAAGAAGGGTCATTGCCACACCACCAGCGATCAGGGCTTTTCGGATACTCATATCTTCTCTCTCACGTTCTGGCAGTCAAGCGTTGATGTTCAGAAACGAACTTTCGAGGCGTTCAATTTCCGTGGGACATCCTGCCACATCGAAGCCTGACCCGGACGTCACAGCATTGACCCCCATGCGAGCAGATGGGGTTCAAACAGTGTCGATCGCCGCCCGCACTTCGGCAATGTAGGCACCTACGGCCTCGGGTCCGCCTTCCATCAATCGACGGACCACGGACGCCCCCTGAACCACTCCATCAGCAACGCGGCAGGCTTGTACCGCCTGCGCACTATCGGAGACTCCGACTCCGACAATCACCGGTAGATCGGTCACTTTTTTCAATCGAGCCGCCAATGCGGTTGCAGTATCAGCCAAGGTGGTTCGCTCGCCAGTCACTCCCAAGAGTCCGACTGAATACACAAAGGCCCGCGAACGGGCGCAAATACGCGGCAACCTTTCATCAGGAGCGGTTGGGGCCGCCAACATAATGGTGGCCAATTCATGCGAGTCGGCGGCGGCACACCACGGACCGGATTCCTCTAGGGGCAAATCGGGAATGATGGCGCCGACAATGCCAGCCGAACGCAATTGATCGGCGAATCTCTCGTGACCAGCGTGATGAACAGTGTTGTAATAACACATGACCACCAACGGAATCTCGACATCGAGAGTGCGCACTTCTTCGAAGATCGATACCGGTGTCGCCCCAGCATCAAGGGCGCGTTGAGAGGACTCTTGAATCACTGGACCATCCATCACCGGATCCGAAAAGGGGATACCGATCTCCACCAGATCGGCTCCATTGGCCGCGGCAGCCCGCACTGCATCCGTCCAACCCTGCAAACCTCCAGTGACGTACGGGACGAGAAGTTTGCGCCCGGCATCCCGTTTGGCACGCAGTTCGATTTCGACCGGAAGGATGTGACTGTCCATCAACGAATCACGAACCGAGAATGTCCATCATCTGCGCCACATCTTTGTCCCCGCGACCGGACAAATTCATCAACACGGTCTGTCCCTGCATCTTTGGAGCCTCACGTGTGATCCAGGCCAAAGCATGGGCACATTCGAGGGCCGGGATGATGCCTTCGGCACGGGCCATCAATTGGAAGGCCTCGATCACTTCATCATCGGTGACAGTGGGATACTCCGCACGACCGATGGACGCCAAATAGGAATGCTCTGGGCCGACGCCGGGATAATCCAAACCAGCAGAGACCGAATGGGCTTCGAGTACTTGGCCGTACTCGTCCTGCATGAGATAACTCCGCATACCGTGAACCACCCCAGGCTGACCGCGACCAACGGCGGCTCCACCAGCGGGTTCGACGCCGATCAAGCGAGCCGAAGTATCGACGAAACCCGAAAAGATTCCCAGAGCGTTCGAACCTCCACCGACACAAGCCACCACAACATCAGGAGCACGTCCGTAGCGCTCCTGCATTTGGGCCGATGCCTCCCGTCCGATGACGCGATGAAACTCGCGCACCATCCACGGATAAGGGTGTGGACCCATCACTGAGCCCAAGCAATAATGCGTGGTTTCCACAGTTGCCACCCAGTCGCGCATGGCCTCATTGACCGCATCCTTCAAGGTTCGACTGCCACTGTGTACCGCTTCGACTTCGGCACCCAGCAACTTCATACGAAAGACGTTGAGGGCCTGACGTTCCACGTCCACCGCCCCCATGTACACCTTGCACTCCAGACCCATGAGTGCCGCGGCCGTAGCCGAGGCCACTCCGTGTTGACCCGCTCCGGTTTCGGCCACGATGCGCTTCTTGCCCATGCGCTTGGCCAGAAGAACTTGGCCCAGGACATTGTTGATCTTGTGCGAACCAGTGTGATTCAGATCTTCACGCTTCAAAACCAGACGAATGCCGAGTCGAGATCCCAGTTGGTGGCATTCGGTGAGTATCGATGGTCGACCGGCGTACTCCTGGAGCACCTGGTCAAGATCACCGCGAAAGATTGGATCGGCCCAGGCATTGCGAAAAGCGGCTTCCAATTCCTGACAGGCCGGCACCAAGGTCTCCGGAACGAAACGTCCACCGAATTCCCCGAACCGCCCACTTTCCGAAGGCTCCGACATCAACGACTGG
>JBEIGJ010000067.1:0-11077 GCA_040381935.1 Acidimicrobiaceae bacterium | reverse complement strand
TTTGGCGCGGTGGGGCCCCCCCCCAACCGCGCCTTTTTGGGGGCCCAAAACCCACCCCGTCACGTTGGCTATCTGGGGTTTCTGGGGTACGGCCGTGCGGCCCCGCCCCACTGACGCGTTCAGCAGTCTGTGAGGTGAAAGGTGTATTCATTAGTTCTTGTCGGTGGTCTCGGAGCACTGTGTGGCTGGGCCATTCCCGCTGTCGTTGCTTTATGGTGTCAGCGCCCGAAACATCGCTTCTTGATCGCATTGGTCACTGCGTCGCTTTTTGTCCTCATGGTCGAGTCAGTGCCGGGACGAATGGCTCAGGCGGCTTTTTGTCTTTTGTGTCTTGGTTTGGTGGTACTCACGTTGATCGATCTGCAGACGTATCGACTGCCACGGGAAATTTCGTACACCACTTTGGTTCTTGGTGTCCCGATGTTGACGCTGTCGGCATTGGTGAACGGTGAGTCGTTTCGAATCTGGGGATTGGTGTTAGGTGCAGTGGGAGCGCTGATCGCAATGGGAACCCTGTATCTCATGAGTCGCGGAGCAATGGGTGATGGAGATGTGCGCTTGAGTCCGCTCCTTGGCGCGTTCTTGGGGTGGCTCGGTCTGCGGGCGGTCGTGCACGGATTTTTCTTAGGCTTCATTCTTGGTGCAGTGGCCGGGGTGCTGCTGCTGATCCTCACCAAAGCCGATCGACGAACAGCTCTGCCTTTTGGTCCCTTTTTGGCCGCTGGCACGCTGGCGACCATTGTGCTGCCGCCCTCTGCTCTGTCGGTACTGAGCGGCGGATGGTGATCAATTCAGCGGTTCTTTGACTCCGTCGAGGACGCCGTACATAGCCGATACCAAAGCCACTGCTACGAATCCCACGGTGAGACCGACACCGATGATCATGGCGGGTTCGAACAGTGCTGTGAAGCGACGGATGCGTTGAGCCAATTCGGCGTCGAAGTACTCACTTGCTGCAGTCAGTTGATTCTCCAAGGTTCCTGTTTCTTCGCCGACTCGAAACATTTGGATGGCAGCGGCGGGAAAGAGTTTCGTTTCCGAGAGCGGTCCGGCAAATCCCTGCCCGCTTTCGACTTTGCTGCGGGCGCGTTCCAATCGTTCGCGCATTTCACCATTCCTGGTCGTCAGTGCGCCGGCCGCCATACCGTCGGGTATTGCAATACCTGCGGTCACCATGGTGGCCAAGATGCGGCAAAACCGCTCCAGAATCAAGTAGTGCACGAGACCGCGCACCACGGGCAAACGAAGTGCCAATTGATCGAGAAGTCGACGCCCGCGTTTCGACTTGATCAACCAGAGAGTGAATCCCACCAGCAGAGTCGTAGCGGCGAAAGGGAAAATGATGAAGTCGGTGAAGATTCTCGATACTCCGAGAAGGACACGCGTTGGCGTGGGTAGCTCGGCGCCTAGTTCGACGAACAAAGGTTGGAATTGCGGAAGGACGTAGCCGGCTAGAACGGCGACGGTGATCAGAGCAAGAACAACCACAATCGCCGGGTAGGCCAGAGCACTACTAATACTGGCTCGCGTATCGAGATCACGTTGGAGATACATAGCCAAACTGTCCAAAGACGCTTCAAGATGTCCGGTCTGTTCGGCATTGCGCATGAGGCCGACGTAGTAGTGCGGAAAGACCTGCCGATGTCGAGCGGCAGCATCGGATAGTGATTGACCTTCGGCAATGTCATTGATGATTGAACTCAGTGCTCGTCGCAGAGCAGAGTCACCGGCCTCATCGTGGAGGATTTCAAGTGCGGTGGTCAGGGGGATGCCGGAACGAACGAAGGCGCTCAATTGGCGGGTGAAGTGAAGGAGAACCTGACGTTTGGCTTTGGCCGGGGTGATCTCGAACTGCCATCGAGAGATTTTCTCGGTGATGCTGATCGGGGTCTGGTCGCGGTCTTGGAGCCAGCGCCTGACTTCACCAATACTGCGGCTGCGATGTGAACCTGATGTTGGGGTGCCGGCACCATTCACGGCGGTGTAGACGAAGAGCGTCATGATTCAGAACTCATGAGTGATACAAGGCGCGAATCACCTCGTCGACGGTGGTGACCTGAGAGGCAATGAGATCTCCTGCTGCTCGAACGAGAGGGCGCATTCCTTCTTCGATCGCCAGAGCCCGAATATCCTCGGCGATTGCCCGAGTAGTGACGAGTGAACGGATACGCGGGGTCATCCGCAAGACCTCATAGATGCCAATGCGGTCGTGGTAGCCCGTTGCACTGCACCGCGAACAACCGGCGCCGCGCCACAGAGTCATGTGATCCTCGTCGAGTGCACGACCGGGTGCAGTATCGGGATCGAAGACCTGAGCGGTGCGGAGAAAGGCGATTTCATTTTGTGTGGGTGAATATGGTTGGGCACAGTGCGTACACATTCGTCGCAGTAAACGTTGGCCGACCACACCAATCACGGACGAGGCCACTAAGAACCCCTCGATATCCATCTCCAACAAGCGATTCAGAGCAGCAGTGGCATCGGTGGCATGCAGTGACGACAACACAAGATGACCGGTGTGGGCGGCTTGTACCGCTAGTCGTGCCGTATCCGGATCGCGAATCTCTCCCACCAGGATGACATCAGGATCTTGACGCAAGAGGGCCCGCAGGCCCGACGCGAAAGTCAGTCCTGCTTGTTCATTGGCTTTGATCTGATTGATCCCAGAGAAGATGTACTCCACCGGATCCTCAATGGTGGTGATGTTCATGTGATCGGCATCGAGTTCCAACAGTGAGGCGTACAAAGTGGTGGTTTTGCCTGCACCGGTTGGCCCGGCACAAATAACCATGCCAAAGGGCGAGCGAATCAGACTGTTGTAGGTGCAGTAGGTGCTAGTGGGCATACCCAGATCAGATAAACCCTTGTTGGTGCGGTTCTTGTCGAGGAGTCGCAAAACGATCTTTTCGCCGAACACTGTTGAAACCGATGCCAGTCGAACATCGACATCACGACCGTCCACCGTGGTCGAAAATTGCCCGTCCTGTGGCCGTCGGCGTTCGACGATGTTCATTCCAGCCAGGATTTTCAGACGACTCACCAAAGCCACATGCTGATCGAGGGGAAAATGGCCGACGTCTATCAGCATTCCGTCGACGCGAACCCGAATCCGCACATCATCACGGAGCGGCTCCAGGTGGATATCCGAGGCGCGGGCGCGTAGGCCATGTTCGATCAGTCCTGTCACCATGGGTACGACGGAGAGATGTTCGGAGTCAACCGGGAAGGCAGTAGCAAGCTCGGTCACAAAGACCTATCGGTCGGTCCGAGTGGTGGCTTGATGCGAGGTGCGGATCTTGACCGAAAAGAGAACAATTCGTGCAGTACCGAAGAACCTCGATGGATGTGGCGGTGTTCGGGGTGGTGATGGTGGTGTCCTTGTGCAGAATGGAGTCATGATCGTTCACCTCGTCGATGGCACCTATGAGCTCTATCGCCAGTTCTACGGACAAGCCGTTCGATCCTCGTCACCATCGGGCCAAGGCGCCACAGTCGGCGTGCTGAATTCAACGATTGCTTTGTTGGCCGAGGGAGCGACGCATATCGGCGTGGCTTCCGACCACGTCATCGAAAGTTTTCGTAACGATCTGTGGGCGGGTTACAAGACTTCGGAAGGTATGGAACCCGAGATCAAAGAGCAGATTCCAGTGATGGAGCGAGCTCTCTTTGCCCTCGGGGTGACCGTCTGGCCGATGGTGGAATATGAAGCCGATGACGCTTTGGCATCGGCTGCTGCAGTGGCCGATGCTGATCCCAGTGTGCGGCAAGTGCAAATCCTTTCCCCCGATAAGGACCTCGGACAATGCGTCAAGAAGCAGCGAGTCGTGCAGATTGATCGGCGCAAGATGGTCAAAGATGGATTGGGATTGATCGATGAAGATGCGGTGATTTCCAAATTCGGTGTGCCCCCCTCAGCAATTGCTGACTATCTCGCTTTGGTCGGTGATAGCGCCGATGGATTTCCTGGACTTGAAGGGTGGGGTGCAAAGTCGGCTGCGGCGGTGCTGACCCGTTACCGCCGGATCGAGGACATTCCCGATTCCCCGGGTCAATGGGATGTTCCTGGGCTGCGCGGTGCAGTCAAGTTGGCGGCAACTCTGGCCGGACAACGCGATCTGGCGCTGTTGTTTCGACGTTTGGCCACCACAGTGACCACCGTGCCAGTGGGATCGGTACCTGACTGGCAATGGCAGGGACCAACGATCGACTTCGCCCGCATCTGTGATGAACTCGGCGCTCCACGGTTGGTTTCCAAAGTGGAATCTCTGGTCTCGGGTGGCGGGCGCGCCCGGTAGTCTGACGAGGCTTCATTCGGCACCTGCCGGATGTGGTGACGGTTGGGTCCTGTGCAACGGGTTCCCGTGAATCAGGTCAGGACCGGAAGGTAGCAGCCTTCAGCGGATTCGCTCGTGTGCCGCAGATTGCCTAGCCGTCACCACATCCGGCAGGAGTCTGTTTGCGGTACTGGAAGGGTGCGAGAGCGGCCGAATCGGCACGCTTGGAAAGCGTGTGAGGTGCAAGCCTCCGTGGGTTCGAATCCCACCCCTTCCGCCATGGACACGCGCGACGCCATGTATCTGGCTCTCGATCAAGCCCGCGCCGCCCTGGAGCACGATGACGTGCCCGTCGGGGCGGTGGTCATCTGTGGCGATCGGGTGGTCGCTGCTCGTCACAACGAGCGCGAATTGCAAAAGGACCCCACGGCTCATGCTGAAGTGCTGGCGTTGCGCGACGCTGCTCAAGCCCTTGGTCGGTGGCGACTGGATGACTGCACCCTGGTCGTCACCCTTGAGCCCTGTGTTATGTGTGCAGGAGCATTGCTGAACGCTCGGATCGGAGCACTCGTCTACGGGGCCGCCGATCTCAAAGGTGGTGCTACCGCAAGTCTGTACAACGTCTGCGCTGATCCGCGACTCAACCACAATCCACCGGTGGCTCATGGCGTCTTGGCCGCCGAATCAGCGCAGTTGTTGGAGCAGTTCTTCGCTTCTCGCCGATAACCGTTTCGCGCCGATATCTTTTGACGACGGAAGGGTGCCCGAGTGGCCTAAGGGACACGCCTCGAAAGCGTGCGAGGTGCAAGCCTCCGTGGGTTCAAATCCCACCTCTTCCGCCAGTTATCAGCAGGGTGCCTCGTTCTTGGGAACTTTGAGGTCGATCAGATAGTCACTGACGACTTCGACCACGCAACCATTGGCTCCATAACCCCCGTGTTGATTCGCGTTGACCACTAAAAGAGTGGCGTTCGCGAGGGTTTGGGCCATGGCCCGTGATCCTTCGAGGGGTGTGGCTGGATCGCCTGTAGTACCGATGACCAAGATCGGGGCGAACGTTGGAGCATCGATATCGACGCGCGGATCCAAAGCTTCAGGCCAGAACACACAGGAGTAGTCGCCGACGGTGGATGGCGAAAAACGCGGTGACACGCTGGCCAGTGATTCCACTTCGGCATCGGCTTCGGCCACAGTTTTCCGTTCAGGATCATCAGCACAGGAAATATTCAGGTACGCCTCCAACCCATTTCCGTAGGTTCCATCGGGCTGACGACCGAAGTATTCATCGAAAAGATCCAGTAAGCCGCGTCCATCGCCGTCTTGGGCGTTGTCCAAAGCCTCGGCCAACACATCCCAGTACTGATCGCTATACATGGCCTGGGCGACCGCAGTGAGAGCCATGCCTTGGGTCATCACTGGTCGATCGGCATAGGTGGGAATGGGGTTTTCATCGAGTTGGGCCATTAAGGCATCAAAGGCATCTTCAGTTTCTCCGTCATTGTGGAAACTGCATCGGCGGTTCGACGCGCACTCGGCTAAGAACGCATTGATTGAGCGTTCGAAACCAGTGCGCTGCTGGGTGATCATTTCGCGACTCGAACTGTTCGGATCACTGGCACCATCGAAAACGGCGGCGCGCACTGTTTGTGGGTACAGAGTGGCCCATACTGCTCCGAGTTCGCTCCCGTAGGAAAAACCAAAATAACTAATGGTCTCTTCACCGAGGGCACGTCGAATCATCTCCATATCCCGAGCGGCATTGTTCGTGCCGACGTGGGGCAAGATCGAGCCAGTCTTTTCAAAACAGAGTTCGGTGAATTCCTTTTGTTGGTCGACGATGGCTTGACGTTCATCCTCGGATCCAGGGGTGATGTCACCACCAGCAAAATAGGCGTCGTAATCGTCGATGCAATCAATGGCTGGAATGGAGAGCCCGGTTCCGCGTGGATCCCAGCCAATGATGTCGAAGGACTTCACCAGTGCGTCGGCGTACACCCGGGGGGCTGATTCGGCCAGATATGAACCGCCAAATCCGGGACCCCCCGGATTCACGAGCAGTGAGCCAATGCGCCGATCAGGATCAGTTGCTGCGTGGCGCACGATGTATAGAGACGTTTCTGGTGACGCCGGATCGGTGTAGTCCACCGGTACGTCGACGTAGCCGCACGAGAGATTTTCACCACAGTCATCCCAAAAAATTGTCGGTGCCGCGAACTTGTTCGTGTCGTAGGGATCAATGGGATCAGAGGGCGCTGTGGACGTCGACGATGTGGATGCCGGGGCCGCGGTGGTCGTGATGTTTGACGTAGTGCTGCCAGAACTACAGGCAACTCCGGCGAGTGACATCAGCATCAGCAAAGAAAGGGAGCGACGCACCGCTCCAGCGTAGGTGTTGGGTCGGCGACCCCGGGTGCACTCGGCCGAAATTGGCAGTGCTGAATCGATGGATCAGTGTGCCTTTGGTTGCACGGGTGGCTCTGAGCGGTGGAGATGGCCCTCGGTAACCTGACGAGATGCGGATGGGACCACACATGATGATGCCGGGTGATGCGGCTGCGGTGAAAGGTCGACGTCTGGAGCGCTCGGCTTTACGTCGCGTGTGGACTTTTGCCCAGCCATATCGCCTCAGTATCGCCGGATTTCTCAGTGCCATTCTTTTGGCGGCGGTGTTGGCCTTGGTACCGCCGTTCGTCTTTCGGGCCATCATTGACGATGCAATTCCCCAGGCAGACCGCTCGCTGATTTGGTGGCTGGCATCGTTAGCCATCGGAGCAGCGATATTCGATGCCGTTTTGGCTATTGCCCAGCGTTGGTACTCCGCCCGTATTGGCGAGGGGTTGATCTACGACTTACGAGTTGCCCTTTTTGACAAAGTGCAACAGATGCCGGTGGCTTTTTTCACTCGGACGCAAACCGGAGCGCTGATCAGCCGCCTGAACAACGATGTGGTGGGCGCCCAGTCAGCAGTCACATCCACACTCGGCAGTGTGGTCAGCAATGTGGTGGTGCTACTCACCACTTTGGCTGCGATGGTTGCGCTCGAATGGCGCTTGACCTTGCTGTCGTTGATCGTTCTGCCGGTCTTCATCATCCCGGCGAAACGAGTTGGTCGACGCCTTCAAGATATTGCGCGTGAACAGATGACCTTGAACGCACAGATGAACACGCAGATGACCGAGCGTTTCAACGTCTCCGGCGCTCTATTGGTGAAATTGTTCGGTCGCCACGAACGCGAAGTCGATGCGTTTTCCAGTCGGGCCTCTCGAGTACGAGATATCGGCATTCTTTCGGCCATGTACGGGCGGGTCTTTTTCGTGGCGCTTGGTTTGGTGGGAGCACTGGGTGCAGTTGCCGTGTACGGCATCGGTGCTCAGTTGGTGGTCTCCGGTGGTATCACCTCGGGAACGCTGGTGGCCATGGCCACCTTGGTGGCGCGGGTGTATCAGCCATTGACCGGGCTGACCAACGCTCGAGTCGATCTGCTCACATCGTTTGTCAGTTTCGAGCGCGTCTTCGAAGTTCTCGATGCGCCAGTCTCCATTGTCGATCGTCCGGGAGCAGTTGATTTAGTGAATCCCAAAGGTCGCATCGAATTCGATCACGTGTCGTTTCGCTACCCACCGGCAGTAGCGGTCTCAGTGGCTTCACTCGAAATGCCCGGTGCACCGCTCAGTGATCCCGATGTCGACGTCTTACGGGATATCACTCTGACCGTCGAGCCCGGAGAAACCGTGGCCCTCGTCGGGGCATCAGGTTCTGGCAAGAGCACGCTGGCATCACTCGTACCACGGCTGTACGACGTCACGTCTGGTGCGGTGAGAATCGATGGGCAGGATGTACGTGACCTCACCGGCACCACTTTGCGGGCGGCCATCGGTGTGGTGTCTCAGGACGCTCACTTGTTCCACGAAAGCATGGAATCGAATCTTCGCTATGCCAAACCCGATGCCACATCGGATGAAATTGTTTCGGCCTGTCAGGCGGCGCGTATCCATGACACCATTACCGCTCTGCCGGACGGGTATGCCACGGTGGTGGGCGAACGCGGCTATCGCCTTTCAGGTGGCGAGAAGCAACGGCTGGCTATTGCCCGTTTGCTCTTGAAGAATCCGGCAGTCATGATTTTGGACGAGGCCACCAGTCACTTGGACAACGAAAATGAAGCCCTGGTTCAAGCGGCCCTCGACGATGCGTTACGCAATCGGACAGCTCTCGTCATTGCTCATCGTCTATCGACCATTCGCGATGCTGATCGGATCGTGGTGATCGATGCAGGACGCATCGTCGAACAAGGAACTCATGATGAACTCATGGCTCGTAACGGTGCGTATGCCCGACAGGTTCAGGCCGGAGAGAGCCAAACTGAGTCTGTGTGACCTGTCCAGTGCCAGCAATATGACTGTCGTCGACATGACTGTTATCGACGGGACTGTTTCAGAGTGGTGCTGATTGAGCGCCGCGAATAAGTGCTCCGTTCAAGACCCCGGTGTGTTCGCCATTTTCGAATGACACTGCGCCGTTTTTGATGGTGAAGTGATAGCCCGTTGCGGTCTGCATCAGGCGTCGACCGCCGGCCGGTAGATCGTGAACGATGCGTGGCGGGGGAGTTCCGAGGGTCTCCATATCGATCACATTGAGATCGGCGCGGTATCCAGGAGCGATGACGCCGCGATCCAAAAGGCCCACATGGCGCGCCGTACGCTGCGTGATGTGATTGACCATGAACTCGAGCGGGAGAAGCTCGCCACGGGTTCTGTTCTTGGTCCATAAAGACAAGGCCGTTGTCGTGGCACTGCCATCGCTGATGGTTCCACAGTGAGCACCGGCATCGGAAAGTCCCACCACGGCGTTCTTGCGCAACAGCATGTCGCGAACGTCGTCTAGGTTGCCCCGAGCAAAGTTGAACAAGGGCATGTACAAGAGTCGATTGCCATCTTCTTCGATCAACAGGTCGATCACGAACTCGACGACGGGAACTCCGCGCGCTGCTGCTCGGGCGGCAACGGAGTCTTCTGGTCCGGGTTCGTAGTTGACCGGATTTTCCATGGGATACAACTTGTGGAATCCCCCGAACATCTCACTGGCCAATCCCTCGATCCGGGCCACAGCCACGGGATGCTCAGCAATGATGCGCGAGCGTCGTTCTGGATCACGCAACGCTAAAACGATTTCGGGCAATGGTCGACCGATCAATTCGGCGAAACTCGGACAGACCATGAGCGGATTCACAGTGGCGGTGAGCCCCTGCAAGATGCCGATCGGTCGCACGGCTACCTGGGTAGCCAAGGAGAGGCCGCTTTTCACTCCGGCGTCTACCCAGGATCCAACCTCGCGCCAACGATCCGGCAATGGTTCGGGTTGCTGCACCGTCATGCTCAAAGGACGGCCCGTAGCGCGAGCCAATTCCTCCATCAACTGCATTTCAGTGACTGCGAAGTCATGGTCGGCATTTTGGTACGCATCAGAAATCAGCTGCACCACCCCGCGACCGGTTTCAGCCATGGCGGTTCCGAGGGCCAACAACTCATCAGCTGAAGAGAATCGAGTCCCGAGGAACTCACCATCGCGGGTGCGATGGATGTACGTGCGACTGGTGGTGAAACCAAGGGCTCCGGCGCGCACACCCTCTTGAACCATTCGGGCCATCCGCGTCAATTCGTCAGCGGTGGGCGTTTCATACGGATCGGCCCCGCGCTCACCCATGACGTAGGCCCGCAGGGGAGCATGGGCGACCTGAGTAGCGACATCGATGGCAAAAGGGCGGCGATCGAGGGCGTCCATGTATTCAGGAAACGTCTCCCAGTCCCAGGCCAGGCCTTCGGCCAATGCCGTGCCGGGAATGGCCTCGACTCCTTCCAACATGCCGATCAGCCAGTCGTGCTGTTCGGGGGTAGGCCGGGCGGGAGCGAAACCCACACCGCAGTTCCCCATCACCACAGAGGTGACACCGTGGATGCTGGATGGAGCAAGGAGCGGATCCCAGGTGGCCTGGCCATCAAAGTGGGTATGGATGTCCACGAAACCGGGAGTCACCGTCAGACCGAGAGCATCGATCTCCCGTGTTCCGGTGCCGGCGATGGCCGGCCCGACCTCGGTAATGACGCCGTTGGTGATTGCCACATCGGCCGACACCGGAGCGGCGCCCGTGCCGTCGACAACGAGTCCATTGCGAATGACCAGATCATGTGCGCTCATGGGCTCATTCTGGCTGATAACGGCCGTCATAGGCGGTTCGAGACACGGGAGTTGTTGAACAGTTCGGCCCCGTGATCCCGTGGCCCGGTGGCCCCGTGGCCCGGTGGTCACGAGAGGATCTGGCCGATCCATAACATGAGTCACAATGACTCAGGATTATCAGTTACTGGTTGGTTGTGCCGGCACCCAGCGCTATCTTGACCCACATCTTGATACAAAGCGACGCAACCTTGGAATACATTCCAGAAGTTCTTGGTTGTCACCTTCGTTCGCAAGTCCCCCACAACACATTCCCGAATATCAAAAACACAACCGGCGGGTCGGCCCTCCGGATACACAAAGAGGTTTCAATATGGCCAAGGCAGTAGGTATCGATCTCGGCACCACCAACTCCGTCGTCTCGGTTCTCGAGGCCGGCGAGCCGGTGGTTATCCCCAATTCGGAAGGCTCACGGACCACTCCGTCCGTCGTGGCGTTCTCCAAGGCGGGAGAGGTTCTGGTCGGCGAGGTCGCCAAACGTCAGGCCATCACCAACCCGGACCGCACCTTCCGATCGGTCAAGCGTCATATGGGAACCACCTGGCGCAGTGAAGACATCGACGGCAAGC
>JBEIGJ010000066.1:0-11412 GCA_040381935.1 Acidimicrobiaceae bacterium | reverse complement strand
TGACGGACTGCTTGTTTGCGAATATTCCGGGAGTATCCACCATGGAGAGGGAAATCCTGCCAAATGAGCATCCCCAATTCATCGGCTGCTTGGTAGATCTCGGGTCTCGAGATATGACCGTGGAGTCGTACCAAATCGAGCCCGGCATCGCGTGCCAGTTCGATATCACGGTGAAGCTCTGCCGGTGACGCCGCACCGAGATCAGCGCATGTCGGCGCCAGATTGGCACCCTTGAGAAAGAGGCGCTCGCCATTCACCGAAAAGATCCAGTCCTGGACGGCCACTTCACGCAGACCAGTCCGACGGTTGACAGAGTGGCTGACTCTCCCATCACAGATGATCTCAATTGTGATCTCGCAGAGATTCTGATCTCCCAGACTCCAGGGCCACCACAATGCTGGTTCATCGATATCGATATTCCATGTGAATTCGTTCAGTCCGCGCGCGACAGATCTTTCTTGTTCATTAACGAGTGATCCATCGACTTTGGTGACGATGCGAATGGAACGTTCGCGGTCACTGTCCAAACGGGCTGAAAGATGGACGTTGGCTGATGCTTCCCTGGCATCACGACACAGGACTCGCAGTGCATCGATACGCACGGGTCCAGTTCGTTCGATGTGCACGCCTCGCCAAATTCCACCGGGATTGAAGTGAGGATCGATGTACGGGCTGTCTTGGAAGCTCCCGGTGATGTTGCGTTTGGCCCGTTTTTCGCCCTGCGGGGCACATGCCAACCCGATGGAGAGGACGTGGCTGGAATCGAGTCGGGCTAAGGCACTGACGTCGTAAGCATGGGGAACGAAATACCCTTCTGGATCGCCGAGGTAGGCGCCATCCAACCAGACATCGCCTTGGTAGAAGAGGCCGTCGACAACGACGAAAAGACGTTCATCCCCGTTTGATGCGGCGGAATCAAGATGTAGATCAAAGTGACGCCGATAGAGCATTGGTCCCTCATCGGCAGCCAAGGCAGATTCGGACTGCCAATGGCCGGGAACATCGATGGACATCCAGTCCCGATCATCGGTCTCTAGGCCAACACCAGTGCGCAAGATGTCGTCGGTGGCGCGGATGACTTTCCAAGGACCCTTGAGATCGAGAGCGGTCCACGTGTGGGCCCCAGTTGGCATTGTCACAGGGGAAACCGTAGTGGAGAACCGGCTCCGCCGTGCCGTCCCGGTCGGCTGGGAAGTACTGTCGAACTATGCCTTCGTCTTCTGCTCCCTATCCGGCCTCGATTCGCGAGCTCAAGGAGATGGGGTGGGTTTCTCGACCGATCAAAGAAGAAATGCGACAGAACGCCGTAGCCAAGATCATGGCCAAAGAGCCTCTCTTCGAAGGAGTGCTTGGATACGAAGAAACTGTCATGCCCCAATTGGAAAACGCCGTTCTTGCTGGACACGATGTCATCTTTTTGGGTGAGAGAGGACAGGCCAAGACCCGCATGATCCGCAGTATGACGGGCTTGCTCGACGAATGGATGCCGGTCATCGCTGGAAGTGAAATCCACGATGATCCGTATCAGCCAGTTTCTAAGTTCGCTCGAGATCTGGTGGCTGAGTTGGGAGACGATACGCCGGTTGCCTGGGTGCATCGTGATGATCGATTCGGCGAAAAACTGGCCACCCCAGATACTTCAATCGCCGACCTGATTGGTGAAGTCGATCCGATTCGCGTCGCCGAAGGTCGCTATCTCAGTGATGAACTGACTCTTCATTACGGTCTGGTACCGCGTACGAACCGTGGCATCTTCGCTATCAATGAACTTCCCGACCTCTCAGAACGTATCCAGGTCGGTCTCTTAAACATTCTCGAGGAGCGCGATGTTCAAGTTCGCGGCTACAAGATTCGTCTTCCTCTGGATGTGATGCTGGTGGCGTCTGCCAACCCTGAGGACTACACCAATCGCGGTCGAATCATTACTCCGCTGAAAGATCGTTTCGGAAGTCAGATTCGAACGCACTATCCACTTGATGCTGTGACCGAAGTACAAATCATCCGTCAAGAAGCGCGCCCACCGAGTGTGGGCGATATTCAAGTCAGTGTTCCGGCGTACATGGAACTGATTGTTGCCACCTTCAGCCAGTTGGCTCGTAGTAGTTCGCAGGTCAATCAGCGAAGTGGTGTGAGCGTTCGTCTGAGTGTGAGCAATTACGAGGTGATGTGCGCCAATGCTTTGCGGCGTGGTCTGCGTCTTGGTGAAACCGCAGTTGTACCGCGTATTTGTGACTTGGATGCTTTTGCCTCTTCGACTGGTGGGAAGATCGAAATCGAGGCCCTGGAAGAAGGACGCGAGGGTTATGTTCTCCGTGAGTTGATTAAGTCTTCGGTGTTGACAGTCTTTCGCGAAGTCGTCAGCCCTGAGCTCACTCGCGATGTCTTGACTGCTTTTGAAGAAGGAGCGGTTGTGCACACCGGAGAAGATGTTCCCTCGGTCGATCAAGCCCAATTGGTGATATCGATACCGGCGCTGAAGCCCATGGTCGACAGCCTCGTGGATGGAGATGAATCACCGGCCAGCATTGCCGCAGCAGTGGAGTTCATTCTGGAGGGAATGCATCTCTCCAAGCGGTTGAACAAGGACGCCAGCGCCTCGGGGGGGCGGGACCTACCGTTCCCGTTGATCCTCAGACGGCTGTTTTTTCCAACGCTTTGGCCACCAATCGCTTACGGGCGAAGCGGATGAGTTCGATGACCACTGTGATGGTCAGCGCCGCCCCGAATGCCAGGAGAAATGCCAATGTATGGTCATCTTCGAATTGCGACCCAAAGGTGTAGCCGAGGATCGAAGCGTAGGTGGCCCAGATGGTGACCGCGACGGCTACCCAACCGGCGAACCATCGTCGCGATTGATGAGTGAAACCACATGACAAAGTGAGAATTGTTCGGCCACCCGGAATGAAGCGCGCCGTGATGAGCAGCAGTCCACCTCGTTCCTCGATCTGATCGGCAGCCCATTTCAATTTCTTGGCAGTTGATTCTTTTCGTGCAGCCCGCTTCTCGATGAGATGACTAGCGCGATGTCCTAACTCGAAGGAGATGTTGTCACCGAGAAAGGCTCCGACGGCACCAGCAACGATCACCAGAATGACCGGGTAGGGACCGTCTCCAGCGGCACTGGCCGCCACACCGCCAATGATGACGGTGGTCTCACTCGGTACCACTGGGATCACCGAGTCGAGTAAGGCGATCGTCAGCACAATGGCCAGGAACCACCAGTTACCGGAAATATCTTTGAGCGATTCCGTGAGGTCGCCGATGATGCCCCAAGCCTCGCTCACAGACAGATTTTACTCAGATGATTGGGTTCTGTGGTGGCGACGAGGGTGACTCTATGAGAACTAAACCGAGGATCCGGCGCGTTCTCCTTCGACGACGGCAGCATGAGCCCGGCGCGGAGCAACGCAATCGCCCACCCGTTCCACGCTGATTCCTGATTTCTTCAAGTCGTTGTACAGCCACTCGACTGGGTTCGGTGGTACGGCCAAGACCACCCAATCAGGACGACGTGATTGATTGGTGCCAGTTGGATGATGCAACAACGTCAGTTCACCGTGCGCATAGTTCATGGGCACAAGGTCGGTGCTTTGAACAATTCCTTTGTCTCCAGCGCGCATCCACCAGTTCTCCATATCCAGGGTGATGCCCAAATCCTGTCCGACCACCATGCCTGGAGTCACGATCTCGACGAGGCAGCCCCGGTCGGCCAGGACCTCGGCGGTGGATGTGGCATGGTGAAAGCCAATCTCATCGACGATGACCACCGATTCACCCGGCTGGGGCCCGCCGAGTGGGGCCGACCCATCGAGAATGGCCCGGACATCGCAGACCCGCAGGGCGCTTTCATCGCTTTCACTATCGGGGACCCACCAGGGACGATTGGGTTCGGCTCCCGTGGCCACGATGACGTGATCGGGGCGCACCTCCTCGATCAGTCCGGGCCAGACTCCGGATTCATACGTGATGGTTACGCCGAGGCGCCGACATTCGGCTAGTTGGTTCCGGATCATGTCCCCGAATTCGGCCCGATTCGGCACGCTGGCCGCAATCCGAACCTGGCCTCCAGCGGCTGATTCCTTTTCGTAGACCATCACTTGGTGACCTTTACGAGCTGCGGCTATGGCTGCTTGCAGCCCTGCCGGGCCGGCTCCGGCAATGAGCACCTTTTTTGGTTTGGACGACAGCGACAAGTGGTTGGTCTGTAGCCATTCATGTTCGCGACCGGTGCGCGGATTCTCGATACACCCCAACCAGCGGTTGAGTCCCATCCGTCCAACGCATTCCTGGTTGCAGCTCAAACAAAGACGAATTTCATCGGTGGCCCCAGCACGTGCCTTGGCGGCGAAATCAGGATCGGCAATTTGGCCCCGGACGATGCCAACCAAATCACACTGCCCTTCGGCCAATGCTCTCTCGGCTTGTAGGGGATCCTTGAAGCGACCGACCCCGACCACCGGCAAGTCAACGGCTTTGCGAATGGCACTAGGTATGAACATCGCATACCCCGGTGGGATATGCATACTGGCTTCGATCATGAACAGGCTTGCGGTTGCGACGCCGATGGATGTGTTGATGTAGTCGACATTGCCGGTGGCCTCTACGAGACGAGCAACTTCCACGGCCTCGTCGATAGTGGTACCTCCGTCAATGAATTCATCACCGCAGAGTCGGACACCGAGTGCCAGGCGATTGCCGATGACTTTGCGTACGGCGGCAACAATGTCGATCAAGATCTGGGCACGATTGACCAGTGAGCCACCATATTCATCGGTACGCCGGTTGGTAGCCGGAGAAAGAAAGCCACGCACAATCGAGGAATGGCTGCACTGCAATTCGATTCCGTCAAAACCACCTTCCGCACAGTGTTCTGCTACTAGGGCATAGCCAGCAATGATCTCGTCGATTTCCGCTTTCGAAACTGCTTTAGGAACTTCACGAAAGAGCGGATCAGCTACCGGGGACGGCGCCCAAACGGGAAGGCGACTGAACATACTGCTGGCTTGTCCGCCATTGTGGTTGATTTGGGCAAAGATCGGCACATGATGGCGGTGCACTTCTTCAGTGATTCGCTGATAACCCGGAATCACATCGCGGTGGAATCCGTGAATCAATTTTTCGTACGGCCAGTCAGTGGGATGCGTACTGTGTTCCTCGGTGATGATCAGCCCGGCACCGCCAGCGGCGCGGGCGGCATAATAAGCAGCATGTTGTTCAGTAGGTAGACCGTTGCGGGCGTAATTGGTGAGGTGCGCGCTGAAAACGATACGGTTCCCAGTTGCTACGGGTCCGAGCTGTAGCGGGGTCCAGAGGTACTTGTAGCCCATTGGCTCAAACGCTACGCCCCGACTCGGCCCGATGCCCATACCAAGACGAATGTCAAAGGAAATTCATGTCGATTCCGGTGGACATGTGATCGAGGAGGATCAGATATGGCCGATATCTCAGCAGTGGGGAATCCAGCAGGAATGCGCGATCTACGCGGCAAGGTGGCGGTCATTACAGGAGCGGCCAGCGGTATCGGCCGAGCCCTCGCTGATCGTTTCGCAGCGGCAGGAATGAAGATCGTTCTGGCCGATGTGGACGAGGTGAAACTGCGCACCGCAGAAGCCGAATTGCGTGAGGCTGGTACCGATGTCATCCCCGTCGTTGCCGATGTTTCACTCGGAGAGAGCATGGAAGAGTTGGCGCGGCGAACTTTGGAGTCCTATGGGGCAGCTCATGTGCTGTGTAACAACGCTGGAGTCGCCGGTGTTGGAGATCAGTGGACCGGACCGATGAGCGTGTGGGACTGGGTGATCAATATCAACATCTATGGAGTAGTCCATGGGATTCGCTCATTCTTGCCGATCATGCTCGATCAAAATGAAGGACATATCGTCAATACCGCATCGATGGCGGGACTAGTGGCCATGCCGGGATTCGGTCCCTATAACGCCACCAAACACGCAGTGGTGGCCATCAGTGAAGGACTCTTCTTAGAGTTGGCGGCCAAGGGCAGTGCGGTCAGTTGCAGCGTTCTCTGTCCGGGATTTGTGAAGACGAGTTTGATGACCGACATCAAGTGGTCTGATCGCTTGGGAGCAAAGCCGGCTGACATCGTTGACCCGATCACCGCCATGATGAACGATGCACTACACGCTGGAGTGGAGTCGGGTATTCCTGCAACCGATGTGGCCAACCAGGTGCACGATGCCATCGTGTCGGGACAGTTTTGGATCCTCACCCACCCTGATTTTCGCCAGGCACCGGTGGAGCGCATGGAGCGCGCCGCCCGTCAGGAGAATCCGACTTTGGGTTGACCAAGACTTCCGCTCAACGCGGTGTCGGTCAGTGAGCGGCTGGGGCCGCTCCATCAACTTTCTTCTTCGGAGGTGGAACGCCAACTGATGGGGCTTTGTCGGCCCACTCGGGCCAGCGTCGACGACTGACAATGCTGAGAGTACGGAGCAACTTCATCGCCACCTCATCCTCTTGGGCGGGACGAGCCTCGATGACACCGTCTTTGATCATGCGATTGATGACTTCCTCACCCAGTTCGGTGCGCACAATGGTCAGAGTCCAATCGTTGTCCTTACCAATGCCACCGGTGGCGATATCACTGTGTTCAGCGGCGAAGTCCGGGCAGGTTTTGCATCCTTCACGCGTCCATTGGTGGCATTCTTTGAGGTCAATTTCGTGATACGAGCCGTCCTTCATCCAAATTTGGAACACTCCTTTGATGTTCATCTTCACCATGTCTTGTTTCTTCAAGCCGTATTTGGCTTCAAAGAGCTCGGGGAAGATGGCATCGTCAAAAGTCTTCGAACAGAGCAATCCGATGTTGAACAAAAAGGGCTTGCTGACCTTGCCCGCTTTGCGATCCCACATCACCGGAGGTGACGAGGTCTGACACCCCATACCCACCAGGGCCAGACGGGTCAATCCTTGTTCCTTGGCCTCGCGCAGTGCGAGTGGATTGGCGCAATACGTGTAGCGCGAACCAGCGGTGGCCAAGACCTCGGCCTTATTGCGGGCAAGGGCCGGCTTGGCCTTCCAGGCGTCATCCACTTCTACTCCACTGACCAAAGCAGCCTCGATGTAGTCGTTCTCCAAGAGCCAGATCAGCATCGCCGAAACGAAGCCCCCGTCTTGACCCTTTTCGTGTTGCTCTTTGTCGGCGGCCCGAGTAAGGAGCAACTGTCGCCAAATTCCCGACAGTTCTTCGGGTTCGCGAACTCGGCCGAATAGATGCATATCAGCGGAAGCTTCCCACTGGCGAAAGCGCGGACATGCCCGGGTGCAGGTCGTACACCCCTTGACACCGTGCACACAATTGTCGAGACCGAGTTCCTCCTCCAGATGGAATGGCTTGTACTTACCTTCTTCGTGTTCATAACCAATGACATCGTGGGGACAGGTGACCACGCAGCCCGCGCAACCCGTGCACAGACCAGTGGTAATGACCTCTTCGTATAGTTCTTTCCATTGGGCAGTCCAGCGCTCGGCCTTGACTGGTGTAGACCCGGTGGGAGATGAATCGGTCAGCGACATGAGAACAATCTACGCTGATCCCCTGGTTTGGCAGTAGCCGGCGATGAGTGGGGGACAATGTGGGTTTGATCGGTGAACGAATTCTGAGAACCGAGGATCCCGACTTGGTGACGGGCAAGGGGACTTTCATCGACAATTTGGATCTCCCCGGTGCCGCTCATGTGGTCTACGTCCGTTCCCCTATGGCCCATGCTCGGATCACGCAGATCTCTACTGAAGTCGCCCGTTCTATGCCCGGTGTCATTGGTGTGTTCACTAGTGATGATGTGCTGGCCGCTGGACTTGGTCCCTTACCCATCGACCTGCCGTTCCTGCCCGCTGACGTGGCAAGGCCGGCATTGGCCCGAGACGTTGTGCGTTTCGTGGGCGAACTGGTTGTTGCGGTGGTGGCTGAATCTCGTCCGTTAGCCCTCGATGCCCTTGAGTGCGTCGACATTGAATATGAGCCCCTCGATGTCGTGGTTGACCCCGAAGAGGCTTTGCGGGGAGAGACTTTGCTCTTCCCCGATCGACAAAGCAACGTTGTCGTGGATCTCCCGGCCGGTCGCGAGGTCGACTTCAGTGAATGTGAAGTCGTCATCACCCAGCGAATCCTGAATCGTCGCCTGGCTCCAAGTCCCCTCGAGCCTCGAGTGGCTGCCAGCCACTGGGAGGAACCTGATGTGGACGGAGTGTCTCGACTCACGCATTGGCAGGCTTGTCAGGGAGTGCATCCCATTCGCGAAAAATTGTGCGAGTTCTACGGCCTGCTTCCCGAACAAGTTCGCGTCATCGCTCCCGACGTCGGAGGAGGATTCGGGGCCAAGGCATTGTTCTACCCCGAAGATATTTTGTTGCCCTATTTGTCAAAAGCGGTTGGACGGCCTGTCCGTTACACCGAGTCGCGCACCGAGAGTATGAATGGTCTGGGCCATGGCCGAGGACAAATCCAAGACGTCCGTCTCGGCGGAACTCGCGATGGACGGATCTGTGCATATGAGATGACCGTTCTCCAGGATTCGGGCGCCTACCCGCGATTTGGTGCCTTTCTTCCTTTCATGACTGGCCGCATGTTGACGGGTACCTACGACATTGCCAATGCCGCCATTGCCGCCAAAGGAGTGCTCACCAATACTGTGCCCACAGTTGCCTATCGTGGAGCGGGGCGGCCGGAAGCCGCCGCCGCCATCGAACGAATGGTGGATCTCTTTGCTCGCGAAATTGGCATGGATCCGGCCGAGGTACGTCGACGCAATTTTGTGCAAGTTGATCAGTTCCCGTTCACCAATGCCACGGGAACTGTGTACGACAGCGGCAACTATCCCGAAGCCTTACAGCGCGTCCTCGACGCTGCCGACTATGAATCACTGCGCACTGAACAAAACAAACGCCGGATATCCGGAGACCCAATTCAACTAGGTATCGGACTTGCGGTCTACGTGGAGATCACTGCCATGTCGGGCGGATCAGAATTAGGAACCATCGATCTCTACATCGATGACCAGGCTGCTGAGCAGCCTGCTGTCCGGGCCCGGGTAATCACGGGAACGACACCCTATGGACAAGGTCATCGCACGACCTGGGCGATGCTGGTCGCCGAACGCCTCGGACTGTCGATGGATCAAATCGTTGTCTTGCATGGCGATACCGACATCGTGCGCAGTGGAGCCATCACCGGCGGATCGCGATCGGTTCAGATCGGTGGTACCAATGTGTGGCGAGCGGCCGGTGTTGTCGCCGATAAGGCTCGAGGTGTGGCGGCCCGATTGTTGGAAGCCGATGTGGATGATGTTGTGCTATCCCCAGAAGGAAAATTTCACGTCGTCGGGGCACCTGCGGTCACTGTTGAGTGGAGTGATGTGGTGCGGTATGCGCCTGAGGTCGGAGTGAATCTTGATGGTGAAGGGAACTTCAGCCAATCGCAGGGCTCATTCCCCAGTGGCGCCCATCTGGCAGTGGTTGAAGTCGACACTGCAACGGGTGGTGTGCGATTGCGACAGATGTTTGCCGTTGATGATGCGGGCCGCATCGTCAACGCACTCCTAGCCGAAGGACAAGTTCATGGTGGGCAGGTTCAGGGAATCGGTCAAGCGCTGTACGAGGAGTTCATCTATGACGATGATGGCAATCCTTTGACCGGCAACTTCGCCGACTATGGATTTCCATCGGCGGCCGAAGTCCCCAGCTTCGTCACCATGCATCTTGAGACGCCGTCACCACTCAATGACCTCGGGGCCAAAGGCATCGGCGAAAGTGGAACTGTCGGCGCCACGCCGGCCGTGCAAAACGCTGTTGTCGACGCTCTTTCCCATTTCGGCGTTCGTCATGTGGATTTGCCGTGTACGTCGCAAAGGGTTTGGGAAGCTCTTCGGGCCGCTGTTGTAGCTCACTAGTAATGGACATCGGACGCGGAATGTCCCCGAGTCGCCGGGGAACCTGCAACTCGGGGACTGCCCCTGTGCTGTCAGCGCGTAGCGCAGACCAGCTCTGTTGACTGGTGGTTGTATCTAGACGGCGTCCGGACCTTCTTCACCAGTGCGGATGCGTACCAAGCGCTCGACATCGGTGACCCAGATCTTGCCGTCACCGATCTTGCCGGTGGCTGCTGCCGATTTGATAGCCGAGATGACACCGTCGGCATTGCGGTCGTCGACGACCAATTCGAGGCGCACCTTGGGTACGAAGTCGATCTTGTACTCCGCTCCTCGGTAGGTCTCACTATGGCCGCCTTGGCGGCCGAAGCCGCGAACCTCACTGACGGTGATGCCTTGAACACCAGCGGCCTGTAAGGCCTCTTTGACGTCATCCAGTTTGAATGGTTTGACAATTGCGGTGATGAGTTTCATATGTGTCCTTCCTTGTAGGTCTGTTCTGAACGAATTTGGGGTTCAGCGCAGAACCATGTCGTCGTTGACGTAACCAGGGACTCCATGTTCGTGAACGTCGAGTCCTTCGATCTCCTCTTGTTCGCCGACGCGCAGACCAACGGTCTTCTTCATGATGAAGAACAAGAGTCCGGATGCAACGAGGACAAAGCCGGCAATTGCGACCACCCCAATGACCTGGCTGATCAATTGGGAAGTTCCACCACCGTAGAAGAGGCCTTTCTTCACAATGCCCTCTGACTCGGTGGCGGAAAAGAGTCCAACGGCGATCGTTCCGAAGGCTCCACAAATTCCGTGGACGCTGATTGCACCCACCGGATCGTCAATTTTGACTCGGTCCCAGAACATGACTGAGTACACCACCAGGATTCCGGCGACTGCTCCGATCACGATGGCGCCAAGACCATTGATGACCCAACACCCAGCTGTGACTCCAACGAGTCCGGCAAGCAGACCGTTACCGGTCATGGCTACATCAGGTTTTCCATCTTTGAGCCAAGTCACAATCATGGCCACGACGGCGCCGGCAGCTGCGCCGAGAGTCGTGTTCACGGCAATTTTTCCGATGACCGGATCAGCTCCCAGCCATGAGCCAGGGTTGAACCCGTACCAGCCGACGAGCAGGATGAAACAACCGAGGATGGCAAAGGGAATGCTGTGACCTGGGATTGCCCGTGCCTTGCCGTCAGGTCCATATTTTCCTTTTCGTGGCCCGAGGAAGTAGGCACCCATGATGGAAGCCATTCCGCCGGTCATGTGAACGATCGAACTGCCAGCAAAATCGTGGAAAGGCGTGTCGAGTTGGAAAAGCCATCCTCCGCCCCATTGCCAACGAACGACAATTGGATAAATGATCGCTGAGATCACTGCGCTGTAAAGAACGTAAGACTTGAACTTGGTGCGCTCCGCCATTGCTCCCGACACGATGGTTGCCGCCGTAGCGGCGAAGGCAACTTGGAAAGTGAAGAAGACAAATTTGTCAAGAGTGCCGTAGGTAAAGACTCCGTCGCCAGTC
>JBEIGJ010000065.1:0-11462 GCA_040381935.1 Acidimicrobiaceae bacterium | reverse complement strand
GCTGTATCGCTCCAAAGTCATCAGTTCGTCGACCTCGACCGTGCCAAATTTGGCCACCCGCCCCACATCGTTGCGGGCCAGATCCACCAACATGATGTGCTCGGCAATTTCCTTAGGATTTTCCCGAAGTTCCGCCGCCAAACGACGGTCATGATCATCGTTCGTCCCTCGTTTGCGCGTTCCGGCAATTGGACGGCTGATGACCTTCCCATCCAGAAGTTGAACCATGGGTTCGGGCGAACTGCCCACGATGGTCAGTTCCGGGTGCCGAAGAAAATACATGTACGGACTGGGATTCACCTGTCGAAGAACGCGATACATATCGAAGGGATCGGCTTCGATTTGTAATTCGTATCGCTGAGACAAAACGACTTGGAAAATATCTCCGGCGCGGATGAACTCCTTGGCAGTGCTGACTGCTTCTTGATATCGCCCCCCACCCATCGATGAATCGACATGAGGCAACACATCGTCTTTACGCGGTGGTTCCACTGGCGTGTACGGCAGAGGTCGAGCCAAGTCATGAACTGCTTGAAGAGCCCGTTCGGCCGCACTGTCGTAGGCGGCATCGAGTTCGATCTGCGAAAGGGGCTGGGCATCATCATCCACCACCGACACGCCCTCGATCAGGTACACCCGTTGCTTCCAGTGGTCAAAGGCAGCCAAAGAACCGATCACGCTCATCACGGCATCGGGCATGTGGCGATCGTCAAAGGGTGTGTTTGGCAGATGTTCCACCTCGCGCACGACGTCATATCCCAAGAATCCCATCACCCCTCCCTGCAAAGGGGGAAGTTCAGGAATCACCGGACTCCGATAGAGATCCAGGAGCACTTCGATGGCGGCCAACATTCCGCGATCTCGCGGCACCGATGTCGGTATTTTTCCCTGCACATCGATCTGACCATCACGCGAGGTCAATGTGGCGCGCGGGTGACGCCCAACGAAACTGAAGCGACTCCACCGCTCCCCGTGCTCGACGGACTCCAAGAGAAATCCCGGCTCATCGCCAACCATTTTGCTGAACACCGCTACCGGTGTTTCCAGATCAGCAAGGACTTCCACCCACACGGGAACGACGGTGTACTCACGAGCCAAGGCTTGAAACTCTTGACGCGACGGACGAACCAGTAAATCTGATTCTCCCAACGCCGCGTCCATCGGATCAGGAATCCGAGTTTGATTGTTGGCCATATTCATCCGTTTGGACCCGACGAAGGATGAGAGGGAGGTGAATCGAAACACGTCCAGGTTCCGGTATGGCAGGCCCCTGCCCCCTCTTGACGCACTTTGAACAGCAACGTATCTCCGTCGCAATCGATGAAGGCTTCCACGACGAACTGTCGATCGCCACTGGTGTCACCTTTGCGCCAGAGTTCCGAACGGCTACGGCTCCAGTACACCATTCGTTTCTCCGACATCGTCATTGCCAAACTCTCGGCATTCATCCAGGCCATCATCAAGACATCACCGGTCTCGACGTCCTGCGCGATTGCGGGAACCAAACCATCGGCGTTGAATCCGACTTGCGCTATTTGTTCTCGGGATCCTTCAAAACTGGCCACGACGGTCCCCGTCAGAGATAGAGGCCGGTGTGGCCGTCGATTCGGGTGGCAGCCACCGCGTGGATATCACGTTCGCGCAACATGATGTAGTCGATTCCCCCGACCTCGACTTCGTAACGATCCTCGGGACTGAACAGGACTCGATCTCCCACTTCAGCGGAACGGACATTTTGCCCCAATGCCACTACCTCTGCCCAAGCCAAACGTTTCGATATCTGGGCGGTTGCCGGGATCAGAATGCCTCCCGAGCTGCGTCGCTCACCATCTTTTTCCGGAATCCTGACCAAGACTCGATCATTGAGCATTTTGATCGGCAGCTTGTCGTCGGTCGATGCATCAGCCCTTGACCCGAGACTCGCTTTCAACTTGTCAGCCACGGCAGGAACGGTAGCGCAGCCTGACCGAAAACGGCATTGCTCGGACTGCAAAGTCGAGAGACGAGCGCCACCACGTGACTATCCCGCCGATCACCGTTGAGGCCGCAATCACGGCCCCAAGATCTCCACTGATGAGTTCTCCACTCTCCGTTTAACGCTATTTGATGGCTTGGGAAATTCGCTCCATGACATCGGGAGTCAAACGCGGGATAACCGACAGAGCCCCAAAGTTCTCGGCCACTTGCGAGGCCCGACTGGCCCCGGTGATCACCGTCGACACCTGAGGATTTTTCGTACACCAGGCCAGTGCAAGTTGAGCCAACGAGCAGTCCAGATCTTTGGCAATCGGCACCAAGCGTCGCACCTTCTCCTGGGCCGATTGATCAGTGAGTCGCTGTGCCAACCAGCCATATCCCGGGAGCGTGGCTCGCGAGTCCTCCGGCACGCCATCAAGGTACTTGCCGGTCAGCAAACCCGAAGCCAAAGGGCTCCAAATGGTCGTTCCCAAACCAATATCTTCGTACAGACGTCGATATTCGACCTCCACGCGACGTCGTTCCAGCATGTTGTATTGCGGTTGCTCGACAACTGGCTTGTGCAGATGATGCCGCTCGGCAATGTCCCATGCGGCGCGAATTTCATCGGCAGTCCACTCACTCGTTCCCCAATACAAAACCTTGCCTCGATCAACCAGATCGCTCATGGCCCAAACCGTCTCTTCCAAAGGTGTCTGCGGGTCGGCGCGGTGACAAAAGAGAATGTCCACGAAATCCACTCGGAGCCGTTCAAGACAGCCTTCGATGCTGTGGTGCAGGTACTTGCGATTCAGGGTGTTATTGAGATTGGGGATGCGCGGATCAATCCCCCAAAAAACCTTGGTGGACAAAACATAGTCTTGGCGTCGCCAACCAAGATTTTCAATGGCTCGACCCATGATTGCTTCGCTTTCACCGGCTGCATACGCTTCGGCGTTGTCGAAAAAATTGCATCCTGATTCCCAAGCGGTCTGCATACACGCCATTGCACTGTCATCTTTGAGTTGATTGTCAAAGGTCACCCAACTTCCGAAAGACAACACCGAGACCTTGAGGCCAGATCGCCCGAGTCGTCGATACTCCATATCTGGATTCGGCTGAAAAGGGCTTGAAGGGACAGATGGTGCTGAAGAAGGTGGAGCATTCATACCCCAACGCTAGAGAAGATCAGTCGCAGTCATGGCATTGGGTCATCATGCAACTCAGCCTCGACGCACGATGTCGGCTAGTTCGGCGATCTCCGTGGGTCCTATTCCGCAACAGCCCCCGATGAACCGGACACCGGCCTCGCGCCACTGCTGTATTCGCCGAGGGCTGAAAACCGATCCCGCCGGCTGGGACCATGTCTTGTCTCGAGCATTCCACTGGCCACCATGATTCGGGTAGGCAATGAGAGGCACATCGGGCACACAGTCGGACATGCGATCAAGGATTGGATTCACCAAATGGGGTGCTGTGCAATTCACGCCTATGGCCAGGAGATTTGGATAGTCGGTCACTGCATCGACCACTTGTTGCACCGAGTCACCACCGTAGGTCGTCTCGTCATCGCGAAAGCCGAAACTGAACCAAGCCGGCGGAGATCCCAAGATTTCAAGTCGCTCTACAATCATGCGTACCTCGTCGGCCAGCACTTGCGTTTCCACGGCAAAAACATCGGGATTGGAGTCACGCAAAAGGTCCAACTTGCAGCGGTGGTACTCCTCGACCGCGGCCAATGATGAGCGATAGGCCCCGTTGTATTCACTGCCATCGGCCAGCGAAGCTCCATAGGGCCCGACCGACGATGCCACACGTGCTCCTGTTGCTCTCACGGCCTCTCGAGCAATTGTGGTGCTGGCCACCAAGGTATGTCGTGCTTGGGCGGTGGAGAGACCGAGATATTCGAACTGTTCGACACCACATTGGTAACTGGCAGTCGTCACGTACGTGGCTCCTGCTAGGGCGAAACGATGGTGGGCTTCAGCCAAATCTTCACTCGACAGCAAAAGTGCTCGCGCCGTCCACAACGGCCCACTGATATCGACGCCCAATTCCTCTAACGCCGTGGAAAGCCCACCATCTAAGACCGCTATCGCCATCACATCTTCGTTTTTCATCCGACGGAGCCGTATGCCTGGATCACGGTGCTGGTCGGACGATAATTCCCGACTCTGCCAATCGTTGTTTGGCCTGGGTAATCGTGAACTCGCCGAAATGGAAGATCGAAGCGGCCAAAACTGCATCGGCCTTTCCTTTCACGATGCCATCGACCAGATGCTCGAGCGTCCCGACTCCGCCAGAAGCGATCACTGGAATATCGACAGCTTCGGAAATACACGCTGTCAGCTCGAGATCGAACCCTTCTTTCGTGCCATCTCGATCCATGGAAGTGAGCAGTATCTCCCCAGCACCCAATCGGGCTACTTCTTCGGCCCATGCACGGACATCGATACCCGTTGGTGTTCGTCCTCCGTGAAGGAAAACCTCGAATTGTGTCGAATCAATAACGTTCGGGGTTCGTTGCCCGGATTCCGTTGAAGCCCGCCTCTTGGCATCAATAGCGCAGACCACGCATTGAGCACCGAATTCGGCTGCTATGTCGGCAATGAGTTGCGGATTTTGAACAGCGGCGGTGTTGACACTGACTTTGTCGGCCCCGGCGCGCAACATTCGTCGAGCGTCTTCCACTGTGCGTATGCCTCCGCCAACGGTGAGTGGAATGAACACCTGCTCTGCAGTTCGCGAAACAACATCGACCATCGTCTCCCGGCCATCACTGGAAGCGGTGATATCCAAAAAAACCAACTCGTCGGCACCCTCTTGGTCATAACGAGCGGCCAATTCCGCAGGATCACCGGCATCGCGTAAATTCACGAAGTTCGTGCCCTTGACCACACGCCCATTGGTGACATCAAGACAGGGGATGACCCGGGCCACTCTCATGGTGCCACTCCGGTTTCACCAGTGGTCGATGCCAAAACGGATAGGGCCTCGACCACCGAAAAACGCCCTTCGTAGAGGGCTTTACCGGTGATGACGCCACACAGGCCCTGAATAGCTGCCAGGAGTACGAGATCATTGAGGGACGACACTCCGCCACTGGCAATCACCGGGATGTCCGATGACTCCACAGCCTGACGCAGTCCTTCGAGATCAGGACCAAGCAACATACCGTCACGCGCGATGTCGGTGATGACGAACGCCGATGCCGAAGGAAACCACGAGAGGGCATCGGCGAGCGCAACTCCGGCGCCTTGAGTCCAACCATGAACTGCAAGTTCACCTTGCCGGTGATCCAAACCCACTGCGACTTCAATGATCGAACTTGCCTCCGCTACCAAAGTTGGATTCGCCACAGCTGCAGAACCCATCACGACCCTCCGGATTCCGCACCGAGCAAGGTCACGAACATCATCGAGAGTTCGCACGCCGCCACCAGTTTGAATATTGGCCCGACCGGAAGTTGCCTTGGCCATTTCAGCAATGACCGAGCGATTCACCGGCGCTCCCGTGCGCGCCGCATCCAAATCGACCACGTGAATCCATGACGCTCCATCAGAAACAAAAGATGCGGCGACAGTGACCGGGTCATCTCCGTACACGGTCTCATCGCCATAGTCACCCTGTCGAAGTCGCACCACCCGACCGCCGCGAAGGTCGATAGCCGGAAAAAGTTCTACCGACCCCATGATCCATCCCTCGCTTCCACGCTGGTCACGAAATTGGACAGCAGAGCCAGCCCGCTCACTCCAGATTTCTCCGGATGAAATTGCGTTGCGAAGACATTGCCTTGTCGAAACGCCGCATTCAATGTTCCACCGTACTCACAAGTTGCCGCCACCGATGATGGAAGATCCGGCACCCCATGGAACGAATGCACGAAGTACACCCACGCCCCATCGGCTTTGCCCACCAACTCCGGTCCCGTGAATGCTGGATCCTCAGGCTGAACGATTTCGAGCCGATTCCATTGCATCTGAGGGCGCTTCACCCCGTCCGGAATCCTCGTGACGATGCCCGGAATCACGCCGAGTCCGCCGACATCGGGATCTTCCTCACTGGCGGTGAACAGCATCTGCATGCCCACGCAGATCCCCAAGAAGGGACGGCCCGAATCGATCGCTGCGAAAACCACGTCACGTAGTCCGGCCTGATTGAGAGCGGTCATAGACGCTCCGAACGCCCCGACCCCGGGTAACACGACGGCATCGGCCTGTAAGGCGAAATCGGCGTCACTGGTCAAACGAGCATCAGCTCCCACCCGCTGCAGCGCTTTTTCAGCCGAGCGTAGATTTCCAATGCCGTAGTCGAGCACTGCGATGACTGGCGGGGTCACAAAACTCCCTTGGTGGAAGGAACTCCACCACCTTCGACTTTGACCGCATCACGTAGACAGCGACCCAGTCCTTTGAAGACGGCCTCCACAATGTGATGCACATTCCGGCCATGTTTCAACTCGACGTGCAAGGTGATCCCCGCTGCGGTGGCCAGTGAGGACACTGCATGTTCTGCTAGTTGCGGGTCGAAGGGCGGATCCCCCAAGGGCAAACACTCGGGAATCTCCACTGTCCACACGACATACGGACGACCCGAAAGATCGATAGCAATTTCCACCAGTGACTCATCGAGCGGGTAAAGACCGCTCGCAAACCGCCGGACACCCGCTTTGTCTCCTAGGGCTTCTTTCAACGCCTCACCCAATGTAATGGCCACATCTTCAATTGTGTGATGCGTATCGACCGCCAGATCACCCTGGGCCCGAATGGTGAGATCGAACCCGCCGTGTTTGCCGATTTGCGTCAACATGTGATCGTAAAAAGGAATACCCGTGTCCACTGAGCACTGGCCTGTTCCATCAATTTCCAGAATCAAGTCAATGGAGGTTTCAGCAGTGGCACGCGAGCGTTGGGCTTGTCGACTCATTTTTTCACCTCGGAAATAATTTGGGAGACGGACTGTAAGAAGTAGTCGTTTTCTTCACTCGTGCCAATGGTGACGCGAAGGCAATCTTTCAGACGGGGCCAACTCGAACAATCCCGAATCAACACCCCTCGCTCCACCAGTTCTCGCCAAAGTTCGCGACCCGGAATGGATCGTGGTCTGAAAAGAATGAAGTTCGCCCCACTTGGAAATACATCAACGGTCAACCCTTCGAGACCAGTCATCACTCGTTGGCGCTCTTGAACGAGATAACTCACCCGCTCTTCCATCTCGGAGCGATACTGCAAAGCCAACGTTCCAGCGATCTGTTTTGCAGCATCGAGATGGTATGGCAAGACGACCTTGTCGAGTTCGGATACCAACCACTGCGGACCGATCAAATAGCCAAGTCGGGCCGCAGCCATACTCCAAGTCTTAGAAAAGGTTCGGATCACCACGACTGGTGTCTCCTCATCGAGCAGATCTATAGCACTCCATGATGCAAACTGACCGTACGCTTCATCAACAGCTATCAGGCCACTTCTTTCGGCCAATGCCTGCGCCACGATGTCTGGAGAATCGACCGTTCCTGTCGGATTATTCGGAGAACAAAAAAAGGTCACATCGGGACGATGAGTGCGAATGGCATCAATGACGATGTCGTTATCGAGGGAAAAGTCAGAGCGTCTTTCGGCCTCGATCACCGTGGCTCCAGTGAGACGAGCGATATGGCCGTGCAACTGATAGGTCGGCTCGAAAGTGACCACCGTTCGCCCGTGCCCGGCAAAAGTCAAAAGCAGAGTTTGAATCACCTCGTTGCTTCCATTGGCCGCAAAGACATTGCCAGGTTGGACACCATGGAGATCAGCGATCCCGGCTCGCAATTGGCGGGCAGTTCGGTCGGGATAGCGATTCCAAGCTATGTCGGAGATTTTCTCGCTCAGGGCCTGGACGAATTCGGCGGGGGGCGCCAAAGGGGACTCGTTGGTATTCAACCGGAATCGCACCTCGACCTGGGGCGAGTGATAACCCTCGAGGGCTTTCAGGTCTTCACGAATCGGCACTCGAACCACGACCTCAGGCTACCGATACCGTCTGCTCACTCAGTCCGCCTTTTCTCTCAGCCCATTGTGTCCAGCCTCGCGGACGCAGTCCGCGGATGTGATCGGGCTGTGTCTGGGGTCGAGCGCGTCTAGGGTGAAATGGTGACGACCGACGACCTGGCCACCATCGCCGCCGAACTTTCTGTGATGTCAGAGGGCACAGAGAGGTACGCACAGCGGGTGGCTGATCTTGGTACGGCTCGTTTGGACGGAGAACACGATGATCTCTTGTCGGCTATCCACGAGGCCGAGAGAACTTTACGAATGGCACACCGAGCTCTGGCTCGCGCTCAACGTTTTGCTCGCTGACAATCCGCCTTGCGAACTCAAACGACCTTTTTGGGCCGTTTGGTCGTTGGACCGATGACCGGTTCTCCTGCTGACGGGCAGATATCAGCCAGTTCACAAATTTCACATCGGGGTTTACGAGCATCGCAGACTCGACGACCATGGAGAATCAAACGCAAACTGAAGGTGCCGCGCTCCTCACCTGGAACGAACTCGTTCAGTTCTTTCTCCACTTTGACCGGATCGAATTCGGTCGTCAATCCAAGTCGGCGAGACAATCGACCAACATGCGTGTCCACTGGTAGACCCGGCAACTGGAAGGCGACACTTCGCACCACATTGCCGGTCTTGCGTCCCACTCCCGGCAATGTCACCAAATCTTCGAGCTCATGGGGTATCTCGCCTCCGTAATGCTCGACAACGCGCTGAGCCATGCCGATGAGATTTCGCGCTTTGCTCTGATAAAAGCCCGTCGAACGTACGATGAGTTCGACGTCGGATTGCTTGGCTGCGGCCAAGGATTCGGGGCTGGGATACTTGGCGAAGAGTTTGGGAGTCACCATGTTGACTCGCACATCCGTGCATTGCGCCGACAAAATCGTGGCTGCAATGAGTTCGTAAGGATTCCGGTGATCCAATTCGCACACTGCATCGGGGTAGAGACTGGCCAATCGCTGCGCCACTTCACGTGTCTGGCGACGCGGATCGAGAGATTTCTTCGCCCGAGGCGTCCGCTTCGTCCCTGTTGGGGATGGCGTGGTCCTCTTCGATCGTTGCGTGGCCACGTGATGACCATAACGGGCAGAGTTCTCCCCCAGTAGCCACTTTGACCACCGGTAGGGTTACCTTGTGGCCTTCCTCGACATCAAACGCCAGATGCAGGCCGATGACATTGCCATCGTTCGCGATCTGCTTCGCGATGCCGAGACCGCCGATGGACATCGTCCGCTCTCTGATCATCTTTGGTTGGACTTGGTCGATGGCGGTCGGGCAGGATTCGCCGGATTGGTTGCCTGGGAACCCGGTCATGACCATCCCGTGGCATACGCCCAAATCAGTCGTGGCCACGATTCGTATTCCCTGGAGTTAGTGGTTCATCCCCATCATCGCTACGAAATGCACCTTCTCGGTCCCGAACTCTTGCAAGCCGCCCTCCAAGAAGTTGCTGATCACGGTGGTGGCCATGTCCACTGGTGGGTCTTCGAACCGACGGTGGGCCATGAACAAGTCGCTGCACAAGTCGGACTTCGACCGGGCCGGGTTCTCCACCAAATGCGCCGTTCTCTGTCGCTGTCTTCGACCGACGCCACGCTTGCAGTACCAGTACGCGCCTTCGAGCCCGGAACTGATGATCAGGCGTGGCTGAATGTCAACAATCGGGCCTTTGCTCACCATCCCGAACAGGGCGGCTGGGACAAAGAGACGTTGTTGTCCCGTACTGCTCAACCGTGGTTCGATCCCCAGGGATTTGTTCTGCACGAAATTGACGGTCAATTGGCAGCTTTTTGCTGGACAAAGGTGGACGCGACTCTTGACCCGACCCTTGGGGAGATCTACGTCATCGCCGTCGATCCGGACTTCCATGGTCGCGGACTGGGAAAATCAATCGTGGTTTCGGGCCTGATGAACATGTCGAACCGAGGAATCACAACCGCGATGTTGTACGTCGATGCCCACAACACCTCAGCCATGACTATGTACGAAAGTCTTGGTTTTCGAATCCACCGCACCGACCGCGCTTTCGTCGGAGATATCCCCGCCACCTCGAATTGAGGAGTCATTATTCATGACCGCCATTACTACGTCCCCAACTCCAGCCAGCGCGGCAGACCTTCCTCGCTGGCGAATTGACGATGTCTTTGCTTCACTTGACAGCCGCGAATTCTCCGATGCTTTGGAATACTTCCAATCCGAAGTACAGCGCTTGGAAAACACCTTCGATATCGACGGTATTCGTGCTCTTCCCGAAGGCCTTCACCCCACCGTCGATAGCGAAACTGCTGAACGTCTCAGTCGGGCCATCAACGCCTACAACTCCACGATCAGTCGAGCGCAGACCCTCGAGGCCTATGTCTATGCCATCGTCTCCACCGATACCCGCCATGAAAAGGCCCAGGCCCTCCTATCGGAGATCGAATCCCTCGATGCTCGGATCACGCCCCTCCTGGCGCGGCTCGCTGATTTTGCGAGCGACCACGATCTCATCGCCCTCGCTGCTTTGGACACCACTGTGGCCGAGCATCTACAACCACTCCAACGCCTCGCTCAACGAAGCGAACATCAAATGGGAGAAATCGAGGAGAGTCTTTTCGCTGAACTGGCGACCACCGGTTCAGCCGCCTGGTCTCGACTTCAACGTGATGTCTCGTCACAATTGAGTGCCGTGGTCCAACTGCCCGAAGGAAGCCAACGTCTGCCAATGCCAGCAATCCGAGGTTTGGCTACTGCTGGCGATCATGAAGTTCGTCGAGCCGGATACCAGGCCGAAATGGAAGCGTGGCCCCAGATTGCCACGGCCTGCGCCGCAGCGATGAACGCCATCAAAGGTGAGGCCAACACCGTCAACACCAGACGGCGTTGGAATTCACCGCTCGATGCATCTCTCTTCGCCAATGGCATCTCGGCACCGACGTTTGCCGCTATGCAATCGGCCATCGTCAATGCTCTGCCCGACTTTCGCCGTTGGATGCGCCTGAAAGCTCAAAGGCATGGACACACCGGAGGACTCCCCTGGTGGGACTTGATTGCACCACTTCCGGGCGTGAACAGTTCCATCTCTTGGGGCGACTCGATGCAGTTGATACGCGAAGCATTTGACAGTTTCAGCCCGGCGTTGTCCGGCATGGTTGATCGGGCATTGTCGGAACAATGGCTCGACGCTCCGCCTGATGAAGGCAAAGTTGGCGGAGCTTTTTGTATGCCTTTTATCGATGACCGTTCACTGCTACTGCTCAACTGGAGCAATTCAGTTGAATCCACACAAACAACGGCGCATGAGCTGGGACATGCGTACCACAATGTGCAACTCGTTGGCCGCACACCGCTTCAGCGGCGACTGCCGATGGCACTGGCCGAAACTGCCAGCATTTTCTGCGAAACCTTGATGGTCGAATCGGGTCTTCGTCGACTTTCTGGTTCGGACCGACTGGCTCTCTTGAACGTCGACCTTCAAGGCGCAACCCAGGTAGTGGT
>JBEIGJ010000064.1:0-11578 GCA_040381935.1 Acidimicrobiaceae bacterium | reverse complement strand
AACTGCGGACGGCCAGAGGTTGTTTGGCGCGCTGTGAGCAGTGCTCGTTCGAGAGCGTCGAGGTCTTCGCTGATACCACCGAGTTGGGTGACTTCCCAGCCATAGGAGGTGAATCGTTGAGCGACATCATCGCTACAAGTGAGATCGGTCGAGCCATCGATGGTGATCTTGTTGTCGTCGAAGATGACAATGAGATGATCGAGTTTTTGGTGTCCAGCCAAAGACGCCGCCTCGTGACTGATTCCTTCCATCAGACAGCCAT
This sequence comes from Acidimicrobiaceae bacterium, assembly GCA_040381935.1. Lineage (GTDB taxonomy): Bacteria > Actinomycetota > Acidimicrobiia > Acidimicrobiales > Ilumatobacteraceae > Casp-actino8. The sequence goes on along the minus strand of JBEIGJ010000064.1, from coordinate 11,316 downwards.
CACCGACGATGCTGTAGACGTGGTGATTGCATACCTCGGATCCGAAACGGGCCCGCAGGTGCCGTTCGGCCAAGGCCATGCCCACGGCATTGGCCAGACCTTGACCCAACGGACCGGTGGTGACTTCAACGCCGGCGGTGTGGCAATTCTCGGGATGCCCGGGGGTGGGGGATTGCCATTGACGGAAATTCTGGAGATCCTCGATCTCTAATCCGTACCCCTGAAGGTACAGCAGGGCGTATTGAAGAATGGAGGCGTGACCGGCGGAAAGGATGAACCGATCACGGTCTGCCCAATGCGGATCGGCGGGATCGTGTTTGAGTACCCGGCTGTACAGCACATGGGCCAGAGGAGCAAGGGCCAAAGCAGTTCCTTGATGACCGCTTTTGGCCCGCAGGGGTGCGTCCAAGGCCATACCGCGAATGACATTGACCGCGGCTTGATCGATGGTGGGAGTCAGACGAGATGGCACATGATGACTGTACCCGCGCCCTATGTGGCCCGACCCAAACCGCCGATGAGGAACGCCGGTTCGTCAGGTCCTGCCGGCAAGATCTGATTCGGATCAGACGGGCGGCAGCAAGGTGAAGGGCACCAAGTGCCAAGGTCCTTGATCGACGCGGCAGTGGGCGAAGATTTGGCCGTAGTCCGGAAACTCGAGATCGGCCTTCACCAGTCGATAGGTGAATTTCCCGGGCTCGACGGTGAAGGGACTTACATTGCGGGCTATTTCCTCAGCCGATTCTTGTGAACCCCGACGAAAGACCACTTCGAAAATTCCTGATCCACTCTGATCTGGAGCACAGAAGATGAGGGCAACCAAATGGGGATCCACCGTGACCGGTGCTGGTGATGGTGAGGCCATGGAGAACATTGCGCCGGTGATATCGATACGGGTACTCGGACCGGGGGCCTGCCGGAGAGCGAAATTCTCCATGAAGAGCGTCGAGACGATGTGCATACTCCCATGCTCGCAGACAAGCTGCTTGATGCCACCGATGAAACCGAATTCAGCGCACCTGCTGTCCAGCCACCCAGACGGAGCGAACTCGATAGTCCTCATCGAGGGCCACCAGATCCGCCCGAGCGCCAACGGCGATTCGACCTCGATCCGTCAGCCCGAGAACCTGCGCCGGATGGGTGGTCGCAGCTTGGAGTGTCTGGGCGAGTGGGGTCCCGGCTTGGTCCACACAGGTGCGAATGGCATCGGACATCGTGAGCAGGGAACCGGCCAATTTTCCATCGAGCGTGTGCACGGCGCCATTGGCCGCCCGGAGTCGGGGATGCCCGAGAGCGACACGATCAGTGATGAGCACCATGTGGTGGGGTCGTGCCCGAAAGGCGAGGCGTAGAAGAGCGGGGTCAACGTGGACACCATCGGCGATCACTGAGCAATACAGCTCATCGTCAGTCAAGGCCCACGCCGCCAAACCGGGGTCGCGGTGATGGAGGCCGCTCATTGCATTGAACAGATGAGTCACCATGGTGGCCCCGGCATCGCGCAGGGCAAGAAACTGCTCGTGCGAAGGTGCAGTATGCCCCAGTGCAACCACGATGCCGTGCTGGCGCGCTCGATCGCAGAGATCAGCAGCCCCATCGGATTCTGCACCAAGGGTGATGAGGGCGATTTCTGATGCGAGATCGGCAATGACTGACCAGTCAGGTTCTTTCGTGGCTCGAGATGAGTGGGCGCCAACACGTGAACCGAGAAAAGGCCCTTCGAGATGGAGGCCCAGTACGGCGGGGTGCGGTGCCGGGGCGGAGCTCTTGCTCGCCATGTGGAGCTGCAGATGGTCGAGAAATGTCCGCAGTGCTGCGTAGTGCGGTAATGGGGCAGTGATGTATGTCGGACACCAGGAGGTCACTCCTTGGTCGAGCAGCCTGCTTTCAAGGCGTTGCCAGGAGGCGATATCGCCGGCAAGAGCGATCTCCCAGAGGTCGTCGGTATCCATACCGTTGATCTGGAGATCGATGAATCCCGGCGTAAGGATCCCCGGGACATCGATTTCCGAAGAACTCGAGAGATCATCGATAGCGGAAATCACGCCATCGTGAATCTGAATGCGAGCGGGACGAATGGCCGCAGGCGAATCCTCTCCAGCCAATAGACACTGGGCCCGGAAGACCGTTGGGGTCATGACTGTGGGGGCGGGTTCGAACTCAGATGGGGGAAATCAGACGGGTTTGAGTTTCAAGTCCTGTAAGCGGACGTGTGCCAGACGCAAAGTGGTCATCAAGCGTATGCACCACCAACCCGGATCGATTTCGTACCAACGATGGGAGAGTTTGGCCGATGTCGGGGCGGCATGGTGATTGTTGTGCAATCCTTCACCGGCGGTGAGGAAAGCCAACCACTGCAAATTTCCGGCGCCATTGGCGTAGGGCCGACGACCGAAGTGATGGCCGATGGCATTGACCGCGGCCGAGCCGCCCAAATACAAGTTGGTGTGGACGAAAGCGGCCAACAGTCCCGCCCACGGACCCAAGACCACCAGCAAAGTGGCCACGCCGATTCCGAGACCGACATAGGTGCGATCGAAGAACCAGCGGTCCCAACGATCACCCGGGAGATCCCGGGCATAACGGGCCAAAGTCTCGGGTTTACTGGCTTCGGCTCGGTACAGCAAGACATTTGATTTCTGGACTTTCCGCCAGCCGAGGAGAACCGGTGAGTGCGGATCCCCTTCAACATCGGTGAAGGCGTGGTGTTTGCGGTGCACCGCTACCCACTGGCGAGGATTGATACCAGTGGTGATCCAGATCAAGGTCCGAAAGAACATCTGAGCAGGACGGGACAAAGTGAGGGCTCGATGGGACAGGCCACGGTGGAGATATACCGTGGTGCCGACATTGGCCAGGAAACTGACAACAAATCCGGCGACAAGACCGATGATGAGGATGTTCATGTGTCCACCCTACAACATCTACCTACTTGTCGGTAGGCAATTGGGCTGAGATATCATGTCGCGGTGCTTCTTCCAGCGGATACTCCTTCGACGCGTGAGGCCATCTTGTTGGAAGCAGGCCGACTTTTCGCCGAAAACGGGTACGACGGCACGTCTCTGAACGACATCGCAGCTGGGGTCGGGATCCGACGGCCAAGTCTGCTTCACCACTTTGCCTCCAAGGACGATTTGTATGCCGAGGTTTTCGAAGAGTTGCTCTCGGGTTGGTTGGAGCGGCTCAGTGAGGCTTTGGAATCCTCCGATGAAGAGAACTCCCACGGTGGCAAACGGGGTTGGCCGATGGTCGAGTCGACTTTGGTCGCCGGTTTTGGATTCATGGCTGAGAACCCAGATTTCGTGCGGCTCATTCAACGCGAAGCCCTGGATCATGGTTCGCGAGTGGGAGTGGACTTGGTCAGTGTGATGCGCCCGATGTTCGATCGCGCTGCTGAATATTTCCGGCGCGAAATGGAGCGTGGCACTTTTCGCTCTATTGATCCCGAGCAATTGCTCTTGACCGGTTGGGGAGTGCTGCTCTCCTATTTCAGTTCGATTCCTTTCATTGCGGCCTTGACTGCCGAGAACCCGCTCCATGAAGACCATCTACAGCAGCGTCTCAGCCACGTCTTGGAACTGTTCCGGGTTGCACTGACGCCATCAGCCTGACTTGGTGAATCCAGGTGCAGGCGGCCGGCTGTGAAAATTCAGAAATTGATCCGGGCTCGCTAAGAGCCCTTCGTTTCTCTTTGGCTTGCTGTGGCACAGTGAAGGGATGCCGACACATGTGAACCACGACCACACCGTGGGTTATGCCGTTGCTGGGGCTCCCGTGGGAACCGCAGGGACGCCGATCCTGCTCTATCACGGTACGACGATGAATCGGAGTGCCTGGGATTTCGTCATTGCCTCGATGCCCAGCGAACGAACTTATATTCAAATCGAATTTCCGGGCTCAGGTGAATCCTCGATGCCCACGTCACCGTTGTCAGTCGAAGGATTGGTGGCCGATGCCGTGGCGGTATTGGATGCTCTCAATGTCGGGCGTGTTCATGTTGCCGGTTACTCACTCGGTGCAGTGGTGGCGGCCGGAACTGCGGCTCTGGTCCCCCAACGGGTGGCATCGTCGACCTTGTTGTGTGGATGGGCAGTCACTGATGCCCGGATGCGGCTCACATTTGAATTGTGGAAGAACTTGATCGCCATTGGACCAGATGTGTTCATGCGTTACGCCATGGTCGATGGCTTTACCGCGGCCAGTCTGACGGCCATTGAGCCCATGATGGAGCAAATGATTGCCATGAGTGCCACTGCAGTGGCTCCGGGTTCGATGCACCATTTGGAATTGGACATCGTGGTGGACATTTCGGCCCTCTTGCCCCGGATCGCAGCACCAACTTTGGTGATCAGCGGTGCTGAGGATCGTTGGGTAGATCCCAGTCATGGTCGAGCATTGGCCGAGGGCATCACCGGTGCCTCGTTCACCACGTTGCCGGCGGGTCACTTGGTGATCCAGGAATTGGCAGCCGATGTGGCTGCACTCCTGCACGGTCATATCAGCGCCCATGATGAGCACAACTAGATCCCGCCTCGTCGCATCAGAATCCCATCCGAAAGGAGACAGATGAGCACCTGGCGTGACCGAGCCGCGGAGTTCGAGGTACTGGACGCGGTTCGTACCGAACGTTGGATGAGCTTTGGACGATGGTCGCGCCCGTATTTCCCCGAAGTAGTGGGAATCGAGATGGTGGATGTGCGCCATGACTATTGCCGAATGCGCCTACCTTTCCGTCCCGCCTTGGAACAGCCCATGGGCATCGTCCACGGGGGAGCGATCGCCACTCTCATCGATGTAGTCGTGGTGCCGGCAATCGGTTCGGGCTACGAGCAAGACGTTGGATTCTCCACCATTGACATGCACATTCAGTATCTGCGGGCGCTGAAACAGGAGTCTGCGGTGGCCGAAGGCATTGTCATCAAACGCGGTCGGCGAATCATCTTTTGCACGGCCGAGGTGTACGGAGAGACGAGCGGATCGCTCATCGCCAAAGGCACTCTCACATACAGTGTCACGTAGTCACGTTCGGATGTGGATCAACTCAGTCCCAAAACCCGAAGAGCGTTCTCGCGCAAGAACTTTGGCCAAACGGCATCGCGGAAAGGCACGTCGGGCATATCGCCCATGATCCGCTCGTAGGTGAGTCCCATCGGCCAGTAACCGGCATAGATAATGCGATCTGCGCCTCGAGAGTTGGCGTAGTCAATGATGCGTGGGTCGTAATGCTTGGGGGCGAAGGCGCTCGTGGAGTAGTAGAGGTTCGGCCATTTCAGCATCAACTTGACTGCCAATTCGGTCCAGGGTTGGCAGCCATGCCGCGTCACGATTTTCAACTCGGGGAAGTCGTAGCACACCACGTCAAGGAGCTCGACTTTTTGGCACATACTCGGGACTCGTGGGCCGGGTATACCGGCACAGATGAAAATGGGTATGCCCAACTCCGCGCAGACAGAGTAGATGGGATACCACCGCGCGTGGTCGATCGGTACTTGCGGAGTACACCCAGCCGGAAAAGTGCCCACGGCGCGCAGACCGAACTCATCGTGGAGGCGGCGGATCTTGCGGACTTCATCCACGCCGCCATTGGCATCTGCACTGCAAGAAGGAATGAAGCGATCAGGAAAATCGCTCAGGGCGCGCACTCCAGGCTCGCCCTCGATGCCGATCATCGAACGTTCGATGCCGAAGTGATCCATCGTGTTGATGGCTACTTCAACCGGATCCATATTGTCGGGAAGCGCACTGGGAACATTTTGTTTGAACAGGTACTCCACCGGAAACATGGTGGCCGCGCTTTCTTTGTCGCGGATATTGCCTCGAAAGAATTCATAGAGACGGCGAGGATCAGGATCAGGGAAACCCATCATCGTTTCTATGATGCCGACGCCATGAGGGCCAACTACTGGCATGGTCATGATCGGCGGCTCACAAACTCAGGAATTCGCGGGCGTTGTCGAGCATGATGCGTTGGATATCCCGATCTGAAAATCCTGCTAGGTCGTATTTGAATGCTGTCGGAATTTCGAGACCCTCGGCATGGGGATAATCGCTACCAAACAGCAGTCGATCGACACCAATGACTTCGGCGAGGAGATGAATGTCATCTTCGTAGAAGGGAGCAATCCACACGTGTTCTCGTAAGTCTTCGACTGGATCCTTGGCGAACATGAATGGCTGTTGGGCGTACGCCTTCTTGAATTTTTTGACCAGATTGGGAACCCAATCAGCACCAGCTTCGATCGAAGCGGTTCGCAATTTCGGATGACGAGTGAACACACCGTGGCTGACCAAGATGGCAAACATGTCGAAAGGGGCCCGATCGCTGGTCATAACTCGCATCGGTGAGGACTTGAAGGCCTCGAAATCTCCACCAGGTTCCCAATCCGATATGTATTTGCCGTATCCGGCATCACCGGAATGAAAAGCCACGGCCACATTGGCTTCAGCGAGTCTCGCCCAGAAAGGATCGAAGACTGCGTCACCGGGGGAGCGAGTAGGGCCCGCGGCAGTGAGAGCTGGAGACGTGCGCATGACGACCACCTTGACGCCATGTTCAATGGCCCACTCTGCCTCGGCGACTGCCCAATCGGGATCGGCCAAGGTGATGTACGGAGCGGCATAGATCATGTCGCGGTAGGCAAAGCCCCAGTCTTCGTATAGCCAGCGGTTGAAAGCCCGAAAGGCCGCGCACAGCGCGGGAATGTCGTGGCGCAAGGACTCCTCCATACCCACCGCAAGAGTGGGAAAGAACATGGCACCCGACAATCCTTGGGCTGTCATCAGTGCGACGCGAGCGTCACGATCACGGTAGGCGGGACTGATGGGATCGAGTTCGCCAAAGAGGGCTCGCATATCGCCACCAGCGACTTTGCCTCGAAAGTAGGCATCGAGCGCTCCGGGTTTGGAGACCGGATTGAATGTCGGATTGGGAATGAAACGGTTGACTTTGCCGCCGACCAACAGGCGCTTCTTACCGTCGATGACGGCCCACTGCATACAGCGCTTGGCCATGTCTTGTGGGATGTGACGAATGAAAGCGTCCTCGGCCTCGTAGTAGTGGTTGTCGGAATCGAAGGCCGCAAATCCCAAGTCCACCGGTTGACCCGGATCGACGTTGAATTCGGCGGCAACAGTGGTCGACGACATGGGCTGCTCCTTGATGTCACTCCTGCAATGGCATGGCCACCGTAGCCCAGGACCGTGGGTGGAGGCCGATTTCGACCGCATAGAGATTGGCCCCGGTACTGTTCCTCAGATGTGTGGTCGGTTCACATCTTTGACTCCGCCCGAAGAGTTAGCAGCGATGTTCGGAGCCGACGTGGTGCTTCCCGATACATCCGAGGTTGGCGAAGAACATGAGGGCAACACTTTCCAGCCCAATTACAACGTTGCTCCATCCATGTCGATCTTCGTTGTGGCTAGGGGCTCTGACGGGCATCGCAAGCTGGGGCGGATGACGTGGGGACTTGTGCCCAGTTGGGCACGGGAACGACGTGGAACCGGGCATGTCAATGCACGATCCGAGACCATCGCTGAGAAGCCGTCATTCCGTCCGTCACTGACGGGCAAAAGATGCTTGATTCCACTGGACGGCTATTACGAATGGCGCACGGTGGCGCATGGCGCGTCGACACCGAACGGGCCAAAACGAGCGGTCTACGTTCGTCGAACTGATGGTCGACCGATGGCAGTGGCTGGATTGTGGTCCACTTGGCGTCAAGGGTCCGATCAGCCGCCAGTGCGCACGTGTTGTCTGATTACGACTGCGGCCAATAGGTCGATGGCCGCTGTACATGATCGAATGCCAGTCGTACTCGAACCGGAAGATTGGTCGAAGTGGTTAGGTGAAGAAACATCATCGGATGAGAATCGCGCTGAAGACGGCCTTGCTGCGGTTCTCGGGCTTCTGATTCCCGCTGACGATCACGCTCTCACCATGATCGACGTGGGGCCTCTGGTGAATTCAGTCCGCAACAATGGACCCGAATTGATCGTTGCGGTGAATCAGGGTCCTTGACCGAACAGTCTCAACGAACGTGGGTGTGGCCAGCAGAACGCAACGCGCCGCGAATGGATTCGGCGGCTGATTCCATTTCGATTCTGTCCACTGACAATGCCGCATTAGAAAAGTCCAAATTGGCCATGGTGTTCGTGGGTATCACGTGAATGTGACAGTGCGGGACCTCGTAACCCGCAATGATGACTCCCACTCGATGGCATCCCAGGGCCTGCTTCTGAGCAACACCGACGATGCGAGTCACCTCGAAAAGATGGGCGATCAAAGCCGGATCAGCATCCACCCAGTGGTCGACCTCTTGACGCGGCACAACCAGGGTATGGCCCGGAGCCAAGGGATTGATGGAGAGAAAGGCCACACAGATGCCGTCGTCCCAGACGAAGGTCCCTGGGATATCGCCGGCGATGATTTTGCTGAACACTGTGGGCATCAGACCCAACCTCCTGATACGGGAAAGACGTCTCCCACACAGTACGACGACTCCGGACCGGCCAGGAATCGGACGACTTCGGCGAGTTCTTCAGCGGTGGCCATCCGCCCAATGGGGGTCTGCATGCGAATGCCGGCCCGGGTGATGTCATCGAATGGGGCGAGCAGGGGCGTGTCCACCCAACCTGGGCAGACCACATTGACGCGTACTCCAAAGGGGGCAACTTCTTGGGCTGCCGATTTGGTCAAAGCGATGATTCCCGCTTTGGCTGCGCTGTAGTGGGCGGCGCCGGCGGCCGGGCGAAGTCCAAGGATGGATGAGATATTCACCACTGAACCTCTTCTCGCCGGGACCATATGGCGCAGAGCAGCGCGGGTGCCGAAGAAGGCGCCATTCAAGTGGATATTCAACATGCGCTGCCATTCGCCATCGCTCAATTCGATGAAGTCATTGGTTGGTTCCAATTCATCGAAACGACCCTCCATCCGCTTTATTTGATTGGCGATGGTGCGTTCCACCCGCTCAGTATTTCGAGGTGGCGCGATACCGGCATTGTTAATGAGGACATCGAGACGCCCATAGTGATCGACCACTCGATTCACAGCGGCGTCGAAAGCGGCTGAATCGGCGACATCGAAAACGCTGCTCTCGCCGTTGACTTCCTGGGCGAAACGTCCAGCGGCCGCCTCATCGACATCGTTGACGATAATGCGAGCCCCATCTGCGGCCAGACGTCGACCAAAGGCGCTGCCCATACCGGATCCTGCTCCGGTGATCAAGACGACGTATCCATCCAAGAGACCTGAGTTCATGAGCCGACAATACGACACGGGTACTCTGTTCAGGTGCGGAAAACTGTCGATCTCCTTGATATCACGCATGTGATGATCGGGTGGGCGGAGAATCGAGATGATGGCGATGAAGGCTGAAAGCAGTTCCGCCGACCGAGGAGTGGCGACCTGGCCGAACCTGATCACGTTTTTGCGTTTGTGTTGTTTGCCCGTTTTCTTGTGGTTGCTATTGGTTCAGGAGGAACGCGGGTACGCCGCGTTGATTCTGGGTGCCCTGGGCGCAACGGATTGGGTGGACGGCTGGGTGGCTCGGCGGTTCAACCAAATCAGTGAGTTCGGCAAGAAATTCGACCCCACCGCCGATCGCATCATGTTCGTGGTCACTCTGGTGGCCATCATGATCGACGGATCGGCGCCTTGGTGGTTCTGCCTGTTGGTTCTTCTTCGTGAGGCGATTTTTGGAGGAGCGGTGGCGGTATTGACCCTGTTCTTCGCCATGGAGCGTTTCGATGTGTCGTACCTCGGTAAGTGGGCCACCTTCATTTTGATGTTCGTCTTCCCCGGTTTCGTGATGGGTGCGAGCGGTATCCCTGGTGATTGGCTCTTTACCGCCGTGGCCTGGATAATCGGGCCAATCGGTTTGGTACTGAGCTACTACACGGCTTTCACCTACATTCCGATCATGACCACGAGCGTGGCCAATGGTCGCCAGGGACGGGGTTCTTCGGCGGGCCGCGAATAAGGGCTATTGGCGACTCCCATCACTGGCCACATTGCCTGAAAGATCAGTTTCGGCCAGCAATGACATTCCTGGACCGGAGTCGGTGGCCCGGGGTACTAGATTGTCGGCATGTCTGCGTCTGGGGATTTGCTTTTCTCCAAGGATCACGAGTGGGTCCGTCTTGGCGATGGTGTGGCCCGAATCGGGATTACTGATTTCGCGCAGGATGCACTCGGTGACGTGGTCTTCGTACAAATTCCCAATCTGGGACAAGACGTCAAGTCCGGTGACCCCGTCAGTGAAGTCGAATCAACCAAGTCGGTGTCGGATATTTACGCGCCACTACCCGGTCGCATTGTTGCGGTCAACGAAAACTTGGAAGCGAATCCGGCACTGATCAATTCTGATCCGTACGGTGATGGATGGATCTGTGAAATAGCCGTCACTTCTGATGTTGATCTCGCCGGTTTGATGAGTGAGGACGCTTATCGGCTTTTGGTGGAAGGGTCATGAGCAGCCCGATCTTTTGCCAGAAATGTGGTCATCGCAATACCTCCGATGCGTACTTCTGTAGTTCCTGTGGTGCTCCTCTCGAGGTGGCCGGCGACAAGACGGTGTTCATCGCCAAATCGGATTCACTGCAAGATGCGATTGGCCCGCACGACAATGTCTCGATCAACTTGCGCACTCTTCCAGCCGATGCTGCCACCCTGATGGTTCGCTCTGGCCCTCAAGCCGGAGCACGTTTCGAGTTGGCGACAACGGTTACTCGACTCGGTCGTCATCCCGAGAGCGAGATCAGCCTCGATGATATTTCGGTGTCCCGGCGGCACGCTGAAATCGAACGGCAAGGCGAGGAATACGTCGTTCGCGATATGGGATCGTTGAATGGAACCTATGTCAATCAGCGTCGTGTGGATTCTGTGGTCCTCCAGCAGGGTGATGAAATTCTCATCGGCCGTTTCCGTCTGATTTTCCTCGAGCCGAACGAGGCACCGTGAGTCAGAAGTCGTCTGCTGAAAGGCCCTATCTTTCCATTGGGGAAGTGTTGGGGCTTTTGCTCGAGGAGTTTCCCGACGTCACCATTTCAAAAATACGATTCTTGGAAAGTCAGGGACTGATCGTGCCCGAGCGGACAGCCTCGGGTTATCGAAAGTTTTATGACGATGACGTTGATCGATTGCGCTACATCTTGCGCGAGCAGAAGGATAAATACCTTCCTCTTCGCATCATCAAGGATCGTCTGGACACCCCGCCTGAAGGACTGGACCGTCCGTTACCGCGGGGCATAAAAAATGTGGAGAGTGCTCCGGTGTCTAATGGACATCCAGCCGCAGTGCGCGCGCTTCGTCCCTTT
>JBEIGJ010000063.1:0-11610 GCA_040381935.1 Acidimicrobiaceae bacterium | reverse complement strand
GGTTATCGAGTCGACCGCTGGCCAAAAGTGACTGGTCGGACCCCAGGATCCGTGCCGGCGTGATGTCGTAGAGGCCAATGTCCCAACTGGCGATGTCGCCAGCCGGACAGGTGATCTGGGTTGCGAGCCAATCGATGAATGACGTTCGACCCGAAGATTCAAGTCCCCACACCGGCATCAGGTGGTTTTGTTTGTCCAATATCAAGCCGCGTTCGTTCACCTCGCGGTCGAGGTGAACCGCTAATTGGGGGATGCGGGCGATGGGTTCGTGGCACTGGAGAAGTTGGACGGAGCCATCGCGCATGAGCACTCGCCCGGCCATTCCGAGATCGCGATCGAGCCACGAGTTGTTGAGAATGCCCCCGTAGACCTCGACGCCGACTTGTCGCCAACCATGCTTGGTGACATCAGGCTGAAGTTTGATTTTCAATCCCGGCGAATCGGTGTGAGCGCCGATGATACGGAAAGGCGCAGTATCCGATGAGCCTTTGCGCCAAGCCAAGAGCAGACCTCCATCAGCAATGAAGCCGCGATCCGCTAACCCCAGACTGAGTTCTCCGAAACGAGTTTCGGTGAATCCGGCGGTTTGCAGTCGAGTGGCGACGTAACGCACACTGTGGGCTGGGGAGACTGCGGCATCCAGGTGCGCCATGAGTCCGCTCAACGATGCCCGATGAGGAGTGGCAGAAGCGTCGCTCATTTTTGGAAGACTCCGATCGGAAGTCCGGTGCCCCGGAGGTGACTGGTTTCGTTGAGCGTGACCACGCTGCGTTCGCCACTTTGGGCGGCCGCAATCCGATGAATGGATGTGTAGTTGGGATAGAAGAATCCCCGCTGATTGCCCAGACCCAAGATCGTGGCGATATAGGTATTGATCACGCCCCCATGACAGACAACTGCTACGCGCTGTGATGGATGGTGGTCGATGATCGATTCGATGGACTGCACAACTCGAGAGGAGAATTCCAATTCGGATTCATCAGATCCATTCCACTCACCGCTAATGAGTTCTTGCCAACGGGGATCATTGGCCGCTTTGAGTTCCTCGACTGGGACATACCACTGACTGTTGCGGTCGAATTCGGCGACACCATCGACAATGGCGATCTCGCGGGCCAATGTTGCGGCCAATGGTGCTGCTGTCTCTCGGGCTCGACGCATTGGACTGGCATAAATGGCGTCGATGGATTCGGTTGCCAAGTACTCGGCCAGTAGTTCTGATTGCCGCAATCCGGCAGGGGAAAGTTCAGGGTCGGCGATTCCTGACTCCAGTTCACGGCGGACGGGAATTGCATGACGAATGAGAATGATCTCCACTCCGCCAGGATAGGGCGGCGGTGGGTACCGTGACGGAGGACATGAGATCGGCACGAGATGATGGGTTCGGATTGTGAGTGGTTCGACGAGCCGTGGCGTTCTCATCGGGCTCCGAGTTTGGGAGCCGATTGAGTCGCCAGAGCGTCACACCATCGTCATGGTGCACGGGAGTATGGATCGCCAGAGCGCCTGGAGAAAGTTGGCCAAATCCTTGTCGGGTCAGCATCGGGTACTGACCTACGACCGTCGCGGGTATGCGACATCGGCCGCGATGGACGGACCCTTTTCGATGGTCGAACAGGTGGCTGATCTGCTGGCGGTCCTCGATGGTCGGACGAGTGTTTTGGTGGGTCACAGTTTTGGCGGAGCAGTGGCCTTGGCCTGTGCTCAGAGGCATCCCCAGCTGGTATCTGGTGTGGCGGTCTATGAAAGTCCAATGAGTTGGGAGCCTTGGTGGTCCCAGGATTCGGGCGGCGCATTGGCCGCATCCATGCGTGACGATCCGGAGGCGGCGGCGGAAGCCTTTTTGAAACGATTCATCGGTGACCGTTTATGGAATCGTCTTCCCGAGGCAACTCGTCTTGCCCGCCGAGCCGAAGGTCGGGCGTTGGTGGGCGAGTTGAGTGATCTTCGCCAAAAGCCCGCCTGGAGCCCCCCGAATATCGGCGTACCGGTGATGTCCAGTTGTGGATCCCGGGCCCGTGACTATGTGCGACGGGGTGCGGAGATCATTGGGTCACTACCCGATGCCCGACTCGTGGTGTTGGACGGAGCGCATCACAATGCTCATTCGGCCGAGCCAGTGGCTTTCGAGGAGAAGTTGATTCAGCCCCTGCTACGGCGAATCGAAACCGGAGTCTGGGATATCTGACTCCCTCAGCAACACGGTCGATGAGGCTGAGTAGAAGGTCAGAGGTCGACCTCGAGGTCGAATCCCAAAATGGTGCACGACACACTGGTCAAGTCCTGTTCCAAATTTTCCCGGGCACTATCGACACAGTTCGAGATTTCGTTGCGTTGCAGAAAGATCAAAGCGGCGATGGCAAGAGCGACGGCAAGAACGATGGTGCGAATGACAGCATTGGCCACCAACTTGAAAACTATGAGTCCAATCACGATAGGAACAAGAGATCCGAAGGTCGCGTAGTTTTCCCACTGTGAGACGCTGATTCCCAAGACCTGTCCACCGACATTTGTCGCAGCGATGAGTGATGAAGCCATGGGGTCACGTTAATCGGGTGATTATCACAACGAGGGGATCAGACAATGACTGGTTCATAGCTTGTTCATTGCTGGTTCATTGCTGGTGCCGTGGTGGATCTGGGTACTCTGAGACCATGACCGATGCCCAACACGTGAGTCTGAATCCTCAAGGTCCGCCAAGTGTCGTTCTTCCTGCGGAGTCCCTTGAGGTGCTCGCTGAATACGCTCGGATTGCATCGCTCGCCCCAGATCAACGGCGGCCGCATCTCGTAGCTTTGATTGCCAAGAACCCTCGTTCGCTCATGGGATGGTCGCAACTAGGAGATGTGGGTCGAGACACCGTGGAGCGGTACGCCTACTATCGGATTGGCTATCACCGCGGTCTCGATACTTTGCGGCAAAACGGTTGGCGCGGTTCGGGTTATGTGAAGTGGTCGGCGCCGACGAACCGTGGTTTTCTGCGTTGTCTTTCTGGTCTCCAAAAGATGGCGGCCGAAATCGGAGAAGTTGATGAGGCAGAGCGTTGTGCGCTTTTCTTACAGCAGTTAGATCCGTCTGGCATTCCTGCCGACGCCTGATTGTCGTGACAGCTTCTCACCACGGATGGACAGTCGCGAGCGATCGATGACCGGTTCTCAGGATGCAGAGGACCGTGAGGTGTTCTTCGATCCGGGATCGGTCATGGGATTCGTCTTGGCCGGGGGTCGTAGTCGAAGAATGGGTGTTGACAAGGCGAGCATTCTCGTCGATGGACGCACGGCACTTGAGCGCCAATGGGAACTCGTGGGGCAGTTCTGTGCCGGCACAGTCGCCATCATCGGTTCGTCGCAGATTCATTGGAAACCGAGCAGGACCGGGCACGCTGCTGCCATGGCCGAACCGGTAGTGCTGGCCGACTGTCAAGGTGGCCAGGGTCCGCTCGATGGTTTGCTGACGGCATTGCAATACGCGCTCCCGCCCGATCCAGGTACGACGACAAATACCACCTCCGCCTCGCGGCACAAGCCGGCATTTGCTTTGGTCATTGCAGTCGACTTGTGGAACGTGACCCCGCTCGAAATTGGTCGGCTCTTTGCCGTGATGGCCGATCCGGTGCTCGGGCCGATGACCGATGTGGCCTATCTCCACAGTGGGAGAGGCTCAGGAGATCAGCCCTTGTGTGCCCTGTGGCGAGTCAGTGAGTCCCTGGAAGTCCTGATGCCGGCCTTCATCGCTGGTGAACGTTCGGTAGTGAGGGCGTGGATGGACCTACGTCGGACCGCAGTGGCCGTTGCGGAGTCGGTTTTAGCCAATATCAATACCCCCGAAGATGTCGAGGAATGGAAGGCTCTGCACCGCGCCGAGCCAGATAAGTTGAACCCATGAGCGATCCCATCAGTGAAATCTCGGTCGATGACCTCGAGCCACTTTTGCAAGCCGGAGTTCGATTGGTCGATGTGCGCGAACCTCATGAATACGCCAGCGGTCATGTGCCGGGGGCCCGGTCGGTACCTCTTGGTGAAGTGCCTCTGCGCGTGGCGGACTGCGTCGGCGACGGTGGTACGACGTATCTGGTGTGCCATTCAGGTGCCCGCAGCACTAGCGCCTGTGAGCACCTCAAGTCACTGGGTCATGTGGTGGTCAATGTCACCGGGGGTACAATGGCGTGGATCATCAGTGGCCGCGAGGTGGTTGAGGGGAACTCCCCAACGTGAGTTTCCTCTGGATCGATCATGATCGGTCGTTATTGGAATTGGTTGAGCGGCTCTCTGGAGAGGATCGTTTGGCACTCGATACTGAGTTTCATCGCGAACGCACGTACTTTCCGCGACTCGCGCTGATTCAAATCGCGTGGTCCGACGGAATTGCCATCATCGATCCGTTGGCCTGTGGCGCCGAATTGATTGTCCCCCTCTTCGGTGCCGAGCGAACCATCGTCTTGCATGCGGCGCAACAAGACCTCGACGTTTTAGCGCACGCCGTGGGGGCCATTCCGGAGTCCATCTTCGATACCCAAATCGCTGCCGGTTTCCTGGGGTACTCGACGCCTTCGTTGGCTTCATTGGTGAATGCAGAATTGCGAGTGGCGCTGCCCAAAGGTGACCGACTGACGGATTGGCTCCGCCGCCCGTTGACTGAAGGTCAATTGTCGTATGCCGCTTCCGATGTCGAGTACTTACTTCTTTTGCACGATCGACTCTCATTGCAACTCGATGAGTCCAGTCGATTGCAATGGGCGGTTGATGCCTGTCGTGAACTGCGGGAAAAGCGAGTCGGCCCGCCGGATCCCGCGGAGGCCTGGATGCGACAAAAAGATGTGCGAGCAATGCGTCCGCGGACTCGCGGTGTTCTGGCCTCACTTGCAGAATGGCGTGAACGTCGAGCGATGGCCAGCGATATTCCGCCCCGTCAAGTGCTCCCCGATCTGGCTCTGCAGGGTATTGCCCAGAGCGAACCGACATCGATTGGTGATTTGAGTCGGGCGCGCGGTGTCGACGAACGGCATACACGGGGGCCCATTGCCCAAGAAATATTGGAGGCCGTCCAGCGCGGACGTGAGAAGCCTCTGGATCTGCCCAGTCATGACGGTGACGAGGTCGAAAGACATCTACGTCCGGCGATCACGCTGATGTCAGCATGGATCAGTGAAGTAGCACGAGTGAAAAAAGTTGACACTGCATTGCTGGCGACACGCTCTGACATCGTGCAGTTTCTCAGAAATGATTCACAGGCTCGTTTGGCTCAGGGATGGCGACATGATCTGGTCGGCCAGCAGTTGCAAGCCTTGGTCAGTGGTACCGCTGGGCTTTCCTTCGATGGAAAAGGCGGCCTGCGCATGATTCAAGCCGAAGGCACGACATGATGTGTCGCCGCTTCGACCGCCGTCAGGTGCGAATTTTCCGCCAGAGTTTGCGCCACAGAGAATCAAAGACGTCCACAACATCGGCGGCTCGTGCCCCCATGGAATGAATGGCACGGCGTTCGCCAACGGCTTCATTGATGATCACCCGCTGGGGAATGTAGGGCTCCCATACGGCACGTCGTCCGACATTGCGGGCCAGAAGATCGAGTTGCCGTTCGGCTTCGGCCGACACGGCCGGAACTCGATTGACGATGACTCCGGTCAGTTCGAGCTCGGGGTTGTTCTTCTCCCAGGCGGCATCAATCGAATCAGCAACGGCCTCGATACCCCTCAACCCCAGTGCAGACGGTTCCACCACTACGAGGGCATGTTGGGCGGCGGTCAATCCACTCATGGTGAGACTGCCAAGAGCGGGCGGACAGTCGATGAGGATGGTGTCGTAGGCATCCGCGCCCTGTTGAAGATGAGCAAGCGCTCGTCGCAGGCCGGTCACCGATCGCGAGGATTCATAACTTTGTAAAGCGCCAGACGATGGCACCACATCGATCAGAGGTCCCCAGTGACTTGCGGCAATGACCGGTTTGATGGAACGTCCTTGCAGCGCTTCTTCGACCGAGAGTTCTACTTCGGCGGGATCCAGTCCAAGAATCCAGGTGGACGAGGCTTGGGGATCGAGATCCACCACCAGGACTCGACGTCCGGCGGCCCGCGCTGCTGAGGCCAGTCCCAGAGTGGTGGTGGTTTTTCCCACTCCACCTTTTTGATTCACGATGACAACAGTGCGCATACCAACCTCAGTGTGGCCGACTCGGACCGGTGTGCCAACCACCGAGCATCCGACATCCCCTACGATAGGACCGGCACTTCGATGTGACCAGTGTTACTCCTAGGGCGAGGCGAGATGCTTGCCAGTTGGCTTGGGCCGAAAGAGCCTTCGGGAGCAAATTGATCGGGTATTTTCCTAGGTGCCACTCTTAGGCCCGCTGACCTCCTACAATGGCGGGAGTTCGGTTTTGCGGAACAGCTACATAGCCCCCTCTCACTAGTTCGGAGCCCTCCCGTGAAAAAGGGTCGTCACCGTCGCTTTGAAGAAGCGAGAAAATTGAAACAAGCCGGTCCCAGTGCCCTTGACCTGGGCTTGGGTGGTGGGCAAAGTGGCCCCCGATCCCAAGACGATGAGTACGCAGCGATTGCCGAGAAGTACGGCGTGGTCTTTGACGATGACGACGATCTCGACGAGGAATCCGATGAGGACGAAATCTGATCAATTGGCGCGTCCCAATCGGCCATTGCTCTTGACTCGCGGCATGTGAAACCTGGCTGTTGGCAAGTGCTTGTTGACTTCGTTGCTGACGCATTGGGCGTCGGTCTCTGGAGAGCCTGAAATTTCTGGTCGATCCTGGCCTCCCTGTTCGCAGGAATGAATGACAACGGAATACGTGAAAAAATGAGCAATCTAAGAAATGTCGCCCTCGTGGCCCACGTTGACCACGGGAAGACAACTCTTGTGGACGCCATGCTGCGAGCCACGGGAACCTTCGCCGCCCACCAAGCAGTGGTCGAACGTGTGATGGACTCCAATGACCAGGAACGGGAGCGCGGGATCACCATCTTGGCCAAGGCTGCCTCGGTGCGGTGGCGGGATACGAAGATCAACTTGGTCGATACCCCGGGGCACGCTGATTTCGGTGGGGAAGTAGAACGAGCTCTGACCATGGTGGACGGCATTTTGCTTCTGGTGGATGCCGCTGAAGGTCCGTTGCCGCAAACACGATACGTATTGCAAAAGGCTTTGGCTTTGGACCTGCCTGCCATCGTGGTGATCAACAAAGTTGATCGTTCCGATGCCCGGCCTGAAGAAGTCCTCGATGAGGTCTATCAACTTTTCATCGACCTCGAAGCTGATGATCGACATATTGAATTCGAAGTTGTGTCCGCTGTGGCTCGTGAAGGGCGGGCCATGGTGGGGTTGGGAATGCCCGCTGTCGAGGCCGACTTGGCTCCGCTCTTGGACACCATTCTGAAAAAGATTCCCGCACCGGGCGGAGACCCGCATGGTCCCCTCCAAGCATTGGTCACCAACCTCGATGCATCGGAGTATTTGGGTCGACTTGCTGTCGGTCGGGTGTATCAAGGAGTTCTACGGAAAGGTGAAATGGTGGCTCTTCTGGAAGAGGAGTTCGCCGAAGGACAACCGCCGCTGAAGCGTCGACTGGCGCAACTGATGGCGTTCGATGGAGTCAGTCGGGTCGAGGTCGATGAATTGTCGGCTGGGGACCTCTTCGTAGTTGCTGGATTCCCCGAAGTAGAGATTGGCGACACGATCGCCTCAGTTGAGAACCCTCAGGCCCTGCCGCGCTTGATCGTGGATGAACCAGTTTTGCGGATGACCTTTGGAGTCAACACGTCTCCGTTCGCTGGGCGCGACGGCAAATTCCTCACGAGTCGCCATCTCATTGACCGCTTGCGCAAAGAAGAACTGGGCAATGTGTCTATCAAGTTGCATGCCACTGAATCAGCAGACGTGATGGAAGTGGCTGGTCGGGGCGAGTTGCAACTTGCAGTGCTGATCGAAGCGATGCGTCGAGAAGGGTACGAACTTCAGGTGAGTCGACCTGAGGTCATCACCAAAGAAGTAAATGGCAAAAAGTTCGAGCCCCTCGAACGCGGGGTGTGCGATGTTCCCGATGAGTATGTCGGTGCTGTCACCCAGGCCCTGGCGCCGCGTAAAGGTCGGGTGGTCGATCTTCGATCGGGTGATCCGGGTCGAACAGTGGTGACATTCGAATGTCCCAGTCGCGGTTTGATCGGTTTCCGATCCCTGTTGATGACCACGACTCGGGGAACGGCCATGTTGCATCAACACCACGCGGGTTGGACTCCATGGTGTGGGGAACTTCCGCACCGCCTCGGTGGGGCAATGATTGCCGATCGCGAAGGAATGGCCACTGCCTATGCATTGGACAATCTGCAATTGCGGGGCGAGTTGTTCGTGCAGCCCGGAGACAAGACCTATGAGGGTATGGTCGTGGGCGAAACATCGCGGGGTGATGAAATGGTGGTCAACGCAGTGCGCCCCAAGGAAAAGACCAACATTCGGACCCACAGCCACGATGACGGGGTGAAATTAGCGGCCCCGCGAATTCACACCTTGGAGACGGCCATCGAATGGATCGCTGAAGATGAACTGGTGGAGGTGACTCCGAAGGCGATTCGTATTCGCAAGCGCTATTTGGGCCTGGAGGACCGTCGCAAAGCCTTCAAGAAGGCCTCTAGCTGAGTTCCTTCGGGCTTCCGATGTGGTTCTCGAGAACTTAGTTCTTGCGTGACTTCTTCTTGGCGGAGAGCGCTGGGTGTGGCAAAGGCTGACTGGTCGGCCTTTCGAGTGCTTCAACCAAAAGCTCGTACACCTTACGACCGACGGTCTCGATGATTTCATCGCGGAGGTATTTGTAAACGGGTTCGCGACCTACGAAAGCATCGGTGGATTCGGTGCACCACCAGTGGAGATCGGCTCCTCCGTCGCCCCAATCGCGGCGCTTCCACTCCCGCACGGTCGTGTTCACCCATCCATTGGCGTCTGAGGAGTGCTCGACACGCAGCGGCAACTGCCAGCAGACATTCGGTTTCCAGTCGAGTGGTCGTTCGCCGGCCTGAAGAGCGGCTATGTGGAATGCGCAGCCCTCTCCACCTTCAAAGCCTGGACGGTTCAAAAAGATGCAGGCACCATCGACCACCCGAGTCACGGTGTCGCCGCCTTTGGTGCGCTTGAGAAAGCCTTTTGATTTGGCCTTGGACTTCATTTGCCAATTTTCCGGGGTGAGGCGTACGACCGCCTTCACCACATTGGCCACATCGTCTTCGTCCACGAAATGGGCCCCGTGCGAGCAGCAACCCTGATTGAGCTCGGGGGATGGCTCATCGAGAACGCCTTGGCAACCCTCCCCAAAAATGCACTTCCAGGACGAACGCATGAAGGTGGTATCGAAGAGCCAGGTGCGCTGTTCTTTCGGATCCTCGAAGGCCAGCATCTCATGGAGATCTTCGTGTCGGCCAGAAAGACCTTGGACCGGAATGAGGCGCCGGCTCTTTTTTGCGGAAGTTGAAAGGTCAGTTGGGGGAGTCACTCTCGTCAGGCTAACCAATCGCCCACGAGGGGAGCATCGTTCACGGGTAACCTTGGCCTCCCATGTCCACAAATCGTGTTCCGATCGCCGCGCCGACGACGGCTAATGAATTGCGCCGTGCATTTACCGATTTCTTCGTTGCCAAGGAGCACAGTGCGGTCTCCTCGGCAAGTTTGATACCCCACGACCAATCGCTCTTGTTCACTGTGGCGGGCATGGTTCCTTTCAAACCGTATTTCGTCGGCGATGAGGTTCCTCCCTATAAGCGGGCGGCCTCGATTCAAAAGTGCGTGCGGGCGGGCGGGAAGCACAATGACTTGGAAGACGTCGGTCGCACCAAACGTCATCTGGTTTTCTTTGAAATGTTGGGCAACTTTTCGTTCGGCGACTATTTCAAAAAAGAGGCCATCCCGTGGAGTTGGGAGTTCGTGACTGAAGTTTTGGGCTTCGATGGTGACCGCATCTGGATCACGGTCCACGACAGCGACGATGAAGCCGAGGCAATTTGGCACGATGGCGTGGGCGTACCGATGGACCGCATTCAGCGACTCGGTGATGCCGACAATTTCTGGCAGATGGGTGAGACAGGTCCCTGCGGCCCCTGTTCGGAACTGCACATTGACCGCGGAGCGGAATTCGGGCCTCCGGGAGGACCTTTGAATGATCCGCAGGGCGATCGGTTCATGGAGTTCTGGAATCTCGTTTTTATGCAATATGAGCAATCGGGAGACGGCTCACGCACTTTGCTTCCCAAACCATCCATTGATACCGGAGCGGGATTCGAACGAATTCTCACCCTGTTGCAGGGAACAGACAGCATCTGGGAAACTGACGTCATCTACCCCATCGTGGAATCAGCGCGGTCGGTGACCGGAGCGAAGTACCGTCCTGGCGACTACACCGACCGTGAGAGTTTCAGTTTGCGAGTACTGGCTGAACACGCCCGTTCGAGCACCATGATGGTCAGTGATGGAGTCTTTCCATCCAACGAAGGACGCGGGTATGTATTGCGTCGGATCATTCGTCGCGCGATCCGCCACGCTTATTTGCTCGGGACCGAGAAGTTGGTCATGCCGACTCTGGCAGCAACAGCTATCGATGTCATGGGCGAGGCGTACCCGGAGACGAAAAAGCAGCAGGATTTCATCCTCAACGTTTTGACCAGGGAAGAGGAGCGTTTCCGTCAAACCTTGAAAACGGGTTTGCACATCTTGGAAGAAGAGATCGAACGCGCGGTGGATCAGGCTGCTAGCCCGGAAAACATTCGGCTATCAGGTTCGACTGCTTTTCTTTTGCACGACACCTTCGGGTTCCCCCTCGAAGTGACCGAGGAAATAATGGCCGAGAGGCACATGAGCGTCGATCTCGCTGGCTTCGAAAGCGAAATGAAACAGCAGCGCGAGCGAGCCAAAGCGGCGCGCAAAGGCGGTGAAGTCGATGAGTCTTCCCACATCGCTTACCAGGATGTTTTGGAAAACTTTGGTACGACCGATTTTCGCGGGTACGAGACCGAGGAGTGCGAGGGTCGAGTTCTTGCTGTCCATCAGGGAGATGGTGGAACCCTGGAAATCTTTTTGGATCGAACACCGTTCTACGCCGAAAGTGGCGGGCAAGTTGGAGACACGGGAGTTCTCATCGGTCCCGACGGAGAACTTGAAGTTGTGGACACCACATTTGCCCTGCCGGGACTGCGGCGCCATGTTTGCCGAATCGTGACTGGTTCGGTGGTCGCCGGACAAACGGTGCGGGCAGTTGTGGACTCGGTTCGGCGTACTTCTATTCGTCGTCACCATACCGCGACGCACATTTTGCATTGGGCGTTGCGCGAAGTTCTGGGTGATCATGTCAAGCAGGCTGGATCATTGGTCAACGAAGACCGACTGCGTTTCGACTTCAGTCATTACGAGGCCGTAACCCCGGATGAACTGATGCGCATCGAAAATGTGGCCAATGCGCAGACCTTGGGGAATTCAGTAGTGGATTCATTGGAAACCTCCAAAGACGAGGCGTTGGAATTAGGGGCTATCGCTTTCTTCGGTGACAAGTATGGAGAGCGCGTTCGGGTGTTGACTGCGGGTCCGTCGATCGAATTCTGCGGTGGCACTCATGTTGCAGCGACAG
>JBEIGJ010000062.1:0-11775 GCA_040381935.1 Acidimicrobiaceae bacterium | reverse complement strand
GACGAGGAGATCTTCGGACCGGTACTCACCGTGGTGCGCGTCGAATCATACGAAGAGGGTTTACGCCTGATCAATGACAACCAGTTCGGCAACGGAACGGCG
This sequence comes from Acidimicrobiaceae bacterium, assembly GCA_040381935.1. GTDB lineage: Bacteria > Actinomycetota > Acidimicrobiia > Acidimicrobiales > Ilumatobacteraceae > Casp-actino8. The sequence goes on along the minus strand of JBEIGJ010000062.1, from coordinate 11,673 downwards.
ATCTTCACTCGGGACGGCGGTGTGGCCCGTCAATTCCAATTCGATGTCAACGTCGGCATGGTGGGAATCAACGTTCCGATTCCTGTTCCGGTGTCGTATTACTCCTTCGGGGGATGGAAGGCCAGTTTGTTCGGTGATTTGCACATGTACGGACCTGAAGGTGTGCAGTTCTACACGCGCAGCAAAGTTGTGACGTCTCGATGGCCAGACCCTCGTACTAGCAAAGTCGATCTCGGCTTCCCACAGAATCGGTGACCATGGATATCGGTGTCGTACTACAAACAACTCCACCCAGTGCACGAGTCGTAGATTTAGCTAAGCGCGCTGAGTCCTATGGGTTCTCTCACGTATGGACTTTTGACAGCCACATTTTGTGGCAAGAGCCGTTTCCGATTTTTACGCAAATACTGGCCGAGACGCGCAACATAGTTGTTGGTCCAATGGTGACCAATCCGGCCACACGAGATTGGACCGTGACAGCAAGTCTGTTCGCCACTTTGAATGAGATGTTCGGCAATCGCACCGTCATCGGCATTGGACGGGGCGACTCCGCGGTGCGGGTCACAAATGGAAAGCCCACAACTCTGGCCACATTGCGCGACAGCATCCATGTCATTCGTGAATTGGCCAACGGCCGCTCAGTGGAGTACAAGTCGTCGACTCTTCGCTTGCCGTGGGCCACAAAATCACGAGCCGAGGTGTGGGTAGCGGCTTATGGTCCAAAAGCCTTGGCGCTCACTGGTGAGGTCGGTGACGGATTCATCTTGCAGTTAGCCGATGTCAGCATTACGGAATGGACGATCAAAGCCGTTCGGGCCGCAGCCCAAGCTGCCGGTCGTAATCCCGATGATGTCACCATCTGTGTTGCCGCCCCGGCTTATGTGACCGACGGGACCGAAGAAGGATTGGCATACGGGCGAGAGCAGTGTCGGTGGTTTGGTGGCATGGTTGGAAACCATGTGGCCGACATCGTCGAGCGCTATGGAGATGAGAGTCCGGTGCCCAAGGCATTGACTGACTACATCAAGGGCCGGCAAGGATATGACTACAACGAGCATGGAAAAGCCGGGAATACTCATACATCGTTTGTGCCCGATGAGATCGTGGATCGCTTTTGTATTGTTGGTCCGGTCGAGACCCATCTAGCCCGCCTACAAGAGTTGAAAAATCTTGGGGTCGATCAATTTTCCGTCTATCTACAACACGACGCCAAGGACGAGACTCTTCAGGCTTATGGAGAGAAGATCATTCCCGCCCTGGCCGAACAAGCTGTGGCGAAGAGTTGAAGCGGAGTTGATTTGATGCAGAGTTCGTCGATCACCGGTGGGGCGATGCCCGATGACGCTCTTGATGGTGGTTCGATGTCCGCAGTGCGTCATGGTTTCCTCTCGAGGCGCAATGTCGGTGTTGGGCGAGGGATACGTCGAGTAGCGATGTTTCTTTTTTCGCTGCTCTTGGTGGCGTCCTTGTGGGAGATATACAAACTTGTCGGACCCGAGGCCGGAGGGAAGATTTTTGGTTGGAGCGTCCTTCCTCGTTCCAATGATCAAGCGATGCCTCATGTTTGGGACATGCTCAGTCGTTACGGTCGTCCTGAACTTCGTTCGTCGGATCGGCGCATTTGGTCGGTAGTGCTAGCCGGAGCATGGTTTTCCTTTCGTTTAGCCCTCACCGGTCTTTTAATTGGTTCAGTTCTTGGTTTGGGATTGGCCATTCTCATGGCTCGATTCCGACTCATCGAACGCGGTATCTTGCCCTATCTCGTGGTGTCCCAGACCATCCCTCTGATTGCGCTGGCACCGTTGGTGGTCTCTTGGGGCGGGAAATTGGAAATTTTCGGCTGGGTCTGGCCACGGTGGTTGTCGGCGTCGGTCTTGGGGGCATTCTTGGCCTTTTTCCCGATTGCCGTGGGAACCTTGCGTGGTTTGAAATCTGCTCCGGCTGCAGCGGTGGAATTGATGGAGAGTTACGCCGCGACATGGTGGCAGACATTGCGTAAATTGCGATTTCCTGCGGCCGTGCCCTTCATCGTTCCGGCGCTGAAACTGGCGGCCTCATCAGCGGTGATCGGGGTTGTGGTGGCCGAAATATCGACGGGCCTCAAAGGGGGAATCGGCCGTTTGATCATTGAGTATGCCCGTGAGGCAACCAGCGATCCGGCCAAGGTTTTCACTGCGGTATTCGGGGCTGCAGTCCTCGGTCTGGCGATGTCGGGATTTGTCACCCTTGGTGATCTTTACGCCATGCGCAATCGTCCAAAGGAGACAACATCATGAGCGCGGTCGAAATTACCGGCCTATCCAAAATCTTCAACAATGGGGCCACCGATCAAGTCGACGCACTTCTTGATATCGATCTATCGATTGCTTCGGGCGAATTCGTTTCGTTGATTGGTCCATCGGGGTGTGGAAAGTCGACTCTGTTACGTCTGATTGCCAACCTGATCGAACCGACAACGGGAACCTTGATCGTCAATGGCAAGTCGGCGAAGCAGGCTCGACTCGATCAGGATTACGGGATGGCTTTCCAGCAAGCGGGACTTTTCGAGTGGCGGAGTGTGGCCAAGAATATTGAGCTGCCGTTGGAGCTGAAGGGTTGGGAGGCCAAGGCGCGTCGAACACGGGCCTTGGAAATGCTCGATCTCGTGAAGTTGGCCGATTTCGCCGAGCATTTTCCGTGGCAGTTGTCGGGTGGAATGCAACAGCGTGTGGCGATTGCCCGCGCTTTGGCAGTGCATCCCTCGCTTCTGCTGATGGATGAACCCTTTGGCGCTCTCGATGAGATGACCCGAGAACATATGCAGGGGGAATTGCTCTCGATCTGCCGAGCATCGGGAACGACGGTGGTCTTTGTCACCCACTCCATCCCCGAGGCGGTTTACTTGTCGGATCGGGTGGTTGTCATGTCACCGCGTCCGGGTCGAATCACGGAAATTATTGATATTGGTATTTCGGGTGAGCGCACCGATAGCACGCGCGACGATGTCGCTTTTTTCTCGGGGGTGAGCGCTGTTCGTTCGGCTCTGCGGGGTATCGAAGCCGCCGTTCAGGCACGAGGGATCGACGATCGATGAACAAGCGGCTGACATCCTCCCTAGCGGCGGTACTGCCTCCGGTCATTTTTGGCGTGCTGTTTCTCTTGGCTTGGGAAATGGCGGTCAAAGGTTTTGATTTGAAGCCCTATTTTCTGGCTCCTCCTTCCACGATCTGGGAGATGTTCGTGGAGAATTTCAGTCTCATCTGGGGTGCTACCAAAGTCTCGGGTTCGAATGCTCTGACCGGGCTGATCGTAGGGGCAGTCCTCGGGTCGTTAATGAGTCTGGTGCTGAGTCGCTATCGAGTTTTCAATGAACTGGTCACGCCCTTAGCTGTTGCCTTGAATGCCATCCCAATCTTCGTGTTGGTCGCCGTACTCAACAATATGTTCTCGATTACCAGTGAGATCCCCCGACGGATCATGGTCACGTTGGTGGTCTACTTCATCGTTCTAGTCAATGTGGCCAAAGGACTGACTCAAGTCAACTCAACCCATGTCGAGTTGATGAAGTCCTATGCCGCCAGCGACTTTCAAATTTTGCGCCGCGTTCGGATCCCGAACGCCATTCCCTATTTGTTCACGGGATTACGCATCGCGGCACCCGCTTCGGTAATCACTGCTTTTGTCAGCGAGTACTTCGGTGGATCGCAAAATGGTCTGGGAAGTCGTATCACCGGGAACATAGCAATTTCGAAGAATGCCGTCGCTTGGGCCTATGTCTTGGCGGCTTGCCTCTTGGGCTTGGTGTTCTATCTGATCTCCAGTTTGCTGGAGGGCACAGCCACACCGGGTGGTAGTGCCAAGCGCGCCAAAGCAGGTCGGTGACCTACAGTGGTGCTACAAATCCGCGGGCACGAGCCCAAGGGGAGGAGAAATGATGAGAAGGAATAAGGGATGGAAGTTGGTGGCGGGAGCATTGGCTCTCACGCTGACGGCCGCCGCTTGCGGCGGAGACGACGGAGATAGCTCATCTGGTGAACCGTCAGGTTCCGGAGCACCGGCTAGCGAATGTGAAGAAGTAACCCCTGTCAAGTTGCAGTTGCAGTGGTTCATTCAGGCGCAGTTCGCCGGCTACTTTGCCGCTCAGGACCAGGGCTACTACGCCGATCAGTGTCTGGATGTGACCATTGTTGAAGGTGGTGTGGACATTGTTCCTCAGCAGCAGCTTGCTGACGGAGCCGTTGACTTCGCCTTGTCTTGGGTTCCCAAGGCTCTGGCCAGCCGTGAAGCCGGTGCGGACATCGTGAATATTGCTCAGGTCTTCCAGCGTTCGGGCACTCTGCAGGTGTCGTTCAAGGACTCAGGAATCACTTCGCCTGCAGACTTTGCCGGCAAGAAAATCGGCAACTGGGGCTTTGGCAATGAGTTCGAGATCTTCGCCGCCTTGACCAAGGCGGGACTTGATCCGGCTGCCGATGTCACTTTGGTGCAGCAGCAGTTCGATATGGCTGCTCTCTTGGCTGGCGACATCGATGCTGCTGAGGCCATGACGTACAACGAGTACGCCCAGGTTCTCGAAGCAGTGAACCCCGATACTGGTGAGCTCTACACCGCTGACGACTTCAATGTCATCAGCTATGAAGACGAAGGCGTTGGCATGTTGCAGGACGCCATCTGGGCTTCAGGTGAGCGACTGGCCAATGACGAGGCGTACAAGGATGCAGCAACACGTTTCGTGGCAGCATCATTGCAGGGCTGGGCATATTGCCGTGACAACACCCAGGCTTGTGCCGACATCGTGGTGTCAAAGGGATCCAAGCTCGGTGCATCGCATCAGTTGTGGCAGATGAACGAAGTCAACAAGCTCATCTGGCCAGCGCCAGGTGGTGCTGGTGTCATCAGTTCAGATGCCTGGGAGCGCACCGCAACCTTGTCGCAGGAAACCAAGAACCTGGAAGGTTCGACGGTTCTGACCAAGGCTCCAGATGCTGAGGCGTATACCAATGAGATCGTGACCGCCGCCTTGGCGATCCTCGAGGCTCTCGGTATCGATGTCAAGGGCGAAGGATTTGCTCCGATTGAAGTCACCCTCAATGAGGGCGGCGCCTGATCGAAGCCGACCTTCCCTCGGGAAGTAGTGATGGGCGGGTCGCTTCGGCGGCCCGCCCATTTCGCGTCCGTCTACCGCATCCATCTCCGCAATTCCTCATTGCCGCGGCTCCGGTGGTCTTCGTTTTGCTGTGGAGTACCGGCTTTGTCATTGCCCGATACGGAACTCGTGATGCGGGTCCGTTGACATTTCTTTTCCTGAGAATGGTGGCCGCGTCAGTCATTCTTGGTCTGGTTGCGGTTCTGACTGGAGCACCGAGTATCTCATTGCGTCAGGGGCTGTGGGCTGGTGTCAGTGGCCTCGGTATGCATGCTGTCTATCTTGGAGGCGTCTTCATAGCGGCTGACCTGGGTCTCCCTTCGGGATTGTCAGCGCTCATTGCCGGACTTCATCCAGTGGTCACATCGGTCCTGGCCGTAGTGATTCTGCGCGAACTGCTGTACAGACGCCAGTGGCTCGGCGTTGCCCTAGGCGTGGGGGGTGTCAGCGTCGTGGTGATCGAGCGCCTTGGGGCCAGCGAGATCGAAGTTCGCGGCGCGGCCTTGGTATCCATGGGCGTTTCAGTGCTGGGTATGTCGGCCGGAACGTTGTTGCAGCGAGCACATGGTCGCGCCATGCCTTTGTTGAGGGGGACCGCAGTTCAGTTCGCAGTTTCAGCGCTCGCTCTTGGTGTTGGTGCTTTTGCCTTCGAGGGATTCGACGTTCGATTCACCGCGCAGATGTGGTGGTCGTTGCTGTGGTCGATCTTGATTTTGTCCATTGCCGCGATATTGATCATGCTCTGGCTTTTACAACGTCAAGCTGCAGTGAAAGTGAGCAGTTTGTTCTTTCTCACACCCGCCTTGAGTGCCATCGAGGGATCTCTTTTGTTCGGGGAACGTTTAGGTTTATTGGCCATTGTCGGTCTGGCTATTGCCCTCGTGGGAGTGGCCTTGACAACGAGAGTGAGACGAATCGATTCGGTTCAGCCGGTGTAACGGGCGTCAGCCAAAGCCAGCACTTCGTCCAAGATGGCGATTCCCTGCCGCATTTCGTCATCACTGGTGGTCAACGGTGGGACCACGTGAATTCGGTTGAAGTGGGTGAAAGGCCACAGGTTGCGGGCTTTACATGCTCCGATGAGCTCGATCATGGGAGCATTGGCTTCGCCAGCTGCATTGAATGGAACCAATGGCTCGCGAGTGGCGCGATCCTTGACCAATTCGATCGCCCAGAACACACCGAGGCCGCGAACATCGCCAACACTCGGGTGGCGGTCCTTCAATTTTTCCAATTCCGGACCGATGACGTCGCGGCCGAGGTGTCGGGCGTGATCGATGATGCCCTCTTCTTCGAAGATATTGATCGATGCAACGGCCGAAGCGCAGGCCAGTGGATGACCGCTATAGGTGAGGCCGCCTGGGAATTGACGCTCCTTGAAGGTGTCCGCGATAGCCCGCTTGATGACCACGCCGCCGAGCGGGATGTATCCAGAGTTGACTCCCTTGGCAAAGCAAATGAGATCGGGCGTGACATCCCAGTTATCAATGGCGAACCACTCGCCGCAACGTCCGAATCCAGACATCACTTCGTCAGCTATGAAGACGATGCCGAACTCGTCGCATATCGCTCGTACGCCGGCCAGATATCCGGGTGGAGGGACCAGGATGCCATTGGTGCCGACAACCGATTCGAGCATGATCGCTGCCACCGTATGCGCGCCTTCGACCATCAAGGTGTCGCGCAGGTGTTGCAGCGCACGAGCCGACTCTTCGATCTCGTTGGTGCTGTGGAAGGCCGAACGATAGGTATACGGCCCCCAAAACTTCACCACACCGGGGATGCCGGGCTCGCTGGGCCAGCGTCGCGGATCGCCAGTGAGTTGAATAGCCCCACCGGTCGCACCGTGATAACTGCGATAGGTCGTCAGGATTTTGAGGCGGCCGGTGTGGAGCCGAGCCATGCGGATCGCGTTCTCCGTGGCTTCGGCGCCACCGTTGGTGAAAAACACCATGTCCAAATCACCCGGTGAGCGCTCGACAATGAGTCGCGCTGCTTCGCTGCGAGCGTCGTTGGCGTGGATCGGGGCGATAGTGCACAGACGAGCGGCTTGTTCCTGAATTGCCGCTACCAATTTCGGGTGTTGATGACCAATGTTGACGTTCACCAATTGACTGGAGAAGTCCAGATATCGCTTGCCGTCTTCATCCCAGAACCAACTACCTTCGGCTCCGGCAACGACGATGGGATTGATCATTCCTTGGGCCGACCAGGAGTGAAAAACATGGGACCGGTCATTGGCCAGGGCCTGCGACTGGCGGGTTTCGAGTGTCGTCATGGGCTAAGACTATTCGTCACTCGGTCCGCTGAACAGACCGCACATTGTGACAGGACAATAAGTGTCGAAATACCGGGCCTCGTCAAGGAATTGCTACGGTCAGGGCATGGGCGAGAAAATTTCCTTCACATCAAACGGCGGAACCTGCGAGGGGTACCTGGCCAAAGGCGGAGGCCCCGGAGTCGTTGTGATTCAGGAGTGGTGGGGTTTGGTTCCCCACATCGAACGGGTTGCTGATCGTTTTGCTGAGGCCGGTTTCACCGCATTGGCCCCTGATCTGTACCACGGTGAGTCGTCATCTGAACCTGACGGTGCTGGAAAGTTAATGATGGGGCTGAATTTGGCCCAGGCAGCCAAGGATCTTTCGGGAGCGGTTGATCACCTCGTTGCTATGACTGGCCATAACCAGGTGGGAGTCGTGGGCTACTGCATGGGTGGAGGTTTGGCTCTGGTTCTGGCCTGTCAGCGTCCAGATGCCGTTGCCGCTGCCGCCCCCTATTACGGAGTGATTCCGTGGTCGACGGCGCAACCCGAGTGGAGTCGGCTCGCAGCCAAAGTCGTCGGCGAGTATGCCGAACTTGATGATTTCGCGGGCCCCGAGATGGTCACGACCCTCGAGACCCAGTTGCGAGATTTAGGCAAAGAAGTGACCCTGCACATCCACAGCGGATGCCATCACGCTTTTTTCAATGACACCCGTCCCGAGGTGTACGACCCCGCAGCAGCAGACATCGCCTTCAATCGAACCGTCGAGTTGTTTCGTTCGAGTTTGTAGGTCGCACCGTCAGTTGAGTTCGTCAATTGCCTGCTGTACCGCCAGCACTCGCCGGGCGTTATCCACGTGCAGGTTTTCAATCATGCGGCCATCTACGGTGATCACGCCCCGTCCTTCAGCGGTGGCTTTTTCAAAGGCGTCGATGACCCGTTGTGAGTAATCCACGTCCTCGGCACTCGGGGCCCACACCTCATTGGCGATCTCCACCTGTGATGGGTGAATCAATGTCTTGCCATCGAAGCCCATGGTTGCACCCTGGACGCATTCGTCACGAAAGGTATCAAGATCCTTCACATCGTTGAAGACTCCGTCCAAGATGATCTTTCCTGCTTCACGGGCCGCGAGAAGAGCAGTCGCCAGATGGGGCATCAGGGGAGCTCGACCTCGAATTTGTGAGGCCCGCAATTCTTTGGCCAGGTCGTTGGTCCCCATGACCAATGCGGTTACTCGAGGGTGGGCTGCGATCTCGCGCACATCAAAAATTGCCGTGGGAGTTTCGATCATGGCCCAGATCATGAGGGATGTAGGTGCCCCGGCTCGGTCCAAAGCGGAACTCACATCGTCAACGTCACGGACTGAGTTGACTTTTGGAATGACGACTGCTGAAACTCCTGATGTCGCAGCTGCTGCCAAATCACCGGCGCCCCATTGAGTGCCCAGGGCATTGCAGCGGATAGTGATTTCACGGTGGCCATATTCGCCGCTAGTAGCGGCAGCCACGGCGTTCTTTCGTGCGTCAGGTTTGGCATCGGGCGAGACAGCATCTTCGAGATCGAAGATCAATGCGTCCGATGGTATGGATTTTGCCTTATCCAAGGCTCGCTCGTTAGCTGCCGGCATATAGAGAACGGATCGGCGAGGTCGCAGATCAGACATGGTGCATCCTTTCGATGAAATTAAAAGCCGTATGCAGTCGCTAGATCGGGATCTCGCTCGGCAAGTTCGCGGGCCAGTTGCACGACGACGCGGCATTGTTTGACGGATGCATCGTCTTCCATCTTCCCGTCCAGCATGATCGCGCCGGTGCCGTCACCCATTGCTTCAATCACGCGTAAAGCGTGTGCCACATCTGAAGGTCGTGGACTGAAAACACGTCGAGCAATATCGATTTGCACTGGGTGCAATGACCAGGCACCAACACAACCCAGTAAGTAGGCATTGCGGAATTGATCCTCGCAGGCCATGACATCTTTGATGTCCCCGAATGGCCCGTAGAAGGGGAGGATGCCGTTCATCACGCAGGCATCCACCATGCGTGCCATTGTGTAGTGCCAGAGATCTTGCTGATACGTAGGGCGCGGGGCATCGGGGTGATCGGGATCAGCGTCTCGACGAACCAGATAATCAGGGTGTCCGCCACCGACGCGGGTGGTTTTCATGCGACGGTTGGCCGCCAGGTCGGCCGGCCCGAGAGACAGGCCTTGCATCCGCGGGGAGGCGGCACAGATTTCCTCGACATTGGCGACACCGCGCGCCGTTTCCAAGATGGCATGGAGCAATAGCGGCTTGGAAAGTTGAGCCTTGGCCTCTAGTTGGGCGAGAAGGCGGTCGACGTAGTGGATGTCTTCGGGGCCTTCCACCTTGGGGATCATGATCACATCAAATGCTGAACCAGCTTGGGTGACAATCGCAGTGAGATCATCGAGGGCCCACGGGGAGTCAAGGCTGTTCACTCGAGTCCAAAGTTGTGTAGTCCCCATATCCACCGTCTGAGCAACGCGGATGAGTCCAGCCCGAGCCGCCTCTTTATCGGCGGCTGGGACACCGTCTTCCAAGTTGCCGAGCAGGATGTCCACTGTGGGGACGATCTCGGGCAATTTGGCCACCATCTTGTCGTTCGATGGTGGGAAAAAATGGATCATCCGACTGGGTCGAAAGGGGATCTCACGAACCGGTTCTGGGGCTCCGACGGCCAAAGGTTTGAAGAAGTCTCGAGCGTTGCGCACCCTGTGAGGGTATGCCCTGGCACCAGTACAAGTCATATTTCCCGAGTGAGATTTTCTCGAAGGTGATCATGATCAGTGACATCTTCCCAATTGACACATCTGGGCCAAAGCACCGTGAGGTCGCTGATCCCCTACCCTTGGCTCGTGCCTCATTTGACGATTAATGGCCAGGACATCGAGGCCGTACTTTTCGATGCTGGCGGAATCTTTGTTATTCCTGACCCCACGGTGCTCGCCCCGCTCCTGGCCTACTTCGGTGCCACAGATGATCTCGATGCGTATCACCGTGCTCACTATCGAGGTATGGCAGCCAAGTCGTTGGCGGGATCCCCGGAGAGTGATTGGAGTGCCTACAACTTGGCGTATGTCGACAGCGTGGGTATTTCGCCCTCGGAGCGGGAGCATGCAGCGGTCATCCTTGGACAAACCCGAAATGCCTGGTTGTGGCGTTGGCCACTGCAAGACAGTGTGGCGGCACTGCGGCAACTGCATCAGCGGGGTGTCCCCATTGGCGTGGTGAGCAATGCCAGTGGCCAAATCGAAGAGATTTTGGCGCGCTCGGGAGTGTGCCAAGTTGGTGAGGGTGATGGAGTACCGGTGCGGGTCATCATCGATAGCCACATTGTGGGTATCGCCAAACCCGATCCCCGAATTTTTGATTTCGGTTTGGCTGGCCTTGGAGACTTCGATCGGTCGCGTGTTGCCTATGTGGGAGATTCGGTGACCATGGATGTCGGTGGAGCGCGTTCTGCGGGGTTGTTCCCGGTACTCCTTGATCCACATGACGACCATGACGGGGCTGACTTCCATCGGGTTCGGACGTTGTTGGAACTCTTGTCGTAGGTGTTCGATGCCTGACGAACGGAAGACTCAAGAACGCAATACTGGCGAACCGGGCGCTGAAGTTTCCCCTCGTTGGGTGATGTGGCGGCGCAAAGTCGACCTCGATGATTACGACCGTCGTTGGGATGCCATGGTGGAGCGCGGTGAATCGGTACATGGGGAAATGGATTTCATCGATCGATGTGTGAACGGGGCCAAAGTCGACCTCCTCGATGCTGGTTGCGGAACAGGGCGATTAGCCATCGAGGCCACGCGACGCGGCCATCGCTGTGTCGGTGTCGACCTGGATCACAACATGATCGAACGAGCACAATCCAAGGCCCCAGATATCACCTGGGTGCATGCCGATCTTTCACAATTGGATTTGGACATGACATTTGATGTGGCCGTCATGGCCGGCAATATCCCTTTGTTCTGTGCACCAGGAACACAAGCCCTCCTCATTGGATCCTTGGCTCGACATCTGCGCATTGGTGGGCTGTTGATTTCCGGATTCAGCCTTGAAAAACAGTCAGGCGCGTACACCGCTACCGACTTTGACGCCCATGCGATAGCAGTCGGTCTTCACCGCTACGTCGCGTATTCATCCTGGGATGGTGATCTCAGTGACGAAGCCGCCAACGCTGGGGAACTCGACGAGTATGCAGTACTGGTCTACCAGCGTTAGCAAGAATCAGGAAGTCTGATCCATCAGACGGCGGGCGAT
>JBEIGJ010000061.1:0-11833 GCA_040381935.1 Acidimicrobiaceae bacterium | reverse complement strand
GTGGCCAATCATGCCGGTCTCTTTCGCACAGCAGTCAGCGTCGATGACACTCGACGCTCGTTCGACGAATTCCGTGCAGCCGGATGGGTGTTCGAACGTGAACCGCGACAGGTGGAGTTGGAGGGAACCAATGTCCCGGATATGTGGATTTGCTTTCTCAACGATCCCGATGGAGTTCCCTTCGAATTCGTACAACGTCCGCGCGATGCTTTTCGCGATCGCGAATAAGGCATCAGGCGATCAATGAGGGAAGAGCGATTGTGGAGACCAACCATCGACGGTGACCTGGCGTGAAGCGAACTTCCAACGATCACCTTCGATCACATAGCGGTCGACATAGCGCCCCCAATGATCAAGCCCGATATCGGTGAGGACAAAGAAGTAGAGGCGTCCGGTGGCGTTGCACTGATCGATCAGGTCAATTTGGTGTGTGGAGGTGGTATGGCGGACATGGGTGAGGCCACTGGTGGCCCCGGTGCCGTCCTTGGTGTTGGTGAAAATGGTCATCACCTCATCGAGACCGCGGTACACCCGCCCGTCTCCGATGTTCATTTCCGCATCAGCGCAAAAGAGTTCTCTGACCTGGGCAAACCGTCCCGAATCACCGTTGGCGTTATAGCGCGCCACCAGATCTCGGATTGACTCGCGAGCGATGAGTTCCCAGATTTCCATCACGCTTGGACGCTAATCGCTGCTCATGGGCCACCGGGCGATCGAGAATGGGTACGCGCATCGGCAGCATTTGGGACTTTCGGACCTCTTCAACTCGTGATCATGGTCTAGAATCTGACGCAGCGTCAGAAACCCAGTCTGATGCCAGAAAAAAAGGGGAAGTTCATGTCTCTGCTTCAAGACCGTCCCGTTCTTGCTGACGTCACTTACGGGTTATCCGATGCTGACCAGCACTATTACGAGGCAGAAGACGCGGTCACCCGACACCTTCCGCGCGAACACCGCCACGCCGTTCGCTGGGTCGAGGTGGACGGCCGTCGCACCCTTTTGGTGAATGATCGTCTGCTGACCTTGATTCCGAATCCCACCTATGACCCCGTCGGGCAGCCTGGTTCATTGGAGATGTACTTCCGCGCCGAGAACCACGAGGGCCTCGAGTTGCGCGACATCATCAAGATGGGACCCATCCCCCAAGCTGCTCGGCAGCGTGAACTTCGCTTGGCCACACTTGATGCTCAAGGTGTGGACTTGGCCTGGGTGTTGCCAAGTCTGGGTCTTGGACTCGAAGAAATGTTGGCCGAGGATGTCGATGCGCTGTACGCCGTGTTTCACAGCTACAACCAATGGCTGAACGAAGACTGGGGATACAACCGCGACGGACGAATCCTCACCGGGCCGTTGATGTCACTCATCGATCCGGTCCGGGCCGAGGCCGAATTGAAGCGGGTCATCGATCTCGGGGCGCGCTTTGTCACCTTCCGCCCGGCGCCGGTGCAGGCTCCTGATCGTTATCGATCCCTGGCCGACCCGATGTATGACCGTTTCTGGAATATCGCCGCCGATGCCGGCATCGCCATCGCCTTCCATGGAGCGGATTCGGGTTACGGCATTTATTTGGAGCGGTGGGGCGAAACCATTAAGTACACCGGTCACAAAATGTCCACGCTGACCGAAGTCATGGGCGTTCACATCGAGCGGCCGGTTTTCGATCTGCTGGCTTCGATGATCTGTCACGGTGTCTTCGATCGAGTGCCAAAGTTGCAAGTCGCCACGGTCGAACTCGGCGCAGGTTGGGTTGATGAATTGGTGCGTCGCTTCAAGCGCTCCTATGGCAAGACTCCGCAGATGTACAAACAAGATCCGGTCGAGACCTTGCGTTCGCATGTTTCTGTTGCTCCGTTTTACGAAGATGACATCACGGTCTTGCGTGATCTGATCGGCGCCGACCGCATTTTGCTTGGAAGCGACTGGCCGCACCCAGAAGGATTGGCCGAGCCTCGCGACTGGGTCGGCGACTTTGCCGGCCTCAGCGTCGAAGAGCGTCGCTTGGCATTGCGCGACAACTTACGCAAGCTCTCCGGTCAACCGGTCTGATCGCGATCTAACTTCTGATCAAACCCGGTGGAACGTCGCAGCCGCTGAACTGACGACGCGGTCGTTCCTGCCGCGATCGATCAAGTTGATCCGCGCTCCGATGCGATTGTCTTGTCCGAGGAATACCTCGGTCTCTGTTTCGAAGGGTCCTTCGGTTCCACGATTGACAAACATCACGTACCAATCGTCGATTTGCAGTGGCCCATTGGCCAAATCGTGGGCGGCATCGGTGGCCGCGGCTTCGAGCACGATGTGTTGGGGACCAATGTGCAAAGCAGCATCGGGTGAGGCCAATTCAGCCTCTAGGACAGGTAGTTGCCACCTGCCGCGTTCCAAGCGGGTCGCTCCAAAGACCTGATGAAGGGGCGGCAAGTCCGGGGAATCGACGATCTCGATCGGTGGATTGTCCACTTTGGTGTAGCCCTCGGGAGCATCGCCCAGAGACAGACCAACGCCGGTGGAGATGGCAATCACCCGATTTGGGTCGGCGGCATCAACCAACAGAGCGCGACTGAAGCCCAAGCGGCGTCCAGTGTGCAAGGTCTCGGGAATGATCATGAGTTCGCCCACGTCGTGAGCTGGATCGAGAATTTGCATAGAGCCGATCAACGGATTGGGAACGACGACGTCATCATTGAACCCGCCACATTCAGGGGAGGCGACGCATAGCGGCGCTGCCATGATGCCGCCTGTGGTGTTGCGCATATCGTGGCGGATGGTCATGAAGTCGCCAGAGACACCGTTGTCGAGTGATGCGTGACGCCGACCGAGGTAGCGATAGGTCAGAAGTGTCGTCCACTTCTCCTCGAAGGTTTCCCAGTACCGTGCCGGATCGACATTGCGAATATCAGACGGTCGACCATCAGAGGGGTGAGGTGCAGGTGGTTGAGGCGAACTCATGACCAAGCTCTCTTTCGTGCAAACATTCTGCGAGCATAGGGGAGACAGTGCTGGCGCCCACATGACGGAAGTTGATGATGAGCAATAACAATCAAATGAGCGAAAAGCGAATAACAATCAAATGAGCGAAAAGCGAATAACAATCAAATGAGCGAAAAGAGCATGAATCGTTTACGGGCTTTGTTGACCAGTGGTCGAGCCGCTGTTTTGACGATGGAACTCCAAGAAGGTGTCGTCGGATCAGCTGCTCTGATGCAGACATTGGTCCAAGAAGTGGAAGAACGTGGCGTTCGAACCGTTGCTGGTCGTCTTTGTGAGATGGCTCGCCAAAAAGGAGTTCCGGTGGTGCACTGCGTGGCGGAGAATCGCCCTGATGGGCGCGGTGCTGCCGACAACTGTGCGGTCTTTGCCTTGAACAATCGTCTCCGACGGGAAACCGGTAGCACTCCCATCGACAGTGGCTCACCTGGAGCCGCTTTGATTACTGAACTTGGACCCGAGCCCGATGACATCGTGGTCAGTCGAATCCACGGTCTGACGCCATTCACGCAAACATCGTTGGATCAGATCTTGAGGAACCTGGGTATCGACACTGTCATCGTCACGGGGGTATCGGTGAATATTGGCATCTTGGGTACGGTGATCAGCGCCGTTGACCTTGGTTACAACGTGGTCCTCGTACGCGATGGTGTCTGCGGTGTGCCACGCGAATACGCGACAGCGGTTCTCGAACACACCATGCCGCTGTTGGCAACGGTTGTCAGCAGTGAGGACGTTGCCGCGGCATGGATGTAGCCGTTGTTCCGGACTCCGCTCCAACTGTCACGTGAGCTTGTCGATCATGCTGGCGTAATACTCGATGAATGCTGGCACACCGGAGGGGTCCTCCCAACCAGCGCGGCCTGAACCGAGAATGACGCGTTCGATACCGAGGTCGCGATATTCACAAAGTGTGTCGTAGGTCGGATCGCCGAACGCCACGAGAGATATCGGCAGCGGTGAGCGACCTGCCTCTGCCACCTTTTCCCGGAAGCGCCGTACCCGCCGGGGAACATCGCCAAGAGCGATATCGAGGGGCATCCATCCGTCAGACCAGGCAATGGCGTGTTCGGTGCCCAGTTTTCCGCCTGTCCCACAGAGGACGGGAGGATGAGGCTGTTGATGCGGTTTGGGTCGGCACCAGACCTTGTCGAAGTTGTAGTAGTGGCCGTGGAATTCGGATTCGTCGGCGATCCACAATTCGCGCAATGCAGTGACACATTCGGCGAGTGCTCGATAGCGCATCGACCACGAGACCGAATGATGGTTGGCCAACTCCTCGCGATTCCAACCCACACCGACCCCGAATTGCAATCGACCATGTGACGCGAGATCCAATGTGGCGACTTGTTTGGCCAACACGAAGATGTCGTGTTCGAGCGGGAGAGCCACCCCCAATCCGAGCACCAAATTCGACGTATGTTCGGCGACCTGCGCCAGGCTGATGAAGGGATCCATCATCGTGGTGTATTGCCAGGGAAGTTCACCGCCGGTGGGGTAGGGAGTTTGGCGAGATACCGGGATATGGCTGTGCTCGCCTATCCACAAAGAGTCATAACCCGCAGATTCGAGCAGCGGACCCAAGCGCCGCGGTGCCAGATCGGCCGGGGTGTTCATGGTGGTGTAGCCGATCTTCATATTCCGTTCCGCTTCGTGCCGTCGGTATATCGGGAAGTGACCCCAACACCGAAAAGGTTGTTCGTGCACCCGAAAAGTGTCGGTGCACCGGAGAGGCTACGGTACCCTCGCTCTGTGCAGATTTTGTACCAATACCCCGATGCACACGGGCGTACTGGTGACATGTTGGCGGCTGGGCGCGTCACAACCATCGCACGGGCTGTCGAACGTGCTGGTTTGCACGGATTGTCTTTTACGGAGCACCCCGCACCTGGGGCACGTTGGCTCGATGCCGGCGGCCATCAGACCTTGGATCCCTTCATTGCCTTGGGTCACGCTGCGGCGGTGACCGAGCGGATTCGGCTGCTCACTTATTTGAGCGTTTTGCCCTATCGCAATCCGTTCTTACTGGGCAAAGCCGCAGCCACACTTGATCTGTTGTCCGAGGGTCGCTTCACATTGGGGTTGGGTGTGGGATATCAGCGGGGTGAATTTCGGGCACTTGGTGTGGATTTTGACGAGCGCAATGATTTGTTCGACGAAGCCTTGGATGTGTTGCCGCGTTTTTGGTCCGGCGAGCCACTGTCGTTCACTGGCCGACATTTTGAAGCCCGGGATGTGATCTGCCTGCCACGTCCGCGTCAGCAGCCGATTCCCATCTGGATTGGGGGCAATGCTCGGGTCACAGTTCAACGGGTTGCCGAACGCGCTCAAGGGTGGATGCCCATGTTGTCGAATGAGACCGTGTCGACGACAACGCGCACCGCACACATCGGAGATATCGCCACGCTTGCGCAACGGGTAGGAGAACTACGCGATATGGCACCAAATCGCGCCCAAGGTCAATTGGGGTTGGATGTGCTGGTGACGTATCCCGATGTCGGGATTAATGATCCGGCGTCATCGGTTGAGCATCATCGCGACATTCTTGGTCAGTTGGCGGCCGCTGGGGTGACCTGGGTTGGCATTCCTGGAAACTCCACGAGTGAAATCCAGACCTTGGAAAGCATCGAGTTCATCGCGCGCACCATCTTGTCCTTGCCGGGGCAGGTCTAGTCTTCGGTCATGTCTTCACCCATGCCCTCGTCGCCTGTCGAACAACCCTTCCCGGCCTTTGTCTTTTCCAATGATCCGGATGCACCTACACGGGGAGTGCGCTCGGTGACGCTCGATGCCATCGCCCCCGATGGGGTCCTGATCGAAGTCGAGTGGTCGAGTGTGAATTTCAAAGATGGTTTGGCATCCACGCTGTCGGGAAAAGTGGCGCGGCTTTCGCCGCTGATTCCCGGCGTTGATCTCGCCGGCCGGGTAGTGGCCGATGGCGATGGTTTCACTGCTGGTCAATTGGTCTTGGCTCACGGCTATGACATCGGGACGGCGCGCCATGGTGCTTATGCCCGCTATGCACGCGTACCAGCGCCGTGGATTGTGCCCATGCCGGCTGATCTCACGGCTCGAGAGGCCATGATTATCGGGACCGGGGGATTCACCGCTGCTCTATCGGTGATGGCCCTCCAAGACTGGGGTCTGCGTCCGGGCGACGGTCCGGTTCTGGTTACTGGGGCAACTGGTGGGGTCGGCAGTATGGCGGTGTCAATGTTGGCGGGACTGGGCCATGAAGTCGTGGCCAGCACCGGCAAAGCCGCGTCCCACGATTACTTGCGAAGCCTGGGCGCTACTGGCGTCATCGATCGTCGGGAACTTTCCCAAGACGATGGTCGACCGCTTGGCACCATGGAATACGCAGCCGCCGTGGATTGTGTCGGTGGCCAGACCTTGGCGACCGTCTTGAAAAAGTTGCGCTATGGCGCGGCAGTGGCGGCTAGCGGTCTGACTGGTGGGGCTTCTCTTCCCTCCACGGTGATGCCCTTTATCTTGCGGGGCGTGGCCTTGCTTGGTATCGATTCGGTACAGACCCCGATGCCTCGCCGCATTGAGACATGGAGTCGGATCGCCAGTGATCTCCGACCAGCCGGACTCGACGTCATTGGCCACGAAATCACCCTTGGAGGTCTGGATGCCGTCCTCACTGCCATTTTGCAGGGGGAAGTCTCGGGCCGGTATGTGGTGGCACCCCATCCATGATGAATTCAATGGGTCGCCAATGGTCGCCGATGGCTGAAATCGGGATACCGTTGGGCGAGAGAAACGAATGACCTCCTCCACTTCTATATCGACCGTCGTCGTTCCTGGATCCCATCTGATGGCCGGCCTCCTCGGAGCGCGTGACAGTTACTTGCGTCTGATCGAAGAATCATTTCCTGACGCCGTTATTTCGGTGCGTGGAAACGAGGTGACCATCTCCGGTCGTCCTGGTGAAATCGTGGCTCGACTTTTCGAAGAATTGATTCGTCTCCTGCAGATCGGTGAAAACATCGACGAAGCGGTGATCAAGCGTTGTATCGGCATGGTGCAAATCGATGAGAGTCCCAGTGCAGTACTGACGGACGACATTTTGCGGACGTCGAAAGGTCGCACCATTCGGCCAAAAACTGCCGGACAGAAACGCTACGTTGATGCCATTCGCAGCAATGTCGTGACCTTTGGAATCGGACCAGCGGGAACCGGCAAGAGTTGGCTGGCAGTAGCTCTCGCGGTTCACGCGTTGCAATCGAAGTCGGTACAGCGCATCATTCTCACTCGCCCGGCCGTAGAAGCCGGAGAGCGCTTGGGCTTTCTCCCTGGGGACCTGATGGCCAAGATCGACCCGTACTTGCGTCCTCTCTATGATGCGCTGTACGACATGGTGGATGGCGAAGGAGTGCAAAAGTTGCACGAAAAGCAATCTCTAGAGGTGGCTCCGTTGGCTTTCATGCGCGGCCGAACCTTGAACAACAGCTTCATCATTTTGGACGAGGCGCAGAACACCACGCCCGAACAAATGAAGATGTTCCTAACGCGAATTGGCTTTGGATCGAAGGTGGTCGTCACTGGCGACATCACCCAAGTCGATGTGGCCGACGGCAGAAGTGGCTTGACCGGGCTCGACAAGATTCTCACCGGAATCGACGGTCTGACATTTGTGCATCTCAACGCCAGTGACGTGGTTCGTCACCGTATTGTTGGGGACATCGTTGCCGCCTATGAAAAGAGTTCCCGTGGTTGACGGGCCACCTAGGTTTCGTCGTCGGTCCAAGGTCGGCGGCGATACCGAGCCTGAAGTGTTCTGTGCCGATGAGCAGTCAACTGTGGCTGTCGATGTCGAACGTTGGCAGCGGCTTGCTGGTGATGTTCTCGTCGATGAAGGGGTACGCGGTGGAACTGAACTGAGCATCTTTTTCGTCACCGAAGCCGATATTGCTGATCTCAACGCCGAACATATGAATGAGGCTGGTCCAACTGATGTGTTGTCCTTCCCTATTGACGGGGGAGAAGTCTTGGAAGTGGTGAGCGGCCCGACTGGGGCGAGCCGTGGTCCGGATCGATCCCCGCCCGATCGGGGCGACCTGCCCCTCCTTCTCGGTGACATCGTGATTTGCCCCGAAGTTGCTCAACGGCAAGCCCCGGGTCATGCAGGGACTTTGGATGACGAGATGGCCTTGCTCGTCGTGCACGGGGTCTTGCATATTCTGGGCTGGGACCACGACACTGCGGACAAAACTGCTGCCATGCAGCGACGCGAACGGGATTTGCTGGAGAAGTTCCATTGGCATGGTGAAGTCCCGCTGGGCTTTCGGCAGGAGGTAACCTCATGACAGCGATGAACATGTTGGCAACATCTGTGCTGGCGGCGGTTGGTGCTACGGATTGGGCGCTCTTGGCGGTCATTTTCATTCTCCTGATTGTGCTGATCTTTTTGTCATTGGCCGAAATGGGCCTGTCGCGGATGACCAAACCCAAAGCGGCGGCAATGGCCGAAGGTGGCGCCCGACAAGGCAAGGCCTTGAAGGAATTGGTGGGAGAGCCCGAAAAGTGGGTGAACCCGCTGTTGCTTTCGGTGAATGTGTGCCAGACCGTGCAGGCGACTCTGACCGGCATCCTCGCCGCTTCGGCATTTGGGGCGATTGGGGTCGTTGTCGGTGTCGTTCTCAACGTGGTCGTCTTCTTCGTTCTTGCCGAAGCTGTTCCCAAGACCTATGCACTGTTGTACCCCGAACGGGCTGCACTCACGACCGCCCGTGGCACACGGCTTCTCGTTTCGTTTCCACCTTTGAAAATGGTTTCTGGCTGGTTGATCAGCCTGACCAATGTCATCGTGCGAGGCAAGGGATTGAAACAGGGCCCCTTCGTCAGTGAGCAAGAGCTCCTCGGCATCGTTGAAGCGGCCATGAATGATGAGGTCATCGAAGAAGAAGAGCGAGATCTCATCGAATCGATCATTGAATTTGGCGACACCATTGTTCGTGAGATCATGGTTCCTCTGCCCGACATGGTCACGGTTCCCTACACGTCGACGTTGACCCAGGTCGTGGATGTCGCCATCGAACATGGTTTTTCCCGAATTCCAGTTCTCGGCGACGATGACGATGTCAAAGGTGTGGCCTTCATCAAAGATCTCGTACGTCAAGAGCGGGCCGGCAATGGCGCGGCTCCGATCAACAAGCACATGCGCGGTGTCGTGGTCATTCCCGAGAACAAGCCCGTGAGCCGGCTCATGCGAGAAATGCAGGAAAAGAAATATCACTTGGCCGTCGTTGCCGATGAATACGGCAGTATTGCCGGTCTGGTGACTTTGGAAGATTGTCTCGAGGAATTGGTTGGAGAGATTGTCGATGAATACGACACCGATCGTAAAGCCATTGAACATCTGCCTGATGGCCAGTACTTGGTTCACGGATCAACCAGTGTCTCCGATGTCAATGACGAACTTGAACTGAGTATTCCCGATGAAGAATGGGACAGTATCGGCGGCTTCGTCTTTGGAACCCTGGAGCATGTTCCAGTGGTGGGCGAGAGTATCGACCATGATGGTTGGCGATTCACGGTGACCGCAGTTGAAGGTCGGAGAATTCGCACGGTGAAGATCACTCTGAAAGAGTCAGCGGCGATTCTCGACCACACCGCCGATACGCCCGCAACTACGAGCTGAGTCGAGTGAAAATAGCCGGGAGATCGGGATAGCGGCCGGTATTGCCGCCGCCATCGACCGACAAGAAAGCGGCACTCATGAAGGCCGAATCATTTGAGGCCAAAAAGGCGGCCACGTTGGCAATTTCATCGGGAGATGCATGACGTCCCAGAGTCGAGTTCTCTTTGAACTCGGTGACAACATCGGGAATCGAGAAAAAGCCACTGGTGGCGTTGGTCTCCACGAGTCCTGGGGCGATGGTATTGGCACGAATTCCCCGCCCACCGAATTCCATGGCGGCCACCCGAGTCAGCATGGCCACGCCAGCTTTAGCCGCGCAATATGCAGCCATACCCTTCGAGGGCTGGATGGCATTGAGAGAGGAAATGGTGATGATCGAACCGCCGGGACGAATATGGGCGCCGGTGTGCTTCAACGTGATGAAGACACCGGTCAAGCACAGGTCGATGATGCGTTTCCATTCTTCGAGGGGATGTTCGGCGATGAGGCCATAGGTGCCAGCGCCTGCATTGGCAACGACGATGTCCAACCCACCAAATGATTGCAGTGCCAGTGAAGTAAGGCCTGCGACATCGTCCTCGTCGGTGACATCGCAGTACATCGTGGCAACCGCCGATCCGAATTCGGCAGTCAAACGATCCAATCCCTCGCGGTCAACGTCTCCAGCGACCACCCTGGCGCCATCGGCAACGAATCTCGCTGTGATCGCTCGTCCGATACCGGACGCGGCCCCGGTGACGAGTGCAGTTTTATCCTCAAGTGGTGACGAACTCTTGGCGGGATTCATCACCACAAACTACTGGTGAGGGCAGGGACGTCATGTCTCGAGCAATTGGCTACGAAGTTCACTCCGCCGGACTTTTCCCAATGCTGTTCGCTGGATGAACTCGACGTAGCGAATCTCCTGAGGGGCGCAATATGCCGGAAGCTCTTCTTTCACCAAACTACGAGCAGTATCCAGACTGATATCGCGATCATTGGTCACCAATATGACGCGCTCTCCCCACTCCTCGTCTGGCAGGCCAAGGATGCAAAAGTCGTGAGGTGCAAGGGCCGACGCCAGAACTGCTTCGACCGCATCGGGCCACACCTTTTGTCCACCTGAGATGATGACATCACCGCGCCGACCGTCAACGCGAATAAGGCCATCGGGTTCGATAGATCCGAGATCGTCGGTGTGCAGCCAGCCTTGGGCATCGATGGTGGTAGTTCCATCGCGGTAGCAGCGCATCAGCATTGGTCCGCGAATCAATATCTCGCCGTCATCGGCGATGGAACATTCGACTGACGGGAGAGGACGCCCGTCATAGACGACACCTGATCCTGTTTCGGTCAAGCCGTAGGTGGCCACAGTGTTGGCTGGTCGCTCGGCGGGGGGACGTCCTCCTCCAAGCAGAATTGTCCGGAAAAGACGCGGGTCGATTCGGCGTAAGGCAGTTGCCACCAGAGCAGTCAGAGTGCACTCGTGGGACAACGCCGTCACCTGATCGGCATCGAACCCGGGTAGTACGGTGAGGGGGATACCGGTGATTAGCGCCCGGGTGATGACCGAGAGGCCACCGATGTGGGCGACGGGGAGACAGGCCAGCCAATGGTCGGAATGGTCCACGTTCAATGCCTGAGAGCTGGCCCGTGCCGAAGCCGCGATCGCGGCGTGGGTCAACACCACTCCTTTGGGTTCGCCCGTCGATCCGCTGGTTGCCACCACCAGGGCATCATCAGGCCCCACAGGTTGGGCCTGATCGAAGCGATGGGTTCCCTGGGCATCGATGATCAGATCAGGGGCCATAGCCTGGATCAGTCGCTCTTTGGCCGACTGCGGTAGACGTTGGTCGATCGGAAGAACGGCATTGCCTGCATCCCATGCGCGTTGGAGAGCATCAACGAAGGGGAGTCCTCCGGGTAAATCGACAGCGACGAGGGATGACACGTTGTCAGGTTAAGGCGCGACCGAAAATTTCTGGTGGCCGGTGGGGTCAGAGAACAGGATCAATGGGTGTCTGAATTCCTAGGGCCTCATCGATCATGGCGGCCACGCTGAGACAGGCAAGATCGTGATAGCGCCAGGAACTCACTTGTACGCCGATGGGCAAACCCTCGGCCATGCCGGCCGGTACGACGGCTGCAGGGCTGCCAAAGAGATTGGCAAAGAGGACTGGCCGGAATGTTTCGAGAACTGTGAGCGCTTCAGTCATGCCTCGT
>JBEIGJ010000060.1:0-11932 GCA_040381935.1 Acidimicrobiaceae bacterium | reverse complement strand
TGGACGGACACTCCAATGGTGCCGAGCAAATTGCCGTGGCCGCTCGCGATGCTGGAATGGAAGTCGTGTATTCCGGCATTCGCCTGACACCGGAACAGATAGCCGCAAGTGCTCGCGATGAAGATCCCGACGTGATCGGCTTATCCATTCTCTCGGGATCGCATATGGCGATCGTCCCAGCCGTCATGGCTGAATTGAGAAAAGACGGTGTCGATATTCCGCTCATCGTGGGTGGCATCATCCCCGAAGAGGACCGTCCCAAACTTCTCGCTGCCGGCGTGGCCGCGGTCTACACGCCCAAAGATTTCCAGATGGGCAAAATCATGCGGGACATTGCCGAAATAGTCGCTGCTAACCGTTGATCACACTGATACAGCAGCTTCGGCAGTTATCCACTTCTCAAGCGCAGGGCCACTTTCGAAACTGGTGATCAAGGCGTATCGAGAATGCTGTGCGGGATGCACGACAACGTGCCATAAGCGCTGAGTATCAACGACATAGCGAGCGCCGCGAGAGAGGTGAACTCGACGCTCTGTTGATGGATCCGGAAGGCCATCAGCATCATTGTCCATCAGCAACATGTAACTCTCCGGTTGATCCGTGAGTTCCACCCAGGTGCGCACTACCCAACCTTCATTTTCCGGGTTGAATCGGTTGTTGTCATCGCGATGAATCGAGCGAATTGCCGACTCCCGGTCTTGTGGTTCAAGTTTGATGATTCGCACGCGACCGAAATTTGCCCCGACAGCATCAACATAAGAACGTAGGGTCGGAGCCAATTCGGCATTCGTGGTCCACGAGGCATCTTTGTCTGTTTTGCCTTTATCCCAAAACCCACGGCAATCAAGTTCGCCATCGGCAGAGGCCAACGGAGCAAAGTTGGTGTCGCCACCGCTCTTCCAGTCCATGTACTCGAGTGACTCCCACTCGTGTCGAGGAACATCGATGGGCATGGGACGCAACATGAAAAAACCAGTCTCACGCAAAGCATCGATCCGATAATGAGCGGTATCGAGGGGGATCTTCACCGACCAATGATCCTTGGTCGGCCAGAAGGGAGCGGCAGCACTCATCGTCATGTCATCAGTCTATGAATTACCGGAACTTGCGCGTCATCGCTTCTCGCATTGATATGCATCAACTTGGCGTGATCACGGGGCCGATGTTGTTTGTGGAACCGTCGTTCCAGACGGATTTACCGGGGACGGGATCTTCAAGACTTGACCTGACTCGATGGCATCTGGATCAGCGATGCCATTGAAGGAAATGAGGTCTTCCACAGTCACTCCAAAGATCTGGGCTATTTCAAAAAGAGTGTCTCCGATTTGAATGGTGTACGCCTCCTCGAAGAACGGCAACGAGGTAGTAGATCCCTGAGGCGCAGTCGATTCCGGAACGGAGCGCACGATAGGAAGTGTCAAACCAGATCCGGCACTATCCCCCGAGCAACCAGAAAGGACGACAGCCCCCAAAAATCCACTCGCACCGAGGATCAGATATTTTCCATTCACTGGACGAAGCGTAGGGGATGATTCCTCAACCCGCATGTACCTTTGATCCTCAAACCTGGCGAGCACTCACATACAGGGCCAAAGCCTCGAGTTCGGTCTTGGCTTTCTCTACAAAAGGCAACGGGTCGAGAGCGGCGATCGCTTCGGCTACGAGGCCATCGATGATGGATTCCATCTCGTCCAGGGCTCCCGTTGAACGCATGATGTCTTGAACCTCAACGACATCATCGTTGCTGAGTTGCTCTCGACCGACTCTTTGGAGACGTTTCATTTGCTCAGCAGAAGCCCGCTCACAGGTAAGCGCCAACAAGGGGGTCGGCTTTCCCTCTCGGAGATCATCACCCACCGGCTTCCCCGTCTGACTGCTATCGCCAAAGACACCCATGACGTCATCGCGCATTTGAAATGCATCGCCCAACGGCAGTCCATAAGAACTCAACATTGGAAGCAAAGTGTGCTGTTGTTGTGGAGATGCAACCATCGCCCCAAGATGCAATGGACGCTCAATGGTGTACTTACCGCTCTTGTATCGACAAATTCTCTCACTCTTGAATCGCCGTCGCTCCTGACGAGCGGTACCCATGAGGTCAAGCAGTTGTCCAATATTCAGTTCGATACGCAATTCATCCCAAATGCGTCGCGCCCTTTCATCGATACCGGCAATGAGTTGATCGCTATACACAAAAGCAAGATCTCCAACGAGTATGGCAATACCCTCGCCATATCGACGATCTTCACCTGCAGCTTTGCGCTCTCGATGTTCAGCAGCAAAGACTTCGTGAGTAACGGGAACTCCTCGGCGACTGGTTGATCCATCCATGATGTCATCATGGAAAAGGGCAAAGGCGTGCAGAAGTTCGAGTGCCGAACCCACATCGATGATCCCAGGATCAGACTCGTGTCCTCCTGCGCCGACAAAGCCCCAGTAACAAAAAGCCGGACGCAAACGTTTGCCGCCGGAGAGGACGAGGCGACGAATCTCACCGACCGGCAGCGCCAGATCGCTGTCGAAAGCCGACCAGCGTTCTTCTTCTACTCGAAGAAATTGCTCCAAACGCGCCTCGACGCGCTGGGCCACCAACACAAGAGTTTGGGGAACGGTGTCGCTCACGCAGTCAGGCTACGGGGCATTCACGAATCGAGCCCGTCAACCGCATTTTCGATCTGCAGTTGAGCATGGCTGATACGTTCCCGACAAAGTCGGATCAATTCCGACGCTCGTTCAACTTTGGTGGCCAAGACATCTACGTCGACATCAGGCTTTTCGAGGTCGGCCAAGATGGTCTCCAATTCCCGGAGAGCTGCGGCGTAACCGATTTCATCACTTTTCTTAGTAGCCATCGCCTTACCTACTTTCCATCGTGAAGTATTCCATCATCGCCGAGAGCCTGCACTGCCGACACCGCACTGACAACTATGCCATCTGCCAATGAAGTGCGCAGTTCCTCGCCGGGCGCAACCGATTCAACACTGCGCACGATATTGCCCCTCGAATCGCGCGTGATTGACCATCCACGAGCAAGAACGTTCTTGGGATCGAGTAGGCGAATCGAGGTTTCGATATTGGTGATCTCCATCAAGCGATCGGCAAAGATTTTGGGCACCCAGGTGAGAAGTCGCGAAAGTCGAGTGTCCAAGCGTTCAGCGGCGCGATCAACAGCAGAACGGGTGTGTATTCCTATTTCTCTGGTCAAACGTTGCACCTCAGACAGCGAAGAATCCACTCGTTGTGAAGCAATCTGCGAAATCCCCAGCCACAGATTTTCGGTGTCAGTCACAAAGGAATTGACGCGATCAATGAGGGCGACGGCGCAGGCGGTCGGAGTTTTGTGTTGGGCGAAAGCCACTTCATCGGCCACGCTCAGGTCGATCTCATGGCCTATACCCGTGAGAACCGGCAACGATGAATCGGCAATAGTCCGAGCGATGAGTTCGGAGTCGAAGGTCGACAAATCGGTCTTGCTGCCACCACCCCTGATGACCACGATGGCATCAAGATCCGCCCTGTGGCTGAAACGACCAATTGCTCGGGCGACTGCGTTGACCGCTAGATCTCCTTGCACCACGACATCGGCCAACTCCAATCGAAATCCCAATCCACTTGATTCGATTTGATTGCGAAAGTCGGCCCATGCAGCACTGCTACCACTAGTGACGACACCCAAACGCAACGGCACGGGTGACAACTCGAGTTCTCGATTGCGGTCGTAATCCCCCGAAGCCTTGAGTCGCCGAATCAACTCATCTCGCTGGAGCGCAATCTCACCAAGTGTGAAGCGCGGATCGATACCGCGCATGATGAGAGAAAGTTTGCCGAAGGGTCCGTAGAAATTGAGATTCCCGTAGATACGAACCTTGATGCCATTGGTCAACTCCAGACCAACTTTGGCAATGATCGGACGGATCTTCATCATGTCGCCCGCCCAGAGGTTGACATTTAGCTGAGCGCGCTTGGTCGTACTTCCTTCTTCGAGTTCGACGAGTGTGAAATAGGTGTGACGATTTTTCACACTCAAGCCGCTGATCTCACCCCACACCCAAATGCCCTCATCGAATGAGGATTCCAAGGTGTCGTTGATTTCGTCTACCAACTCACTGATGGAATAGGTCGGCGCCTCTGCCGGGCCAATGACTGGTGCCTCAAAAATTTCAGGATGATCGTCGAGTAGTGGGGTGCCCAGGTCATCACCATCGTCAGATCTCGTTCCTCGCACCACCACTGACACCTCCGCATTCGCAGTCTGACATTCCAATATCGGGCGTATTCACAGTCTGGTCGATTTCGCCGGCATCAGGGCGCCTCCGATATCGTCCACCATGTGGCTGGCACACTGGTGATTCTCCGTCATGGTGAAAGTACGTGGAACAAGGCCAACCTCTTCACTGGCTGGCACGATGTCCCTCTTTCCGAAAAGGGGCGCGCTGAAGCCTCTGCGGCCGGTGCCACCATGAGTGCCGAGGGTCTGTACTTCGACACCTCACATACGTCGGTTCTCGAGCGAGCAGTCATGACCCACAATCTGGCCCTCGAGGTGATGGGCCAGGTGTGGCTACCAGTGAATCGCTCTTGGCGTCTCAATGAGCGTCACTACGGTGCCCTTCAAGGCTTGGACAAGAAAGCCACCACGGAACGACACGGTGTTGAGCAGACCAAGTTATGGCGGCGAAGCTTTGACGTTCCGCCACCGCCGGTCGATGCGAATAGTCCCGAACATCCGGTCAACGATCGGCGCTATCGCTTTCTCGATTCGTCAGTACTGCCTTCCAGCGAGTGTCTCAAGGACGTCGTTGCCCGAGTCATGCCCTACTGGAATGATGTGGTCGTTCCCCAGTTGCGCGATGACATGACCGTTTTGCTCACGGCACATGGCAATTCCCTGCGGGCATTGGTCATGCATCTCGAAAACATCTCCGAAAGTGCTATCGCCGAACTGAATATTCCCACCGGCGCCCCACGCCTGTATTCCTTTGATGACCGGCTTCTGGTCACCGAGGCCCGTTACCTGGGAGACGCTGCCAGTGTGGCCCAAGCCGCCGAAGCAGTGGCCCGGCAAGCCGGCACGTGACTGATGCTCGCCAGCAACCAGTGACAATGTGCCATCTGTTGCCCGCCCGTGACCACTGGGACACGCTCGGTGATCATCACAAGTTCACGAGCGTCATATAGTGGCCCCCATGGGAAGCAAAAAGTCCTACCTCGAAAGTCTTCGTAACGTCTCGCTCTTTTCCTCGTGCTCGAACAAGGACCTCGAAAAGATCGCCAAGGCCGCTGATGAAATCACCCTTCCTGCTGGGAAGTTGATTGTCGACCAGGGGCAGACGGGACGCGAAGCATTCATCATCATGAATGGCTCGGCCACCGTTCGTCGTAACGGCAAAAAGGTCGCCACGCTCGGACCCGGTGCCGTCGTCGGAGAGTTATCTCTCCTCGACCACGGTCCCCGCACCGCCTCGGTGACTGCTGATACGGATTGCGTCGTATTGGTGATCAGCCAACGGCAGTTCCTGGCTGTTATTGATGCCATTCCGGCCCTGTCACACAAATTGTTGGCCACACTTGCCGGACGCATTCGGGAATTGGACCGTCAATACTTCGGCTGAACTCCGCCAGGACCTCTTGGCGGGTTCGCTCAAAAGCATTGATCAAACCCTGAACCAGGGTTCTCAGTGTTGGTAGCGGGCAAGTAGCGTTCGGGGTGCATGACTACCCACGATGACACCTCGACGGTTGCGGCCGGAGCCCGACGTCTGAAGCCCTACCAAATCTCCATCGCCATCGGCTCGTTCATGGCGGTCTTTATCGTGGTCTCGGGCATTTTGCCTCTGCTCACTGGTTGGGAAAGCGATTCTCCGATCCACCGTCCCGTCTTCGGCGGTATCCCCGGTCCACTCAAGTTGGCCTTCTACACGGTGATCCCCGTTCTGGTCCTGTGGGGTTCGTTCCGCTTCGCCGATCGCATGCGCAACTGGGAACGCGGTGCCCCCGATCGTCGTCGCACCACGACCAAGAACGCCAAGCGGCGGCTCGCTGATTTCCGGGCTGGCGTCTACATGCGCACGCTGTTACGTGATTCGGCCGCCGGACTCATGCACTCCCTGATCTACTTCGGTTTTTTGATTTTGCTTGGCGTCACCACTGCATTGGAGCTGGACCACCAATTGCCCGAAAGTCTCAAGTTCCTTCACGGCGATGTCTACCGCGGCTACGTCTTCGTAGGTGACTTTGCCGGATTGATGTTCACCGGTGGCGTGATCTGGGCGATTGTGCGTCGCTACGTGCAGCGTCCGTATCGCATTCGCATCAAGTCCAAGCCCGAACACGCCATCATCCTTGGCGTTCTGCTCGGTATTGGTATCACCGGATTCGGCGCCGAGATGTTCCGTATTGCCGAAAACACCGCATCGGGCGAGAACATGGACCACGAGAAGTGGTCATTCATCGGGTATCCCCTGGCACAACTCGTGGACGGCTCTGCCCAGCGAACACTCGAATTGTGGCACCAGGGCTGGTGGATCGCCCACGTGCTTACCTTTGTGGCCTTCTTGATCATTTTGCCAATGACCATGTTGCGACACATTTTCACGTCACCTTTGAACATGTACCTCAAAGATCGCGATCGACCCAAGGGCGCCATGAAGGCCATGCCCAATCTCACCGAGACATCCCTGGAAACCTTTGGTGCCTCAGTGGTCGAAGACTTCACCTGGAAGCAACTTCTCGATACCGATGCCTGCACGATGTGCGGTCGCTGTACCAGCGTGTGCCCCGCCCATGCCACTGGTAAGCCACTCGATCCTCGGGAGATTGTTCTCAAAACCGGCGAAGTGATGGCTGCTACTGCCGCCCATGCGCCCGGAGGTCGAGTGACACCCCCCCTTGGTGTGGACGCAGAGATCACTATCGGCGCTAACTCGCTGTTCGAGCGCATCACAGCCGAGGAAATCTGGAGTTGCACGTCATGCAAAGCCTGTGACGAGATCTGTCCGGTCAATATCGAAATTCTCGACAAGATTCTCGACATGCGCCGCTATTTGTCGCTCATGGAAAGCAACTTCCCGGCTGAATTGGGTAATGCCTATCGCGCTATGGAGAACCAAGGCAATCCATGGGGTATGAACCAGGGAGAGCGGGGCGATTGGTCCGAAGGACTAGATGTCGACATCGTTGATCCCGGCGAGGCTCTCTCTCACGAATATCTCTATTGGGTCGGTTGTGCTGGTTCATTCGACGACAAGAACAAGAAAGTCACGCAGTCGATGGCCAAACTTTTGAAGCGAGCCGGCATCGATGTGGCCATTCTTGGTCCAAGTGAAATGTGTACGGGAGATTCGGCACGTCGATCTGGTAACGAGTATTTGTTCCAGATGTTGGCCATTCCCAATGTGGAAATGCTGAACGGAATGGGCGTGAAGAAGATCATCACCCAGTGCCCGCACTGCTTCAACACCTTGGCCAATGAATACCCGCAATTGGGCGGCAATTACGAGGTCATTCACCACACCCAATTATTGGAGCAACTCATCGACACTGGCCAGTTGGATGTCAGCAAGGCCACGCTCGAAGAACGCATCACGTATCACGACTCCTGTTACCTCGGACGCCACAACGACGTCTACTTGGCCCCGCGCAAAGTTGTGGCTTCGATCAAAGGTATTGAAGTCGTCGAAATGCAGCGGAACGGAACCAAGGGTATGTGCTGCGGTGCTGGTGGTGCCCGTATGTGGATGGAAGATTCAATTGGCACCAAAGTCAACGACGAGCGAGCTCGTGAGGCAATCAGTACCGGTGCGAGCCGAGTCGCAACAGCTTGTCCGTTCTGCTACATCATGCTTGATGATGGCGTCAAAGCGGCTGGAGTAGAAGAGGACCAAGTCAAGGTGGCCGATATCGCAATTC
Source organism: Acidimicrobiaceae bacterium (assembly GCA_040381935.1). Classification (GTDB taxonomy): domain Bacteria; phylum Actinomycetota; class Acidimicrobiia; order Acidimicrobiales; family Ilumatobacteraceae; genus Casp-actino8. The sequence goes on along the minus strand of JBEIGJ010000060.1, from coordinate 4,024 downwards.
ACCTTTTGGAAGCCATCGAAAACGGCGAGAAGGCTTTGGCCAATCCTGGAGCACCATTCAATATTCCCGTTGCCGGGGAATGACCCTGGCGCCTTAGGCGCTGAGATGACTCATCACCAACGAACGTAATTGGTCGATGCCGATTCCCTTTGACGCGCTCACCCAGACGATGTCACCAGGTTCAAGATTGCATCCGGCAGCTAAATCACGCTTGCGTGTCTGACGTTTGGCGGACTTCACCTTGTCATGTTTCGTCGCCACCACGGTGTGCGGTATGCCGTTATCGCGCAGCCAGTCCAACATCTGCACATCAAGCTTCGTTGGCCCAATTTCGCCGTCAACCAAGACAAAAACATTGACCAACTGCTCTCGATCGAGCAAATAGCCCTCGATCATCTTTTGCCAACCTCTTTTGATCCGCCCTGGCACTGCGGCGTATCCGTAGCCCGGCAAATCAACCAGCGTCGATCCATTCGGCAAGGAGAAAAGATTGATCAGTTGCGTGCGGCCGGGAGTATTTGAAACCCGGGCCAATTGGCGTTGATTCGCCAGGGCGTTGATCAGAGACGACTTACCAACATTGGATCGACCAACAAAGGCAACCTCAGCGGGAGAGTCCGGCAGGGTGCTGGCATCCACTGCCGATGTCACGAATGTGATCGGCAGTGGATGGGACATTCCATGCAGTGTACGCAGTGGTTAGCGCACCAAGGGAGGAAGATCGTCTTCGGCATCAGTTCCCGGGATGTCGAAGCGCACTTCAGCGATGGGCGTCAAGGTGTCCAAAGTGACTACCAACACTCCGCCAGCACTCACCGTGACCAAACGGCCCTCCGCAATAACTGCTCGACGAATAGGGAACCATTGGAAGATACGACCTTGTTCATCCAGGTTGGTTCCCTCTAATTTCAGCACGACCGCCGATTCACAGCCTTCGCCACCGGCTACTTCGCATACCAACTCACGCGGTACAACGATCTGACCTGTTGCCGACCACCACAAGAATGCGTGGGGATCCCAGGTCGCCTCGCTCCACTGACCGATCTCTTGAGTGGCAATCAGGACTGGCTTGCTCGGATCAGAAACGTCGAACAGTGACACCTGAGTACCGGTGATCTGTCCGGTTTCCGTTCCCGACATGCCCACACCAATCACCCGATTACCATCAATTGGCTTGAGGTAAGTGGAATATCCAGGAATCTTCAGTTCTCCCACCAGTTTGGGGGCCGCTGGCTGAGCAAGATCCAGCACATAGAGCGGATCGACCTGACGGAACGTCACCACGTAACCACGCGGACCGTCGAAGCGCACTCCTTGGATTTGCTCACCGCGCCCGAGACCAGTGACCGCACCTACCTCTTTCAGTTGGCGACCATCGATCTGCAAAATATGCACACCGTTGTCTTGGCCTCCACCGAAGTCGTACTCATAGGTGGTCGTTGCAACTCGCAGCGCCCCATCGAACTCTGACATTGAGTATGAGTTCAGTAATGTGCCATCCACTCGGCCAGAAGCCTTGTACTCAAGTTTTGTTGTGCCTTTGGTGAGAGTGAAAGCGTGGATATCGGTCTGCGGGGGTTGCGGACGATTTGGAACGTACTCCTCATAAATCGTGTCGCTCCAGCGAGTTGTTGCGACGTAGAGGCCATTGGATGATGAATACGCATTGTTGGAGTCAGCCAAGATTCCCACGCTGCCCACAGGCACCGAAGGTGCTTTGTCCATAGGGACACTCGCCACCCACGTCACACCCCATCCGCTGAACTGATCAGGATGTCCCAAGGTCGAGCAATCAACGGCAATCGACTTGTCACCTCGCGCCCCAAGTTCGCTTTCCTCGAAGGTGCGTGGCAGCAATTGATCGATGGTCAATTCTTCGATGACCTCACGATTGCGCTCTTCCGACGCCTCCAGTGATTCCTCGGAACCGTCGCGCGGCGAGACGAAATCGATGCGCTCCACCAAAGGACTACGCAAGGTCAAGAACACCACGCCGTCAACGGCGCGCATGGAAACCATCCAACCCTCGAGATGATCACGTCGTTCGAACGTCAGTTCACCGTCTTTGAGGGAGTACTGCGTCATGATTGCCGATGCTGAAATTTCCCACGACGTCGTGACGACCACGAGTCGATCACCGCTCAAAACCATCTGGGCGTCACCAATAGGCAGATCAATTTCGTTCAAGAGGGTGTTGGTGTCCAGGTCGACGCTGCGCAGACGGTTGTCGACAATGCTGTAAACGAATCGACCATCGGTTTCGATGATGTCACCTTCGTCGACGTCAATCTCCTGAGTGTTGGTGACCGAGGTGTCAGCGCTTATCCGTCCATCGGAGGACATGGAGCTGTCCTCCATCATCGCTGGTTCTTTGACGGCGACGTCACTGCCACCCGATGCGTACATCCATGGGAACGACTCGAGACCATAGGGCCCGACCCGCTTGAGCATTTCCGTCTTGGTCCAATCGAGAACATTGGCGCAATCATCGAATTGCGCAAAGACTGGAATGGCGTCGGCTCGGTCGGTTTGGCCGTCTGAGTCACCCGAACATGCAACGGCTACCAGAGCCAAGGCGGTGAGGGGAACGACAACTCGTTGAAATGAAGCGCGCCTAGAAGTGTGAAGTTTCATACACCTCAGACGATACGGGTCACTGGTTAGTTCCCCAGGTCACTTCGTCCCAGATATCCGGTACGAAGGTCCTTTTCAGAGACCCTGGTCAGTCGGTACGAAAGTTTTCGAAATATCGACTGGGGGTTGGTCCACGTTGCCCATGATATTTCGATCCGCGCGCCCCCTGACCGTACGGCTGATCCGCTGGCGTGGTCATCTGCATGAAACTGACCTGACCAATTTTCATTCCGGGGTACAAGGTGATGGGCAGACTCGCCACATTGGCCAATTCCAAGGTGACATGTCCATCGAAACCGGCATCGATGAAGCCGGCCGTGGAGTGAATCAGCAATCCGAGTCGGCCAAGGGAGCTTTTGCCCTCGATGCGGGCCACGAGATCATTCGGTACGGCGATGCGTTCCAATGTTGACCCCAAAACGAATTCCCCCGGATGCAGCATGAAGACGCCATCAAGGGGGATTTCCACCAGTTCGGTGAGATCGGTCTGATCCTCTTTGACGTCAATGACCCCGGCAGTGTGGTTACGAAACACCCGAAACAGGTTCGACAGACGCACATCGATGGATGATGGCTGGATCAGATTTTCATCCAAAGGTTCAATAAGGATGCGACCCTCAGACAAGGCCTGACGCAGACTTCGATCGGACAGAATCACGCCTTTCACCGTAGTTGGTGACCGGGCCTCGCTGACAGGTGATCAGGCCCGGTCCCGCCGGTATTCTGGGGACTTCTGCGGGTGTAGTTCAGAGGCAGAACATCAGCTTCCCAAGCTGAGAACGCGGGTTCGATTCCCGTCACCCGCTCACAGTAACGGCCGCCCTTTAGGGCGCCATCCACGTGCCCGCGGAGTGAGCTCCCAGGAACTCCCGATCAGGACATCGGAAGCGGGATGAGTCGGAACACGGTGGCGAGGAAGCCGCCGACCACGTAGATCGACAGTATTGTCCAGGCCGTGGGCAGATGCCCGAAAGGGATGGTAAACACCAGAAACATCCCAAAACCGACGATCAGTGCAACGGAGGACTCGATGATGCGAGCCCACCAGGAGGCGCGCCAGCCGTGCGAGCCGGTGGATCTCGCAGCGGGCGAGACCGTCATCGCACCGGTCGGATCATCGCCGCCACTCCTCTGGCCCCACTGCTCGGAGCTGCCGAACAGTGTGGCGATGATGGCGAACGCGTACACGGTGTTGAGGAAGAGGTTGAGGAGCAGTTCCGGCACGATGGCGATCGACAGCAGCATGGCCCGCCAACCACCGCGTCGCACCGACCAGGTCTGCTCGATCACGTACGTTAAGCCTACGAGCACCCAGAACGGCACGAACGCATCGACGCCCCCACCGGCGGCGCTGGTGAGCGCCACGAACAGGGTCACGAAGTAGAACGGC
>JBEIGJ010000059.1:0-12455 GCA_040381935.1 Acidimicrobiaceae bacterium | reverse complement strand
TTTGGTGTGAGTCCTGATTCGACTTGGGCCTCTTCGTTGTCAAACCGACCTTTGATCACTATCGCTTTGATCATTGTGGTGACTTTTACGGTTGTGAGTTCGTTGAGGACTCTGCGCCAAGAAAACAGAGGGAATGGTGATGGCCGGATTCCTTTGAATCATGATTGGCCACGAACAATTGATGCCGACGTCATTGGAGCACATTTGGGATGGGACCCGCCGAGCCGGGTGGTGCGACCAACGGCTTCGTTTGGTTGGTCCTTCGTGGAAAAGGTCTTCCTCACCACCATGATCGCCATGATCTTCGCCAACATCCTGCCGGCCTTTCAGGTGGGGACGGGGTCGATCATCGCCGGCACCACGGTGGTCATTGTCGTCAACACCTTTTTGAGCGAATGGCTGAATGAACGACGGATCACCATGCGGACTCTGCGAGTCCTGTATGTCGTGATGGTGGTAGTCAATCTGGCAACGGTGTTGGCCTTTTATGCCCTTCTCGGTGGTAACGAAGTCAAGATCCGCTTGGGCAACACCGCATTCTTCGTAGCTCTGCTGACCCTGATCGTGGTTCTTTTCGATCGTTATCGGCAGGTCAGTCGGATGCGGCGTGGGCCAACTTTTATTTTGAGCGAGCATCACTTCGGATCCGGACCTCGGCTGGGTCGCCGCTCCGTTCCTTGATGGTCCAAGACGCTTCGCCTGTTACAGTTGTCACGTGTCTTCGGGGGAAGCAGATGATTACGAGGATCTGACCAATTGTGCTCTCACGCCCGAACTCGAAACGAAACTGGTCAACATTCAGGGTGAGTGCGTCTTTATGTGGGTCAATAGTCGGAATGAACCCTTTGGGGTGGTGATGTCGTATCTCCCTAAGGACGGCAAAATCTGGTTGACTGCGGCCGCTACCCGAAAGCGGATTCCGGCTCTGCGTCGCAATCCCCGAGCCTCGATCTGTATCAACAGCACTGGATCGAAAATGGGCGGTGGCAAGACCGTGACCTATAAGGGAACGTGTGTCATCCATGAGGATCGGGCCACCAAGGACTGGTTCTATCCCGAGTTCGCCCAGCGAATGCGTCCCGATAACGCCCACGCTGCTGAAACCTTTCGTCAGTTTTTGGATTCACCGCATCGTGTCATCATCGAGTTCACCCCGGACTACACCTTGAGCTTTGATGCCACTTTGATGTGGGCCCGATCACCTGATGTGGTCAAGTAATAGTCAGTAACGAACGGAGATCATCATGTCATTGACCGAAGAAGTCCCCACCCACTTACAAGGCAACGGCCGTCCGACTCAAGAAGAGCTCACGCTCACCGATCTCACGGTGGTCGGCCGTATCCCTGCTGAACTGGATGGTCGCTATCTGCGAAACGGTGCCAATCCGATTACCGGTATGAGTGATCATCCCTTTTTCGGTGACGGCATGATCCATGGAGTTCGTTTGCGTGACGGCCAGGCCCAGTGGTACCGCAATCGTTACGTGCAGACACCCTTCATTAAGGACCCGTCGATCGACATCCTTGACCCGAATGTCACTCTTGACATGACCTGCTCGAAGGCCAACACTCACATCGTCGGGCATGCTGGCAAGATTTTGGCCCTTGAAGAGGGACACTTTCCCTATGTCCTTGATGGAAATCTGAACACCGTCGGTCCGACCGATTTCAACGGCATGCTCAAGGGTCCATTCACCGCCCACCCCAAGATTTGTCCCACCACCGGGGAGTTGCTGGCATTCGGGTATGCGCCACTGCCGCCGTACCTCACCTATTTGCGGGTTGCCGCTGACGGCACCTTGGCTCAGGTGGAACCGATCACCGTGACTGGTCCCACGATGATGCACGACTTCAACATCACCGAGAACTATGTGATTTTCATGGATCTTCCGGCGGTGTTCAATTTGGACCTGGCGCTCGAAGGCAAGATGCCCATTGAATGGAGTGACTCCTACCCGGCTCGTCTCGGAGTCATGCCCCGCAACGGCACCGATGCCCAAGTGAAGTGGTACGACATCAATCCGTGCTACGTATTCCACCCGATGAACAGCTACGAAGACGGTGACAAGATCGTGCTCGACGTGGCGCGTTTCGAACACATTTGGAAGAAGGATGCCATGGACTTCCCGCTCCCCATGTTGTGGCGCTGGGTGATCGATACCCGCACTGGCAAAGTCAGCGAGGAACAGATCGACGACCGCTCTGCAGAGTTCCCACGGGTGAACGATGCTGTGATCGGCAAGAAGCATCGGTACGGATACGAAATGTCCATGGGTAATGCCGGGTTTGGTGAAGTGGACGCCGGCGCCATCTTGAAGTACGACCGTCAGACCGGAACTCGCACCTCAATTGAACTGGGCAAGGGCCGAGTGTCAGGAGAAGCGGTATTTGCTCCGGCAGCCGGAGGTACAGCCGAGGACGACGGGTACTTGATGACCTTCATCTATGACGCCCCCTCGGACACGAGTGAATATGTGATCTTCGACGCCAAAACCATGAGCGCCGATCCGATAGCGACGGTTCATCTGCCTCGGGTGCCCTTTGGGTTCCATGGCAGTTGGGTGCCGTCCAATATTGCCAACTAATAGTCGTCGTAACAGCGTCATCAACAAGGGGAAAAGAATGAAGCGATCATCGATTTCAGGAGCCAGAACATCATCGCGACGCCGCACGGCACTCGCCACCGCTCTTGCCGGCAGCCTTTTTATCATCGCCTGTGGTGGGGGTGATGGTGACTCAGCAGTGACCAATGCTCCGGAATCCGAAAGTTCTGAAGCACCGCCATCATCGGCGTTGCCCTCAACTGAAGAGGATATCTATGGTGGTCCACCAACTGGACCGGAAATGATTGTTGGTCTCATCAATACCGAGGGCACGCCCGGCCTCGATTTTCCGAACATGCGCCGGTTCATCGAATCTGCAGTGGCATGGACCAATGAAAACAGCGGAATGGGCGGTCGTCCTATCAAGTTAGAGACCTGCATCGTCAAAGGATCTCCAGAGACGTCACAGGCTTGTGCCCAAGAGTTGGTCGGCAAGAACGTGGAACTGATTTTGCTGGGCTTTGATTTGTTCCCTGATTACAAGACTTTTGAAGCGGCGAAGTTGCCTGTCATTGGAGTCCTGCCAATTCTGGCTCCGGACTACACCGCCAATGCGTTGTTCCTCACTGGTGGTAATGCCACATTGGGTGGAGCGATTGCGGCCGTGGCCAAGGATACGTTCAACGCTTCGACAGTCAGCATGGTTCATTCCGATAACGCAGGCGCTAACTCAACAGCAGCGTCATTTCAAGCAGCCTTGGAAAAGGCCGGTATCGCTTGGACCGCCGTGAAGGGTGGAGATAACGAAACTGATGCCGGCTATCAGGGACTCATGCGCGAAGCAGCCAAGACCAATCCCGATGTCATCGTCTCGCTCTATACCGATGCTGGGTGTATTGGCACCATGCGCGGTCGGGCATCATTGGGCATCACCATTCCGGTGATCACCACTAGTGCTTGCGCCGATAAGTCAGTCATCGATGTCGTTGGTGACGATGCGCTGGGTTGGGTGTTTGCTGGACTCGCCGAGGACGTCGATACCCCAGATCGACTCTTGCAAAGAGAGTTGCTCGCCCCAGTTCTCGGTGTGACACCACAAGAGGTGACCGTAGCTTCCTTGGGTCTGAATGGCCTTGGATACTCGCTCTACATGTCACTCGTGGATTACGCCAATCAGATGAACGCTGATGGTTTGGAGGTCACGGGCCAATCGCTCTTTGACTATCTGAAGGCTGGTGTAGATCTGTTCCTGTTTGGAGGTCAAAGCCCAATCGAGTGCGGATCGTCCGAAAAGTATCCGTCGGTATGTTCCTATGTCTTCCCCTTTGCTGAATACAAGGGCGATGGAGTCATTGGACCGGTGGACGGCTTAGGACTGGTCGACAGCAAGCCATACCTCCCGTGATCCATCCGTGATCCGGCACAACCGAAGTCTGCGTTGTGATTGACTATCTCTTCTACATCCTGCTCGGAAGTGGAGCCGGAGCGATCATCGCTGCTCTTGGCGTTGGTTTAGTCATTACCTACCAAGGTTCGGGAGTTGTCAACTTCTCTGCGGGCGCAACCGCGATGTGGAGCACATACGTCTACGCTGATCTTCGCAACGGTGCGTACCCCTTTCCGATACCAGGTCTTCCAGACCGGTATCACTTCGGAGACGATGTGGGGTATCGCTGGGCTTTGCTCCTTGCTCTTTTGACAGCAGCAGTCTTGGGACTGCTGTTCTACGTAGTGATTTTCCGTCCCTTACGACAAGCTCCGGCTCTGGCCAAAGTCGTCGCCACTGTGGGTTTGATCATTGTCTTCATTTCTTTGGTCGAACGTCGCTTTTCAGGGGCTACGGCGATTCGTGTCCCATCGATACTTCCCCGGGAGTCAGTCACGATCACTGACGATCTGATCGTGCCTCGCGATGGTCTGTGGTTACTACTGATCGTGGTCATCATGACTGCGCTGCTCTGGGCTGGAGGAAAATACCTACGGATCGGGTTGGCTACCAAAGCTGCCGCCGAGAACGAAAAAGGTGCGGTTTTATTGGGGTATTCGCCAGATTTCTTAGCGGGCATGGGATGGGTTCTGTCTTCAGTGGTGACGGCATTCATCGCCATTCTGGCGGCACCCCAATTGCAATTGAATCCGGGGATTTTCACCTTTGGTTTTTTGATTCCCGCTCTTGGGGCTGCTCTCATTGGCAAATTCCAATTCTTTTGGCCCACAGTCATCACCGGCATGGCAATCGGCATGGTGCAGTCCACATTCACCAAACTGCAAAATGACATCAGTTGGTTCCCGGCGTACGGAGCGCGTGAGGGATTGCCCTTTATGGTCATCATTGTGACGATGGTTCTTTTGGGGGAGCGTCTTCCAGAACGCGGGGCGGTGTCATCGTGGAAATTGCCCGCAGTTCCGGCAGCGCGAGTCACGGTTTTCTCGGTCTTGGTCCCAACGATTGCGGCATTGGCCGGCATTGTTTTGCTCAGTCCATTGTGGCGGGCTGCAATCATGACCTCGATCATCGCCGCCGTGATCGCTTTGTCACTGGTGGTACTCACCGGCTTTGGTGGTCAGACATCGTTATCGCAAATGGCCTTTGCCGGTATTGCTGGATTTGCACTCTCCAAGTTGGCCACGTCTTATGACGTTCCATTTCCTCTGGCTCCACTCTTAGCGGCACTCGGAGCCACTGTGTTTGGATTACTCGTTGGTTTGCCTGCTTTGCGAGTGCGCGGGACCAATTTGGCCATCGTCACCTTGGCCGGAGGGGTGACCATTGCTGAGTTCGTTTTCAAAAATCCTTCAGTCATTGGAGATATTTCAACAGGTGGCGCAAAGGTGCCGAATCCGTCTTTGGGTCCGTGGGATTTCGGATTGATTTTTGGCACCAAGACATCACGCCCAGTCTTTGGCATTTTCGCCCTGGTCATTTTGGTGATCTTGTCATTGGCCGTGGCCAATATTCGTCGCTCCGGATCTGGACGCATGATGTTGGCGGTACGCGGCAATGAACGAGCATCAGCGGGAATTGGTATTGACGTCACTCGGGTGAAGATGATGCTCTTCGCCATGTCGTCGTTCATCGCCGGTGTTGGAGGCACACTGATCGCTTATCGATTCGGTTCGGTATCTGATCTGTCGTACAGCACTTTGGCCTCACTCACTGCTCTGGCGGTGGCGTACCTCGGGGGCATCACCAGTATGTCGGGAGCAGCTACCGCGGGCATCATGTCCACAGCTGGGGTGGCATTTTTTGCCCTCGGCCGGGTGTCGGGCGGAACCGGCCAATGGGAAGTCTTCATTGGTGGAGTTTTGCTGATCGCAACGGCGGTTTTGAATCCTGAAGGAATCGCCGGCGGTATTCGACTCCGCAAGGCAGCAAAAATTCGGCTTTGAGATTCTTTCCGGTGGGTGCCGGTATGCACACCGAGCGACCTATCGACTTTCATGTCGGTATATCTCATCTTGGAGTGAATGAGATGGCAACTACCAGTGACGAAGCGAGGGAAATGGTATTTGGCCAGCGGAGCTGTCGCTCTATTGACCGTGTCTTGTGGGACTCCGTCGGTTACCGATAGTCCATCTCTCATACCTAGATCTCCATCATCGACCAATGTTGTAGCAACGCTGCCGGATCAAGTGGAGCCGGCGACTTCGACGAAGCCAGTTGCTCTCGAGGCGGAAGCCAAAGATGTTGTTGCGATGTCGTTCGATGCGGTCATGATGCGACGAATTGAATGTGGTCGCCAACCGAAGCAGTGTGATGTCAGTTCCTTGGCGATTCCCGATAGTCCGCTACATGAACGACTGACTGCTCTCATGGACCAAAGAGTGCAGTCAGGAATCATTGCTTCACGACGTGGTTCAGTGCGCTATCGCATTGACGACATCGTGTTCACGGACCCAATCCAGGCAGAGGTGACGACCTGTCTGACCGATGACACTGTTCTGATGAGTGCCGGTGGCGTTTTCGATGAGTCGCTTCACAGCGCTATCACCACGTGGAGTATGCGCCAACACGAAGGACGATGGTTGTGGATCGAAGACCAAGTTGTGGACTGGAGACGAGGAGAGGATTTATGCGCTTTCGATCAATGATTCGCTGGTGTGCAGTCGTAGTTGGTACATGGTCAGTTATCACGACCGCTCCGGGAAACCTGATTTACGCCGCTGATGGTTCGATTGGTTCCGGAGGGTCGGGTGAGGGTTTGATTTGGGCTGGTGTGCAGTTCTCGTCGTCGATGCCGTCGTCGGGAACGTCGTCGCAATACATGTGGCGCACGTTGACCACCTATGACATGAGGTTGGGTTACGACACCTACATCACCAAAATGGTGGGTGGGATTCGCTATCGACTGTACGAGCGCATCGGCCCTGATGGCCGAAATTTGGTGTGGGTGCCGACTGTGGAGGGCAACCAATTGGCGCGACAAGCAGCAGTACAGGTGCGCAGTCTTCTTCCCAAGCCACGTTTGCGAATGGCGCCTCCAGCGGACGCCGGGGTGGTGAAGGTGGGGACATGGTTGTGGTTGGACGCCTCGAACTGGGTTCCGATCAGCGTGTATGCCTGGATACCGACACAAACGGGACCAATCTGGGCGCGTACGACCGCCACCCCCATTGGTTTGACCTTTTCCACTCAAGATGATCCAACCCCGTCGGGTTCGAGACGAGGTTCGGTCAGCTGCCTTGGTCCTGGTCAGGTTTGGCAACCGCGTGATGGAGACGAAGGAACTTCATCGTGTATGTACACGTACCGCCATGCTTCGACCAGTCGGCCAAATGGTGTGTTCGCCGGTACGGTGGCAGTTCGTTGGCGGGTTGCTTGGACGTCGAATGTGGGTAGCGGAGGTTCGCTCCCCAATGAAGTGATCTCGACACCAGTCAGCGTGCGCGTCGATGAACTTCAAGCATTGGTCGATTGATGAAGAGGGGCTTCGGTTTGGGCTCTTTGTGACCAGATGACTCCGATGATGACCAAGGCCGCGCCTAGAAGCTGAACTGGTACCAGCGACTCACCAAGAATGAGCACGATCCAGATCAGGGTGAGTACTGGTTCAGTGGAGGCAATGAGAGCTGCGGCCGCTGGACCCAGCCTTTTCACCCCTAAAAAGAAAGCCATACTGGCAACCACGGTGCTGATCACACCAAGGCCAACCATGGATGAGATTCCCTTGAAAGTCTGGGGAACAGTGATTGGCCACGACACGGCAGTGACTGCCACCGCAAAAGCAAGGGATCCAGTCAAACTCCAAGTTGAAGCCACCAGTCCGTCGCCGCCACCCTGACCGGTGACCAGACGTTCGCTGAAAAGAACGTATCCGGCATACAACAGGGCATTGCCGAGAGTGAAAACCAATCCCAGCATCGTGGCCCCACCTGCACCGTTGACCACTTCGGGCACGGTGAAGGCGATACCAATGAGTGTGATTCCCACGGCCAGCCAGACTTGTGAGGGCATGGGCTTACCCAGTAGACGTGATCCCACGGCCACCATCGCTGGATAGGTGTAGATGATGACGATGTACAAGGCCGCCGGCAGGTTGTCGAGACCGGCAAAAGCCATCCAGGCCACTGCTCCAAAGATCACTCCCGCCCAAAACCGCGGTTTCCAGGCCACGGAACAGGGGTGAGGTCCACCGCGCCGGTAGCGAACCATGATGAATAACCAGGCCACGGGGACCGCAATCGCAAAACGCCAAAAAAGCACATCGAGGGTCCCTAACTCCTCGAGGACATTCTTACCAAAGACGGTGAACAGCGAATAGGCGCTAGCACTGGCCAGCATCCACAAGACACCGAGGCGTTGAGAGGACACGAAAGAGAGACGTTAGGCCATGAGATGGTCAACGGCGCGATCCACAGCCCATTCGAGAAGCAGATCTTCGAGAGCCCAGGCGGTGATGGCCGGAGAGTAGAGATGGCCCTGATGTCGGTAGCAGCCAAGGGCCAAGAGAGCATCGGACTCTGCTCCGGTTTCTACGCCATCGGCTGACACAGTGAGTCCCATGGAGTGACCCATATTGACCAGCGCCCGAACCACAGAGCGATCATCATGGGCCAGGCTGAGCGAATCAACATGCGTGCGGTCGACACGGATCTCATCGAGCGGAAGCGATCGCAGAACACTCCAGGAGCCGTTGCTGTCCCCGTCCACTTCGAGACATACTCGAGCGCCTTGTTGACGGAGGTTGGCCAATACGTCGAAAGCGGTGTTCATTTCGCGTTGCACGGATGTCTCGTAGACATCGATCGTGATCAAGTGCAGATTGATGTCGTCGAAATACTCGAGCAGGAAACCATCACGCCAAGCATTTGGTGTGCACTGGTGGGGAACATTGACCCGGAAGCGAAATCCTGGTGGCAGTCCAGTTGCTGCGAGGCGACGGATAATGGGTCGCGCTTGTTCCATCACAGTTCCAGTGAGACGCTCCCACGTGCTGGCATCTTCAGCCATGGAGAGAATGGTCCCGGCACTGGTGATCGTGCCGTCATGTCGTAACCAACGGGCCAATATTTCCGCACCGACCATGGTGCCAGTTGTGGCATCGAATTCCGGTTGAAAGAACGGAACGATGTCTCCAGCGTTGATCGAGCGTCGGAGGTCGTTCTCTTCCCGTGCTCGCAGGGTCATCTCAGTGCGGATCAGTGGCGTGAATATCTCGACGCGATTGCGACCGCTTCGTTTGGCGCGATGCAAGGCAGCATTGGCAAAACCGAGCAAATCACGCGGTGTATCACCTTCATCTGGTCCCAGAGCAATACCGATACTGGATGACACTCGTACCGGTTTGCCATTGATGTCCAATTCGGTGTCAAGGGCTCGAGCGATGGCCTGCGCTTGATCGATGACTTGATCGAGTTGTGCGACATTGCTCACCAAGATCACAAATTCGTCACCACCGAAACGAGCGGTATGGGCGCCATCGGGCACAGTGTCAGTAAGACGCTGGGCAATGAGTTGCAGAAGTTCATCACCAGCGGCATGACCAAGGGAGTCATTGATGCCTTTGAAGCGATCGATGTCCAGATACATGACCGCCATCCGGCAACTTGCTCCGGTTTCATCAAGTGATGCATCCAACAGTGCCATCATCCCTTGTCGATTGAGTAAACCAGTGAGGAAGTCATGGGATGCGGCATGGGCCAATTGAGCATTGGCATCGGCGAGCTGCTGGTGCTCATTGCGCAGACTCTTGACCAACTGTTGAGTTCGTGAGCGCTGGCGGTACCAGGCAATGGCCCCGCTTCCAAGTGCAGTCAGACTTCCGCTGACGGCGGTGATATGAGACAGGGCAACTTTGATCACGCAGGACTATCGGCCGTCCGATGTCAGTTCTTGAACAAGTTGCGAGGATTTCTTGTCAGTGGCTGAGAAATACTGACTGACCTGGCCTTTTATTCAGGTGCTCACTGATCTCTTTCAACGGCGGGGGCGTAAACGGGGTATGAGCAACGGAGTCGAGGCCTGATAGGTCTCCCAGCCCGGACGACGTTCGGCACTGCGTTGTTCGGCCAAGGGAATACTGGCAGTCAAGAACATGATGGTCATGGACAGCGCTCCGATGCCGGTGATCCAGGCCCCGGGATCAGCGGCCAAGACAATGAGCCACAATGACCACCACCACAACATCTCGCCGAGATAATTCGGGTGGCGAGACCGTGACCACAAACCTCGGTCGAGAACCGCACCGGCCGCCTTGGTGCGATTGAAACGGCGTAGGTCCACATCGGCAAAATGTTCCAGCGCGATACCGATCAGAGCGAAGATCAGTCCGAGAAGATCGAAAATTCCCAAGGATCGTTCGTCGGCAGTAGCGATGGAAACCATCGGCAACGACCCCAAAGTAACGACAATCAAAGGGAAGAGATGAACAGAGGTCAAACTGACGGCCCAGCGCGGCATGGGAGTCTTTTCGTACAGCAGGCGGTAACGCCAGTCCTCGTGATGAAGACCAGGCCAACCAATGGCCCAGTTGGCCGTGAGGCGCAATCCCCACAGCACAGCAAGAACAGCTACCAACCAACGCCGTTGATCACCGGCGGTGAATTCTCCAGCCTCGTCGAAGATGATGGCTAGCCATATGGCAAAGGCTGGAGGCATGACACTCCACCAGGCATCAAAGGTCGAGCCATTACGGACCACCTGACTGGCGAGATAGAGAAAGGCTACCGAAACTGCATAGCCAACGATGAGAGCGGTGAAAGGAGAATCGGTCCCATAAGAACCAGCCACTATCAGACCGCCACCGATAGCGATCACGTACAACACGATGATGAGGGCGAATGATCGCGATCGACTCCAATTCGCCGCCAGCGATGTCGGCGTCGAGGGCGGGTTCGGGGATGGCTCACTGTTCATTGGACCATCCTGGCGCATTGGCAGGGGGTAGAACGGGATCGAAAACGCCTTCCGTGTCCGCTCTCACCGGATGCCGACCTCTACGATCAGGTCATGAAGCGTCGGCTCATGACCGTTCCGGGTCTCTATGTGGGCGGCGTTCTTTTGACCCTGCTCAGCCCAGTCTGGTTGGTCGGTGGTTTGCTGATCGACGCCACTCGGCGACGCTTCCGATTTCCGATTGTTCGACTGCTGGCCTTTGCCGTGCTCTGGGCCTGGTTGGAGATCATTGGGGTGACAGTGTCAGCGGTGCTGTGGTTGATCGGCCAACGGCGCAACCTCCGAGCGCACTACGGATTACAACGATGGTGGGCGGCCCGTCTCTTGGGAGCCTTGCGTTTGACCTGTGGTGTGCGAGTTGAAGTGGAAAATGTGGAGGCTTTGCGTCCGGGGCCGGCCATTTTGCTGGCGCGACATGCGAGTCTGGCCGATTCATTGGTGTCGGCCTACGTGGTGACCAGCGTTGCCGGTATGAATCCCCGTTACGTCTTGAAGCGTGAACTACTGGGTGATCCCTGTCTAGACATTGTTGGTCAACGTTTACCGAATCATTTTCTCGATCGACAGGCTCCTGACTCCACGCCAGAGTTAGAAGCACTCGAGACCTTGATGTCGACCGCTGACTCCAAGACAGTGGGCATCATCTTTCCCGAAGGAACGCGAGCTAATCCCGATAAGCGAGCTCGTGCCTTGGAAAAATTGGAGGCCAAGTCCAGTATCCGCGTCGAGGGTTTAAAAGCCTTGGAACATCTCTTACCACCCCGTCCTGCTGGGGCCATTGCGCTATTGCGCGGGAATAGTTCGGCTGATGTGGTCATTGGTTGGCATGTGGGCTTCGAGGGTCTTGATACGTTCGGGGGGATGTTGCGGGCCCTGAGTCGACCGTTTCCTCCGGTGCGCTTCGCCTTGGAGCGGATATCGCGTGGCGATATCCCCGCAGTTGAGACCGATGGGGGCACGGCCTTCACTGAATGGTTGGATAATCAGTGGATCGCTCTCGATAGGACTGTGGATGCTGCCCTCAGGGCGCGACGAGCCATGATGTGAGTTACTGAATGTTTTCATGCTGAAGACATTCCGGGATGAAGGGTTGGATTGATGGGTGAGGTGATGCTGTGGTCGGCACTGGGAATCGCCATTGTCATGATCGGGACGTGGTTGCTCAGCGTGTTCTTGAAGAACGCGTCCATCGTGGACATCGTGTGGGGTCTGGGCTTTGTCGTCACCGCTTGGATCGCGCGCGGTGTTGGTGATGGCGATAGCGGTCGGCAGTGGTTGATAACCATCTTGACCACCCTGTGGGGACTTCGTTTGGCGGGCTACTTATGGTGGCGTAACTCCGGACATGGTGAGGATTATCGCTATCGAGCAATGCGAAAACGATGGGGACCTCGTTTCCCGATCATCAGCCTGGTCACTGTCTTTGCCTTACAGGGTGTGTTGATGTGGATCGTCTCGCTACCCGTACAACTGGGACAAAATGATGCCACTCCGGGCATTGGAGTGCTGGCTTACAT
>JBEIGJ010000058.1:0-12478 GCA_040381935.1 Acidimicrobiaceae bacterium | reverse complement strand
TGGCCGATGAGGTGGGGTCGCGTTGACGAGCCTTGGGTGTGGCAGCGCGCACGGTCACCCTCAAAGTGCGCTTCAGCGACTTCGAGACCATTACGCGCTCGCATACGCCTCCACGTCCGATCGCATCGGCTCCAGCATTGGTACGGGCTCTCGATCCATTGTTGTCCGAAATTTCCTGGAGTCGCGGCGTGCGGCTGGTCGGGGTGAGTGGAAGCGGGTTGGTAGAGCCTTCGGAGCAGATGTCGCTACTGGAGGAACTTGGGAGTGCTCAAGGAGCAACGGTGGACGACATCGAACGGGCATGGGCACCGGCTAGTAATGCCATCGACGAGATTCGCCACAAATTCGGGGCGCAGGCCATCGGCCCGGGGAGTGCCGTCACCTCGACGCATCGTCGTTCGCCGTGGGGTCCCCGTGCTGACGAGTCCGGTCCGGTGAGTAAAGGTTCGCAAAATCCCTTCTGACCTGCGTTGCCAGGACCCCGCAAGTCTGGGAGACTAGGAGTCAATCAAGAGGAGGTGGTGACGATGGCATTGTCGGATGATGAGCAGCGGATCTTGCGTCAGATCGAACAGGAGTTGCAGAACGATTCGAAATTTGCTCAGGCGGTCTCGCCTTCGGGTTTGTATACCCATTCGGTGCGGACTGTTCGTTGGGCGGTTGTAGGGCTGGTTATTTGCTTGGTGGTCTTGATTGGTCTCTTGCCGGTGCATTTCTTGGCCGCTTTTGCCGTCTTCTTGGTCATGTTGGCCTTGGTGACCGTGATCGAGCGAAACGCGCGAGCCATGGGGAAAGCCGGGATTCAAGATGTTGCCGGTGCGATCCGGAAAGCCCGATCTTCGGTGGGGCGTCGTTACCCCTGAATCCTGTTGTCGCTGCGGCGCCGGCCGCCGGTCAAGCGATAGACCACCCACGGATCTGTTCTGATTCGCAGCCGTGTGTGGCGTGGTAGTCGGGCAATGCGTTCCGTCACGTAGTGCTCGGTTCGTCGGGTCCACTTTTCGTATTCGTCATGCGTGATGATCCGTCCTGAATACAGCATTTCGGTGACGATCTGGGACAGTTCGATGATGAAAGGGTCGTCATCCCATAGGCGCGACGTGGCAACAGTGGCGATTTCAGCGGGGGACAGGGTGGGGTTGAACGGTCCTCGCTGGAATTCGTACAACGCCACAACCTGCCGCCATGGATCGAGCAGAGTTCCGGTTAGGTGTCGGCGCGACAACCAGCGCACGGTTGGCCTCAGAGCAATGAGCCATAGGACCACGGCGCCGACCAAGAAGACCAGCCAACCCCATCGATGAGAATCGGTCTCGGTCGGCATGGTTTGATCAGTTTGGCTCGCGCCCGATGGAGGAGTGGTCACGACGCTCGGTTCCTCGATCGCGGGTGGCGCAGATGTGGTGGTTGTCGCTTGGGACTGCGGGGAAGAGAGGGCATCGGTGTCGTCTTGTTGTACGGGGACGTTGGTGTATTCGGCATTTGGCGCGCCACGTCCGGGAGTGGGTTCGAAGAGCACCCATCCGATGCCGTCGAACCACAGTTCGGGCCACGCGTGGGCGTGCTGTGAACGCACCTCGTAAACCGACTGTCCATTGATTTCATCAACAACCTCACCAGGCGTGAAACCGACAGCTACGCGAGCCGGAATGCCCAGGAGTCGAGCAAAGAGGGCAAAGGTCGAAGAAAACTGTTCGCAATAGCCAGTGCCTCGCTCGAGAAAAGCCAGGGTTGCTGCGCCATCGACGTCGGCGGGTACATCGAGCGAGTACGTGAAGGTGTCACGAAAATACGACTGCAAATCCAGAGCGATGGCGTAGGGAGAATCAGCAGGATCCACGATGTCGGCCACGATGCGACGTAGTTCTCGTGTTTCCTCGTTATCGGGGACCGACAAATATGTGGTTGGGAGCGGGTCCAATGACGGTGGAGCACTGGCCGAGGCAGTGCTCAGGATTTCTGGTCGCGGTGAAACCAGACTGGAGACGAATTCGTAGGTGTCTTGAGACTCGAGGCCATCGCCGCCCACGACCACGCTGCCGGTCTGCGTTTCATAGAACAGACTGCGACTTGCGGCCCGTAATTGAACCGGCGCATACGACACGGGTAGCAACGATCCAGCCAATTTGTCGATGGAGAGCCGCTGTTGGTTCGACGCGATGTCGATACCCGGACGGGACGGATCGGGGAAAGGGGCGAGTTCTCCGCCGGCATCCCCCAAAAGAGATGCCGGTACGGTCCAGGTCGAACCGTTGAAAACGGGAAGCGCGGTCAGTCTCCAATAGGCCGAGCGCTCGGCCGCCACGGTGAAGAGAATCTGATTGGTTGTACTGCTGAGACGTCGGCGAACATCGACCAGTGGCTCAAGGACGCGTGTATCTCCGCTTTGTCGGGTGGTGAGCCAGGCTTCATCGTTGGCTCCGGGCAATAATGGCCCGACGGTCAGGGCCCCAAAACCGATTGCGCTCGCCAGAAGAACGCCGCTGAAACAGAGACGCAATAACGTCACTGCCGGGCGGTAGCCGAATGCATTGGGACGCTCGAGGAATTCAAGGGACTGGTCGCGGGCCCGCAAGATTGCCACTGCTCCCAATGCAGTAGCGATCCAGATGGCTGCGAGTACCACTCGATGGCGATCGATGCCGACGGCAGCAACGACAACGAAGATGACGGTGGCTGGGGCGAAGGCCTCTGCCCGGCCGGCAAAGCGAAAAGCAAAAGCGTCGGCAAGTACAGCCGCAAAGCCAACGGATAAGAGAGCGACGATGCCGAAACCGGAATCATCCGACAAGGGAGGCACGACATCTCCGAGTAGCAGCCACGAGTCGTTGATCTGTGACGTGAACGAACTCCAGGTTGCCGACAGCGGAAGGCCACGGCGCAAGGTGGAATTGAGGGCCAGATAGCCGATCAAGGTGTAGATCAAGATCGCAAGGATTGGCAGGGCCAGGGTGAACGGAACTCCGAATAGACGCAGTAGTGCGCTGAGTGTGTGTGCACACACCACCATGATGAGTAGTGGTGGAAGAAACCCCCAACCGGAAAAGATGCGGGCAAAAGATACTGCGGTAGCGATATGTACCAGGGCCAAAGCGCCCACTCCGAGAAGTTCATGGATGATGCGATCGAGTTTGCTCATCGACTGGCCTGAGGTCGCGAGAGAGTTGCCCACTGGGCGGCAAAGTCCTTGAAATCGAGACAAAGAAGGGAGAACCAGTGATCGTGGTCGAATCCTGAGCCGGTCGGTGTCTCGCAGAAGACCACGACGGAAACGTGCCCGACCCCCATTGAACGGTCGACAGAGTTGAGCCACTTGCTATCGCGATCCCCGCAGATGATGACGTTGACGCGAAACTCGGTTGGATCATTCAAAGGTGTACACGGAAGGATCTCGGTATCACAGTTGATAACGGCTAGGCATTTCATGGCATCAAGGCGAGTCGATTCGTTGATCACGGCATCGAAGTGAGGTGGACAACTGAGGTGCACCCGGGGTTCGGAGTCCCGTCCGGAAGCCAAAGCCGAGCCGACAAACGATGCAGCAACCGAAACTGCGCGTTCGAATCCGGCAGGTGAGTATGTGGACTCGTCATTGTCGAGTAGAACCTGAATGATCAGGGGAGCGCGAGCCTCGTATTCATTGAGTGTCAAGACATCGCGCCGAGCACTTGCTTTCCAGTTGATTCGACGCAGATCATCGCCGGCTACGTATTCGCGTAGAGAACGAAACTCCAAGTTGACGGACATTTGGTCGATGAGCCGGCGGATGAGGTCGAGCAAGGTCCCCTCGCAATGCTGGGGGTCGGGAAGGTCAATCGGACTCCATTGCGGATGAACGACCACGCTCGTTGTCGTGCCGATTTGATGTCGACGACTGAGTAAGCCCAAGGGATCGGATAACTCAACCGTCGCTGGTCCGAGCGTGAGGATCCCGCGACTGTGAGTCGGGACCCGGTATCGGACTCGAGCGGTTCGATGTTTAGCCAAAGGAGTCAGTGTCAAACCCACTCGACCAATGTCATCGACTACATCGATCAATTCACAGGTCGGTGTTCGTCGCAGTGACTGCACGGTGAGAGCAACGGTGATGTCACTTCCCGATATTGGATACAAGGGCTCTACATCACGAATCAGGGCCATAGCCACAGTGCGGGCGCGTACATGAATGAGCGCAGCGAGAACGCCGAGCACCAGAGCTGTTCCGATGATGTAGAGCTCGACCAAACCGAAGAGACGACCAGATGCGATGGTGATGCCACCGAGAACCAACACGGCCCAGGCTGGAGCCCCACGCATGTCAGCGTCCCGAAGGAACGGGTACCGAAGCCATGATCTCTGAGACGATGTCGGCCGCGGTCACACCTTGGGAGGCTTGGTCGTGGCGTACCGAAAGGCGGTGGGCCAACACTGGCAGAGCCAATTCTTTGACGTCGTCGGGAGTGGCATAGTCGCGACCGCGTGATGCCGCGAGAGCTCGGGTCGCCCGCGCCAATTGGACGGTGGCTCGCGGGGAGAGGCCGAAGCGAAGTCCTCGGTGGTGTCGGCTAGCCCGGGCGATTTCTACGAGGTACATCTTCAGTGGATCCACCATGCGCACTTGACTGGCAGCGTGAATCATGTTGGCGATTTCTTGGGCGCGCACCACTGGTTTGAGTTGAGCCAGTGTTTCCCCACCAGCCTCCGGATCAAGGATCTCCATTTCGGCTTCCGGATTCGGGTACCCAATCGACATCTTGATGAGAAAGCGATCCATCTGGCTTTCAGGCAGGCGATACGTGCCGTCTTGCTCGACTGGGTTTTGGGTGGCGATAACCAGAAACGGCTGGGGCAGGGGATGGGTGACTCCGTCGATGGTGACTTGTCGTTCCTCCATGGCTTCCAAGAGGGCCGATTGGGTTTTCGGAGAGGCGCGATTGATCTCATCTGCCAGCACGATGTTGGCGAAAATAGGGCCGCGCTGGAAAATGAATGCTTCTTGCTGGCGACTCCAAACCGACACGCCGATCAGGTCAGAAGGAAGGAGGTCAGGAGTGAATTGAGCTCGCTTCCACGAGCAGTCGATGGAGGCCGCCAAGGATTTGGCCAAACTGGTTTTACCGACACCGGGAACATCTTCGATCAAGAGGTGTCCATCGGCCAAAAGGGCAACCACTGCCAATTCGACGGCTTGTTGTTTGCCACGAAGTACCAGGCCCACATTGTCGACGATGTCGTCAAAAATGTGAGAAAACGAGCGCGATGTTCGTAGCGAGCCTGATTCCGGGAGCGAAGCCACAGTCTCACGCTAGAGGTTGTGACCCGAATTCGGGAGCCGCGGCGACCATGGGCACTAGCGTTTCGGTCATGAGTGGTGGCCCAGGGATTCTCGCTGTCGATATCGGTGGCAGCAAACTGGCGGCGGGAGTTGTCTCACCAACGGGCGAGGTCTTGTTACGCGATCGGGTGCCCACTCCAGTACGAGATCCCTGGTTGCAGGTTTCAGGCCTGATCAAGCGGATTCAGGCGGCGGCCGAAGATTTCTCCTTGATCGCCTGCGGCGTGGCTTGTGGCGGGCCCATGGATCAAGCGGGGGCCACCGTGTCACCGCTCAATATTCCGTCGTGGCGGGAGTTCGCCCTCCGTGACGCCGTGGTCGAGTTGATTGGCTTGCCGACATTCGTGGATACCAGTGCCAAAGCCCAGGCCTTGGCCGAGGGCTGGATTGGTGCGGCGGCGGGCACTGCCAATTTCCTCTTCTTGTCCATTGGTACCGGAGTCGGAGCGGGCATCGTTGTCAATGGTCGCTTACTGGACGGGCGATTGGGGAATGCCGGCCATATTGGACACATGATCGTTGAACCCGGAGGTCGCGCCTGTCGTTGTGGCAGCCAGGGCTGTCTGGAGACGTACCTCTCGTCATCCGCTATCGAAGCCGAGACTGGTCGCGGCGCGGCATTCGCACCACAAAACATCATCAACCGCAACGCTCAATTTCTCGGACAGGTGGTGGCGTCGGTGGCCGCGGTCATCGACCCGCTGATGTGCGTCATCGGCGGCGGTGTGGTTGATTCTTGGGGCCAGCCTTTCTTGGATCAAGTGCGAACCGAGTTCGAATCTCGATCCCGGATCCAATTCACAAAAAGTATGGAGATTCGAGCTGCGAGTCTCGGAGGGTCGGGCCCTCTCATTGGCGCCGCAGCGGTGGCCCTGGCGCATCTCAATCCGCAGACGGCGAAGAGCTGATCTCATCGTCGGGAAGGAAGACTCGTCCCGCCCGCTATGACGAACTAGGTTCACAGCATGCGCCCGACGTATGACCCATCCGTGGAAACATTCCGTGAGGAAGTGCGCGACTTTTTGCGTCGAAGCCTGCCCGCTGATTGGCGTGGTGTGGCTCATGTGCCTGTGGGACAAACCCATGATTGGATCATGTCGTGGCGAGCTACTTTGTATGAGGCGGGTTATCTCGCTCCCGGGTGGCCAAGGGAGTACGGCGGTGGAGGCCTCTCGGCACTAGAGCAGGTGATCTTGGCCGAGGAATTCGCTCGCGCCGGGGTTCCAACTGGGGGACCCAACGATGGCTTTGGTATCACGATGCTCGGAAACACCTTGTTGCAGTGGGGAACAGAGGAGCAAAAGAAGTACTACTTACCGCGCATCTTGTCGAATGAGGATGTGTGGTGTCAGGGTTACAGCGAACCGAACGCCGGCAGTGATCTTGGCTCTCTCGGGTTGAGCGCTCAGCTCGACGGTGATCAATGGATCTTGAATGGTCAAAAGATCTGGACCTCAGCAGGACATTTGGCCGACCACATCTTCACCCTGGTGCGCACCGATTCCGATGCGCCCAAACACAAGGGCATCTCATTCATGTTGGTCGATATGCGACAACCCGGTATTGAGGTACGACCGATCCGCATGATCAGTGGCGAAAGCGAATTCAACGAGGTGTTCTACACCGATGCGATCTGTCCGAAAGACAACATCGTTGGAGGATTGAACAATGGTTGGGCAGTAGCCATGACCTTGCTCGGTTACGAACGCGGTGAGGGGGCGGCAACGGTTCCCGTGCGCTTCCAAGCGGAATTGGATCGATTGCTCGCCCTGGCTCGGGAATGCGGGGTCGAAAATGATGCGCGAATTCGCCAACGTTTGGCGCGGGCGTACTCCAAAGTGCAGATCATGCGATATCTCGGTTTGCGTACGTTGACTATCTTTCTGGCCGGCCATCACCCGGGCCCCGAAGGAGGAATTTTCAAGCGCTACTGGAGTGAGTTCCACCAAGAGGTCACTGAGTTGTCCTTGGAGATTTGGGGGGCGGCTGCTATGTGTCCGGAAGGACGTTTGCCACTCAATGCATTTCAACCCGACGATGCCAGTGCACCAAATTCGACGGCCAGTTGGGTGGGAACTTTCTTGAACGCGCGCGCTGGAACAATTTACGCCGGTTCGTCACAAATCCAGTCCAACATCATTGGTGAGATGGTTTTGGGCCTTCCCAAGGAGCCGCGCTAGCCAATGAGTATGCCCAGGTCGTCAACGCCGCATTTTTTGAAGGTGTTGACCGTGGCCGGTGCCGTTCTGGTACGACCTCGCTTGTGGGCTTCAGCAATACGGGCCATCATCATGATGGCCCCTCGTCATTGGTGGCGGCGTCGACCGTTTTTGCCGCTGCCACAGCGCGAGTATCTGGTTTTCCGCCTGCAAACGCAATATGGCGGCTCAGGGTCGAACGTTTTTGAACCTGCTGATGTGATGAAATATCTCCGATGGCTGAAGCAGTGGGCGTGAAGAGGAGAGGCGCTTAAGGCCGCCATGCGCAGTTCCCTCGTGCTGAACGCCTCCTACGAACCACTGAGTGTGGTCCCGACGCGTCGTGCAGCATGTTTGGTTCTCGATGAAAAGGCTGAAGTCATCGAACATGATGGAACCATATTGCGATCGGAGCATTTGACTTTGCTCAGTCCGTTGGTCATTCGCCTGCGCTATATGGTGAAAGTTCCCTA
Organism: Acidimicrobiaceae bacterium; assembly: GCA_040381935.1. GTDB lineage: Bacteria > Actinomycetota > Acidimicrobiia > Acidimicrobiales > Ilumatobacteraceae > Casp-actino8. Next base: position 4,493 of record JBEIGJ010000058.1, on the reverse strand, counting down.
TCACCGCAAGACTGCTCTTTCGCGGCGCGCAGTCTTCGCCCGTGACGAACATCGATGCCAATACTGTGGTGGTCTTGCGGACTCGATCGATCATGTGATGCCGCGCTCACGAGGTGGGTTGCATATTTGGGAAAACGTTGCTGCCGCCTGTCGACGCTGCAATTTAGATAAGCGCGATCGAACTCCTGATGAGGCCGGAATGCATTTGGCTCGATTGCCGCATGCGCCACGTGAGCAAGCGTGGGTCACAGTTGCGGTGGGGCAGGTTCCTGAAGCCTGGAAGCCGTACCTGGCTTGCGCATCGTGATTCGGATTGCCCACGAAGTATGCCCTCCTGAAGTTTTCACCCGATTCGCAATCTGGCGTGACCGGTCGGCGATCTGGAAAGATCAGGAACGATGACCGTTGTTGAAGTATTCAGTGATGGTCGGTCCGGGGAATTTCATCATCGGGATTGGCCCCTCGACTCCGAACCGTGTGTGTGGTGGTTTCAACCGGCGCGACCAGCGTTGGTCTTGGGATCGACTCAAAAAGTAGAACTGGTGGACACCGACGCCTGTGCTCGACGGGAAATCGAGATAGTCCAGCGTCGAAGTGGGGGAGGCGTTGTTCTCCTCCAACCGGGAAATACAGTTTGGATCGACGTGTTGCTCCCAGCTCATCACCCACAGTGGCGAGTCGATATCGGAGAATCTGCTCTGTGGATTGGCAAGGTGTGTGCCACTGCACTGGGCGAGATTGGTTGTGGCCCGCTATGGGTGCACTCAGGAGCGATGGAACGAACTGAGTGGTCATCGTTGGTCTGTTTCGCTGGCCGCGGGGCCGGAGAAGTCTTCGACTCTCACGGTTCCAAAGTCGTGGGAATCAGTCAGCGACGCACCCGTCACTGGGCTCGTTTTCAATGTGTGGTCTCGTTGACTTGGGATCCCGAAACTCTCGTCAGTGTTTTGCGTCCGCCGCGTCCCACGATCGAAGAAATAGTCAGTGCCGGTAGCTCGTTGATTGTCGATGCCGAACGTGCAGGTTCGGAGATCGTGTCGGCTTTGGTCTCCACTTTGGACACCGCTGAGCGCGATGAGACAGCGTTGTCCTAAAAAACGTCATCGTGCCGGTGTTCAGCCGATGATGTCCGGTGGAGTCGTGACCTTGCAACGATCGATGGCTTTGGTGATGGGGTAGGGATTCACTGCTGCGCCACCACCGGGGTGATACTCGAAATGCAGGTGAGGAGTTGATGTGTTCCCAGTTGCACCGACGTAGCCGATGACTTCTCCAGCGCGCACGACCGAGCCAACCTTGATGGCCTCGGCGAACGTTGAGAAGTGGGCGTAGTGAAAGTAAGTGCCATCTGGCGCAGTGAGACGGAGGGCGTTTCCTCCCAATGATCCGGGCTTATCGAAGAACTGGCGAGTGATGGTTCCAGCCACCACGGCGTAAATCGGGGTGCCGGATTTAGCGATGATGTCCACTCCTTCGTGGCGACGCCCTCCCGATCGCGGCGCCCCCCAGGTGTCAGCGAAGAAGCAGGGTCCAAGAACCGGGAAAACCTGGAGAGGATTTCCGGTTGGAGGTGCGTCGGGGGCGCTGGGCGGAGGAGTCGCAGCAGTGACATTTGCCGGGGGCGTAGCGCCGGGAATCAATCCCAAAAAGAGAGCGGTGCGGAGGTCGACGACCCCATCGGCGACAAGACCCTGGGAGCGTTGGAAGGTGGCGACGGCGGCTTGGGTGACCGGACCGAATGCTCCATCAGCGCCACCTTTAATTGGAATACCGATGTTGATGAGTAATTGCTGAAGGCCGGCCACGTTGGGGCTCTTCTCGCCCATTTTGGGTAAAGCCGGACCAGCGACGAGACCGAGTAGTTGGGCAGTCAATGTGTCCACGGTGCCCGAAGCCGGGAGACGAAAGTTGGCCTGGAATGTCGATACTGCTTGAGCGGTGGCGGGCCCGTAGCGTCCATCGGCCCCACCTTTCACTGCCACTCCGGCGGCGATAAGAGCACTTTGCATGGCCTTGACGGCATCGCCGACCTGGCCAACGGTCAGATAGGCACTAGCGCTGAACGAAATCGACGATGCCTGGACGATCTCGGGTGCGGGTGCAGGTGCGGGTGCAGGTGCAGGTGCCGGAGCAGGTGCAGGTGTGGCGCCGGGAACAATGCCGAGGGCAATGGCCGTCGTCAGGTCGACCACTCCGGTGGAGGGAAGTCCACGGTTCGACTGGAAAGCCTGAACCGCCGCAGCGGTGGCCGGACCGAAAAAGCCATCCACACCGCCGCGTACCGAAATAGCGGCATTGATCAAAGCTTGCTGCAAGGTTTTGACCAGATCACTTCGTTGTCCGCGCTCGGGTAGAGCTGGCGAACCCGCCAATCCGAGTAGGTGGGCAGTGGTTGGGTTGACATCGCCAGTGACTTCGAGGCCTTTTTGGCTTTGGAAGGTCTTCACGGCGGCAAGGGTGACCGGACCGAAAAATCCATCGGCTCCACCCCGCAGAGCAATGCCCTGACTCATTAGGGCGCGTTGGACCAGAGTCACCGAGTTCCCGCGGTCACCGAGTCGTACCAAAGTGGCTGCGCCCGATCGAACCAGTGCAGCACCGGAGTGGTGAGCCGGAGTCCGCTGAGATCCTCCAAGGCTCGTAGCCGATGCGGGGTCTACAGGCAGGACAGTGGCGGTCAAAGCCAGGCTCAAGGCCACGGGAATCATTACCCGGGCTCGCGCTGATCCCGTCCGGCGGGACGTAATGACGGAGCCCAATACGGGGGTAGGGAATGAAGACATAAGCACCTCCGGGTTTCGGCAGTTTTTCACCGTTCCTTGAGGGATTTCTGTCGGCTAGGGCTAAAGAAATCATGAAAGACCAGGTCAGATGGCTAATTGTGGTCAGAGGATGTTTATCGCCGGCGGGTGGATAGGGAGAAAAGTGGAGTGAAAAGGGGAAAAGTGGTTGACAAAGGGGGGTCCCGGGGGGCAAAGTGGTGTACCGAGGTGAACGGGGAGGCAGATCCCGTCGCGTCTGGAAGATCAATAGTTCGAGAGGCAGAGCAGTGGAAGGTTTCGTCGGTAGGTACGAGCGCCAGCTCGACCCGAAGGGTCGCGTTGCTCTGCCGTCGACCTTCCGCAACCGTTTGGAGCCTCGTTGTTATCTGACCTTGGGCTCGGACAAGTGCATTGGTGTGGTGACTGCCGCTGTCTCAATGCAGATGGCCGAGGAAATGACTGCTGCGGTTAAGCGAGGAGAAAAGACCCGTAGTGAACTCCGAGCGCTGGCGGTCAATATGGTCGAAGTTCAAGTTGATGCTCAGGGCCGGATCACCCTCGACGAGAATTTGCGGACCTATGCCGGTTTGACGGTGGGGGCTCGAGTCGTGGTCTCAGGAGCTTTTGACAGTGTCGAGATTTGGGAACCGCAGCGGTTCGAGCGGATGTTGACCGCTGGTACCGAAGCCATTGCCGGAGACGATCAATGAACGGCACGGGAGTCATCGATGGTTCGACCGGGGCTGATTTCGCTCATCAACCGGTGATGGTGAACGAAATCGTCGACATATTCGGCCCGGTCCCAACAGGGTTCATCTACGACGCCACCGTGGGAGGTGCGGGACACGCATACGCCATCTTGAGTGCACATGAGCATCTGAGTGTGCTCGGAGTGGACCGTGATGCCGAGGCCTTACAAGCTGCCGCTCGTCGTTTGGCCCAATTCGGTGACCGCGTGCAATTACAACATCGACGATTCGATGATGTCGACGCTGCACTGGAACAGGCAGGTCTAGAGGAAATCTCGGGTGCTCTCTTTGATCTTGGTGTCTCGTCATTTCAATTCGATACCGCTCGACGCGGCTTTTCCTATCGCTATGAAGCGCCACTCGATATGCGTATGGATTCTCGCCAGAGTCTGACTGCCGCCGTCATAGCGAATGAGTGGACCGAAGATGAAATCAGTCGCATTTTGTCTACCTATGGTGATGAGAAGTTCGCCCGAAAAATTGCGCGAGTCATCGTGGCCTCCCGACCGGTTGCGACGACGACCGAACTTGCCAACCTGGTGGCCAGCGCGATACCGGCTCCAGCCCGGCGACGCGGTGGTCATCCGGCTAAGCGCACCTTTCAGGCTTTGCGGATTGCGGTGAACCAGGAACTGGATATTCTTCCCGCCGCCTTAGACCGGGCACTCGGGAGAACGTGTTCCGGCGGGCGCGTTGTCGTCCTTGCCTACCATTCCGGTGAAGATCGCCTCGTCAAAGAGCGCTTCACCTTTCATACCACTGGTGGTTGCGTCTGCCCTTCACATCTTCCCTGCGGATGTGGCGCACACGCCTCGACGCGTCGATTGCGCGGTCCAGGTCGTCCGGCCCGCCCGTAAGCCCGCGGGGCGCGAACTGTGCTACGAGTCTAGCCTGTGGGGCCAGTACCTCTGGGATGCCCGCCTGGCCGCGTCTCCCGCCGTCCGAGCGTCCGTGGACCACGTCGCGGCCCCGGTCGCTGACC
>JBEIGJ010000057.1:0-12723 GCA_040381935.1 Acidimicrobiaceae bacterium | reverse complement strand
GTACATCGATGTCCAATGTCCATCGACCACGGCCTTATTGGCCTCTTCCCGTGTTCCCATTGCCCTCTCCCCTAGTGCTCTTGGTGCTCTCAGTGCACGTAACGAGCAAATGCCGCTTGGATTTCCTCCTCGGCAGCCTTGCGTCCTTCCCAACCGCGCACAGTGGTGTCCTTGTTCGGCTCCAAGAGTTTGTAGGTGTCGAAGAAGTTCCCGACTTCACCGAGAAGATGTTCGGGTAAGTCATCGATGTCGGCGTACTTGCCGAACCGGGGATCATTCGAAGGTACGCAAAATACTTTGGCATCTTCGCCTTTTTCGTCAGACATCCAGAACACCGCAACGGGACGCACCCACAAGTGACAGCCGGGAAAAGTCGGTTGGCTCAACCAGACCAATGCATCCAACGGATCGCCGTCTTCACCCAAGGTGTTGGGGAAGAACCCGTAGTCCATGGGGTACTGGGTGGCGGTGAACAATGTCCGATCCAACCAGATGTGGCCGGTCTCATGATCCATTTCGTATTTGTTTCGAGATCCCTGGGGGATCTCGACGATCATTTCAACTTCCACGAGATATCGCCTCCATCGTTTCTTCCATGTTGTGGCGGTTGTGGGCGGCACGATCTTTGACTCCGCTGACGATGCCACCCAGTTTCACCGCAACCTTTCCACGGCGATCAATCCAGGAGTGAGTCAGTAGTGTTCCCGATCCAGCAGGTTCAACTTCATAAACCCAATCGCACCAGCGCGATGGTCCGACCATCAATGAAAAAGCGATCTTCCGACCGGGTTCGAACTCGACTACTTCAACTACCGTGTTCCATTTTTTGGAGCCGTTGCTGTTGTGTCCCTTGAAGCGCACACCCACTGCTGGCCCTGTCGCTCCTTTGAGCCACTCCCCACCTTGGTTCTCCGGGGACCACTCACCCATGCGAGGCAGATCGGACACCATCTGCCAAATTCGCTCGGGAGGAGCGGCGATCTCGCGACTGACCACCACTGGTTCGCCAGTTTGACGCAACCCAGTCTTTTCAGGACGGCCCATCGAACATCCCCCCATGCTCGCGACGCAATAGTTCGTTGTTCTCACCCTCGTAGCGGGCAATTTCATTACGTCCTACGACGTGCCAGTGGACTTCATCGGGTCCGTCAGCCAGACGCAGTGTTCGCTGGCTGGCATACATCCGCGACAACGGTGACCACTGTGAAACACCAGTTGCGCCATGAACCTGGATGGCTTCGTCGATGATCTTGCAGACGCGCTCGGGAACCATGGCCTTGACTGCACTCACCCACACACGGGCTTCGGCATTACCCAACGTGTCCATGGCTTTGGCAGCCCGCAACACCATCAAACGACAGGCTTCCAATTCGATGCGAGCCTTGGCGATGACTTCGGGGTTCTTGCCAAGCCGCGCAATTGGCTTACCGAAGGCCTCACGGCTGAGACCGCGTCGGATCATCAATTCCAGGGCCCGTTCACCGGCACCGATGGAGCGCATGCAGTGGTGGATACGACCAGGTCCAAGGCGCACCTGCGAGATCTCGAAACCGCGTCCTTCGCCGAGCAGAATATTCGATGCCGGAACGCGCACATCAGAAAAGCGCATGTGCATGTGGCCATGCGGGGCGTCGTCCTCACCGAAAACCTCCATCGGCCCCAAGATCTCCACCCCCGGGGTGTCGACCGGTACCAAAATCTGCGAATGGCGTCGGTGCGCCGGACCATCGGGGCTCGTCATCAACATGCAGATCATGATCTTGCAACGGGGATCACCAAGGCCGGAGATGTAGTACTTCTCGCCGTTGATCAGCCACTCATCACCGTCCAGCACCGCACGACATTCCAAGTTCTTGGCATCCGATGAAGCCACATCGGGTTCGGTCATGGCGTAGGCCGAGCGAATCTCTCCGGCCAAAAGCGGCTCAAGCCACATCTTTTTCTGCTCTGGAGTTCCGACCCGCTCGAGGACTTCCATGTTGCCGGTGTCGGGGGCACTGCAATTCATAGTCTCAGAGGCAATGGGGTTCTTCCCCAGTTCGACCGCTATGTAGGCGTAGTCCAGATTGGAAAGCCCTTCGCCGGTCTCGGCATTGGGCAAGAAGAAATTCCACAATCCGCGTTCGCGGGCCTTTGCCTTCAACGAATCAAGCAGCTCCAGTTGGCCTTTGCCATATCCCCAGTGCTTTTCTCGTCCTTCACCAAGTCGGTAGTACTCCGCAGTGACCGGCTCCACTTCTTCAGCGATGAATTTGACCACCGCCTCGTACAAAGGAACCGCTTTGGGCGACATGGCCAGGTTCATTGCGTCGTCGGTGGCTACTCCAGAGTGCATTCCAGGCTTAGGCATGTCCCCAACCTAGTCCTCACTCGTTCCGCTCTGGTAGCCCGCGGCACACCGGAAAAGGTGACCTCTCAAAACCCAACTAGCAGGATCCAAATTCGCCTTGGGTCGCCGTGAGACCCACAATTCGGGCGAGATCCTTTTCGACTGCTGAGCCCCGACCAAGAAGATGGCTGCCCACTGTTCGACCCGGTTCAAAAAGGACAACTTGAGAAGCCAAGGCAGAAATATCAGCCAAATCATGAGTCACCAAAACTGTGATGAGATCTTCCTCCGCTACCAGTCGTCGAATCACCTGACGTAATTCCACCCGGGTGGGCTGATCGAGGGCGCTCAGTGGCTCATCCAGCAAAAGCAGACGGGGCTGACCGGCCAAAGCCCGCGCCAGCGCCACCCGCTGTTGTTCGCCTCCCGATAAGGCCGTTGTGGGGGCATGAGCCAAATGGGCGGCGCCAACACGCTCCAGCCATGAGCCAGCGATTTCTCGTCGCTGCTGCCGTTTGATTGCGTAGTCGAGAGCAAGGGCCACATTGTCGAGAGGCGAGCGATGAGGAAGTAACACCCCGTGCTGAAAAACCATGCCGAGTCGGCGATCTTGAGTCCGTCGATGGATGCCGGTACTGGCATCGGCGAAGACCTCGTCATTCACTGTGATCCTGCCGCTGCACGGGCGCAGTAATCCGGCAATGGTGGCAACTGTCAGGCTCTTACCCGAACCGGACGGCCCATAAAGAGCGGTGATTCCAGGAGTTGCTGTGAACGACGCTTCCACCTGGAACGAACCGGAGCGAACGGTGACATCGATGGCCAAAGTCATCGGCTACTCCTTTTGACACGAGCCCACCGCGTTCCATCGCGCTCTCTTACTGAACCCGACATCTGGGTCACCAGAAGCAAAACAACGACTGCTACGCCCATGAGGACCAGAGCACCAGTGCGCGCCCGATCATCGTCACCTGCTTGTACCGCGTCGTAGACAGCAATTGGCAATGTCTGGGTCTTGCCCGGAATATTGCCAGCCACCATCACCGTGGCACCAAAATCGCCCAGGGCCCGCGCGAAGCCCAACGCGACTCCTGCCAACAGCCCGCGTCTGGCAACGGGCAATGTCACCAATGAAGCCACTCGCCATTCACGATGGCCAGCGACGCGGGCTACTGCTTCGAGTCGAGGATCCACCGTTTCAATGGCCACCCGTGCCGTACGCACAACAAAAGGAAGGGCGGACACGGTGGCAGCAATCATGGCGGCAGTCTCGGTGAAGACCAGTTGGCTGCCGAAGAGATCTTCCCAGGCACGACCGACGGGGCTTTGCGCTCCCAGCGCCGTCAACAAGTAGTAACCCAAAACAGTTGGCGGCAAAACAATGGGCAAGGTGACCACGGCTTCCAAGAGCCCGCGTCCCCGAAAGCGTCCTTTTGCCAAAACATAGGCGATCGAAATACCAACGACACCGGCCAGCGTTGCAGCCAGGATTGAGACCCGCAACGACAACCACAGCGGCGACCAATCTGTCATGGGCGATCGAACCGTTTCAACATAATTCGAGTCCTAGGCTATTCGAGTCATCAGTCGACAGGTCTTTTGCTTCTTCACTGCAGAGTCGACTCATCGGGAAGCGAATATCCGTAACGTGCCAATACTTCCCGGCCAGTCTCACCCATCACAAAATCGGCAAAAGTCTGAGCGACTGCCCCTTTGGCATCTGAGGACATCACTACAAGCGTCTGATCGAGGGGCCGGTGAAGATCATTCGGTATTTTCAAATAGTCGGATTTTTCATTGATGACTAGTGACAAAGCTATAAATCCGATATCTGCATTACCTGACTTCACGATGCGGTACGCATCGCCAATGTTGTCGGCAAATATCAGTCGATCACTCAGTACATTCCAAATATCCGCGTTTTCAAGTACGTCACGCGCTGCTTGACCATTGGGAGCGAAATCGGGGTTAGCAATGACGATTCGTTGATATCTCGATTCCACAAGTTCGCCAAGTGACGACGGAAGTTCAACCGTTCCGTTCGTCCACAAAGCCAGATTTCCATAGCCAAACGTCCGTCTCGATTCGCGTTGTCCGCGTCCGGACTCTAGGACCTCTTCAACAAATTTCGAATTTGCCGAGGCATACATGTCGAAGGGTGCTCCATTGATGATTTGTTCGCGTAACTGGCCTGATGATCCGTAGACAAACGTGACACTTACTCTGGTTTCGTCAGTGAACAGGTTTCCAATTTCATCAAATGCTGGACGAAGCTCGCTGGCGGCCGCAACAACTATTTCCACGACATCAACTGAGTTTGTATCGCTGCCACCACAGCCGGCGGCAGCGAGCACAGTCATCAGGCCCAGTGCCAAACTTCGACGGCGACCCATCACGATGCTGGATGCTTCAAAGTGTGCAAGTGATGGTGCAGGACATCAAAGACATCCCCCATCACATCGAGTTGTTCGGGTGTCAAGAGATCGATGAAGTGGCGACGCACACTGTGCACATGCTCGGGGGCGATGCGCTGAAGCAACTCCCACCCTTGCGGGGTCAGTACCGCCAGGGTGACCCGTCGATCCTCGGGAGATTGCTCACGGCCGACTGCGCCTATCGATACAAGACCATCGAGCCGTCGAGTCAAACCGCTGGGCGAGAGGTGCAGTCGATCGGCTAGATCGCACATCCGCATTCGCTGATCGTCGGACTCGCTGAGATAAACCAGCACCTGATAGTCCCCGACCGACAATCCCAGGGCAACCAGGTCTGCTTCCAGGGCATTCTGGAGTTCAGGCATGGTTTCGATGTATCCCCGCCAGGCCCGCATCTCCCTTTCGTCCAACCAAAAGGCGCCGTGCTGGCGGGTTTCTGATCGATCGAGGTCTGAAGCGGCTGGTGCTTCCATCCGAGCATTCTAGAGAAATTCCGGCTCGATAGTTGTGAGCGCAAGAATTCCTTGTTATTATTTGCGCACGCAATTAAATCCGCTTGTCGGAGCGACGAAAGGCATGTCATGTCAAACCTCAGTGACCTCACTCCCGGGACGTGGAACGTTGACCCATCCCACTCGGGACTCAACTTCTCGGTCAAACACCTCATGGTGTCCAAGGTCCGTGGCCGTTTCGGGTCGTTCAACGGATCATTAGAAATCGCCGCTGACCCACTTCAAAGCACAGTGACCGCCTCAGCAGATGTGGACTCGATCTCGACTGGTGATCAAGGTCGCGATGACCATCTGAAGAGCGCCGACTTTTTTGATGCCACCAATTTCCCGACCATTGAATTCAAGTCCACCAAGATCGAAGCTGACGGGGACGACTTCGTTCTCTTCGCCGATCTCACTATTCGGGGCATCACCAAGAATGTGAAATTCGAACTGGAATTTGAGGGCATCGGCAAGGACCCATGGGGCAATATCAAGGCTGGCTTCACCGCTGATGCGGAGATCAACCGTAAGGAATGGGGTCTTGAGTGGAATGCCGCTCTCGAAACCGGCGGTGTATTGGTCGGCGAAAAAGTGAAACTCCAGCTCGACATCCAGGCCGTCAAGTCCTGAAAACCCTTGGGCGCGAAAGCGTGCCATAACGCGTCACTTTCATCCCCATTGAAATCCGCCCGTTCGATTGGGCGCGAAAACAGGCTCTCCTGACACGTTTTCGCGCCCATTGAAAACCGTTCATTCTTTGTTGGGCAGGGAAACGACGCGATTTGGCACCCTTTCGCGCCCAAGATTTGGGTTTGGCCTTCTGGGGGTTATTCGCCGATGAGTTCTTTGCGCAGTTCCCGCTTGAGGAACTTGCCACTCGCATTACGCGGGATCGGCTCATCACGGAACCAGAACCGAGCGGGAATCTTGTGCTTGGCCAAACTTTGACCCAAGAAGGCCCGCAACTCGTCGTCGGTCACCGTCTTGCCGGGCTGCAACACGATGCAGGCCGCGACTTCTTCACCCAGGCGCTCATCCGGAATACCGAACACGGCAGCCTCAGCAATGGCGTCGTGACGATAAATCACGGCTTCGACTTCGGAGCAGTACACATTCTCTCCACCGCGAATCACCATGTCCTTGGCGCGGTCCACAATGTAGATAAAACCGTCTTGATCGATACGGGCGATATCTCCAGTATTCAGCCAGCCATCCTTGATCGACTCTGCAGTGGCGTCCTCGCGGTTGAGATAACCCTTGATGACAATCGCGCCCTTCACGCAGAGCACGCCGGTGAGGTTGGGGTCACTTGGAAGGTCGTTACCTTCTTCATCAACCAACTTCACCTCAAGTGTCGGCACTGCCGGTCCGCATGATGATGGTTTGGTGGTGTACCACAGCGACGTGTTGGCGGTGATAATGCCGTGCGTTTCGGTCATACCGTAACCGGTGGTGGGAGTACCCGTTTCCAGTTCCTTGTCGATTTTTTCCACCAGGTCGGGTTGCACTGCCGCCCCGCCGCCACTGATCGCCGCCAGCGACGAAGTATCGCGAGTCTTCCAATCGGGATGCAGGAGCAACTCGCGACCCATGGTTGGAACACCCGAGAAGTTGGTGACCAATTCGCGCTCGATCAACTCGAGGGCACGGCCCGGGTCCCACTTGTACATGAGCACGACGGTGCCACCAACCAGCGTGGCTGGGTGCAAGATGCAGTTGCAAGCGGTCACGTGGAATAGCGGAGTGGGTGCCATGAAGACCGGCGGCAGGGCTCGCGGAGCAGCCGGCGCGGCAGCAAGGTCACCAGCGGCCACGGCCTTGGCGATACCAGCGGTTGCAGCTGTTGTCATGGCGGCAATGTTCATCACATTCACAACCGAACCAAGGTGATGCAACTGGGCACCTTTGGGAAAGCCAGTCGTTCCCGAGGTGTAGAAGATCGTGGCATCGTCATCGGGATCGATATCAGCCGGCGGAAGCACACCCGGGTCCGGCTTGGCCATCACGTCGGCCCATCGCACGCCACCGGGTGGAAGGTCGCGCTCGGTGCGCACTGAGATGACGTGAATGTCGCGCTTGGTTGGAACCTGGTTGTAGCGGTCCAGTCGCTCGTCGTCCACGATCAAAACCTTGGGCTCGCTATCGCCGAGAGCGAAATCCATCTCGACCGGAGTCCACCAAGCGTTCATGCCCACACAAGCCACACCTATTGACACGCACGCCCAATACGTGACGACCCATTCCGGATAGTTACGAGTGGAAATTGCCACCCGATCACCACGCTTGACGCCGATATCAACCAAGTACTGGGCCAACTTGCGCACCTGAGCGTGAACCTCGGCATAGGTATAGGACTCATCTTCGTAGACGATGTATTTCTTATCCCCATGCGCAGCAGTCATTTCCCACAACACCCGCAGGTTTGGCGGAGCAGCGGCGAAAGTCTTGACCTGCTGGCCCCTCACCTCGATCGTGGTGACTGCGAACGGCGAGCCGGGACCTTCGAGTTCTTGACGGGCGGAGATGTAGTGGTTGATCACGCTTCCTATCGTGGCCGAAAACTAGGCATCTTCACAACGTGAAACCCCCCGATTTCAACCACCTTGGGCGCGAAAGGGTGCCAAATCGCGTCGTTTTCATACCCAATGGAACGTTCCTACGATGTTTGACGGGCACAACGGCGGGCTACAGAAAGAGCGGACAACCGCCGGTCGACACGTCACGTTGTATGCCCCGGTCTCCGCCGAAGGGCATCCAATGCCAGTCGACGACAATCAGTGATCCACCACCGGGTCCAAACCTTTGGTCACAAGGATCCGACAAGCCCAATGACAACTGCGTCAGATGTGACTGGTGAACACTTTTGCGACGCGCCAACCTTGGCAATTCCGAAGTGGGCGTGACAGGCTCAAACCATGAAGTTCGATATCGCCATTATCGGAGGAGGCCCTGGAGGCTCGGCGACAGCGATATCGGCGGCGAGAGCGGGCCTACGCGTGGTGTTGTGCGAGAAGGGTCCCTACGGTCGTAACAAGGTATGCGGAGATGGACTGACACCGCGAGCCATCGGTGCCCTCAACGATCTGGCCATTGATCATTCGGTGGCCCATCGCATCGACGGTCTGCGCATGATCGCCGGCAAGAAGAAGCGTGAGTTGGCGTGGCCGACCACCGATCGTTTCCCAAATCATGGAGCAGTGTGGCCGCGACAGAAATTCGACAATCACCTTCTTGACGTCGCTATCGCCGCCGGAGCCGATGTTCGCTTTGACGCCGAAGCGCTACCGGTCTTGGAAGGCGAAAAGGTTGTTGGCATCGAGGTGAACGGCGAAAAACTGAGCGCCTCGATGGTCGTCTTGGCCACCGGTGCTCAGGGCACCGCAGCAAAAATACTCGGTGCCGTACGCGACCCGGACGAAACATTTGGTTTAGCCATTCGCGCCTACGCCCCAACCCCCCGCCACGCCGAGCGCCACCTCGAGGCCTGTTTGAGTTTGCGCGATGAACACGGCACACCGGTTCCGGGTTACGGCTGGATGTTTCCTGCCGGTGACGGCACCGTCAATATTGGTGTGGGTGCGCTCAGCACCATGAAGGGTTTCAAGAAGCTCAACCTCAATACTCTGCTCGACCAGTACGCCTCAATCGTGCGCGAACCATGGTCGCTCGGTGACTACGTCGAGAAGCCTCGAGCCTGGCGACTACCTATGAGTTGTGTGCGCCGACACGGCCCGGGTTGGGTTGCTATTGGTGATGCTGCGGGATTTGTGAATCCGATGAACGGCGAAGGCATCGACTATGCGCTCGAATCAGGTGTTCTTGCCGTGCAGTGTTTCGTCGACAACCCTGCCACCGCACCAAGTTCCTATGACCGACTAGTGGGCGAGCGATTTGATGCCTTTTTGCGCACGGGGCGCCGATTCAGTTTCATCATCGGTCACCCATGGTTGTTGCGGCCAGGTTTGCGAATCGCAGTTGGCACCCAGTCGGCCGCGGACATCACTCTCGCCGTCATGGGAAATCTCATCGACTCAAACACCCCCGGTGCGGCCGGCAAAGTGATGCGATTGGCCGACAACGTTCTGCGAATTGCCGACCCAATTCTGAGACGTACCCGCGCCAAAGCGTAGAGATTCGCTGCTAGTCGTGCAGCGCGCGCAACGTCGGCTCCGGGTCGTGGAGCAACTCGATAGTGGTGTCGAGGCGCAACGTCGGCCTCTTCACCGTGTCGAATGTCGGCCAGGACGCCTCACCCTTGTGTGAGAACTCAGCGATCTCATCGGCGAATCGCCCGGCGAGTTCCTGTAGATCCGGGCCTTCGCCTAGAAGCATCGCCGTACCGGGCGTGTGAAGATTGTCGAAGGCAAACGGAATGTCGAGTGCGTGCGCAGAGCCGAGGATCCCGCCGAACGCTTGCGAGGCCCAGGTGAACCAATACATCCACGTCGGATTCCCCTGCTCGGCGCGCGCTTCAGAAAGGCGCTGAGCCGGACGACGAAAGCCGCGATCAGTTTGCACGGCAGCGATCAACTGCAATGGCGTCGCTCCGGCACGAACTTCCTCGTACGCGGCCCGAACCCGCGATGCATCATCTCCGAACTGTCGATTGGTGACGTCGTGCCACTGCTCTGTCGTGGCGGCGGCGAACCGCTGATCAAACGCCAAGAAGAGAAGGTTCTCATCGCGATTCGTGCCGATCGAAAGCGGCAATGGGCTAGCCGCCGCAGTCCCGAGCACATCGGACGGCAGACCAAGCCCGCCACCGGTCGGCGAGAACATGTTGTACTCCTGACTTTCCATCGCCAGAAGTTTCGTCTGCGCCGTGAGGATCTCGTCGACCGACAATGTTCGGGCCTGCTCGAGAGATGCGATGCCGGCAGACTTCAAGAACATGTCTTGCCAATTCATGGCGGCATCAAGCGAGCGCAGTTGATTGATAGACGGGCTCATCGACCAGACACGATGGAAGAGGCCACGCGCCTGCGGAGCCGCCATCAACGAAATCACCGCCGAACCTCCAGCAGACTCACCAAAGATCGTTACCTTCGATGCATCTCCGCCAAATGAAGCAATGTTCTGCTGCACCCATTGCAACGCGCAGATCTGGTCGAGTGTTCCCCAGTTGCCTTCACCGAGAAAACCGAGAGCGCCGAGTCGGTAATTGATCGTGACCACCACTGCCCGGCGAGAAGCCAACTGTGATCCGTCGTACCACTGCAGTGAACCCGAGCCGTTGACGTAGGCACCGCCGTGGATCCACACCAAGACCGGCAGGCTGCCCGGCTCGGCGTCATCGGGTGCGAAGACATCGAGGAAGAGGCAGTCCTCGCTCATCTGTGAAATATCCGTGCCGAGCAACTGTTCGAACATACCCGGCACCTGCGGACTGATGGAACCAGATGTTCCGAGTTCGGATCCGGACTGATACGGCAAGAGATCCGGGGCGGCGAAACGCTCGGCGCGCCCGTATCGGATCCCGCGGGTGACTGTGATGCTCATCGGGCCACAATACAGAGGAAGATCCCACCTCGACACGGCTCACATCACCGCCACGTCAATTCAATGGGGAGAAAAGTGACGCGATTTGGCACGGTTTCGCGCCCAATGAAATCTTTTTATTCGATGCGGAGGCCGGAGATTGCACGAGCAATCACCAGCTGCTGAATCTCTGAGGTGCCCTCGAAGATGGGAACAGGTTGGTGGGCAGCTCGTCGTGCCGGACTTGCGGATAAAGGTACTCTTCGCACCTCGCTCATGCTGATTCCTCGCGGCGAGTTCTCAACCGTCTTGGCAGGCATCAGCGTAGCTAACGACCTTGACAACGACCTCGGCCCGATGGTGGTCGCCTACGTACTTATCTTGGCCGTCGGAGGGTCCATAGCAATACGCTTCGCCAAGTAAGTCGTTCTGCGGCCACACTCTGTGTTTCAACGTGCGCGTGTATTGTCATTTGATGCCCCAAAGCGTTGTTCAAAAATCACTCACTGTTGTTAAAACGCTTCTTGGCACACGCGCAGACTGGCGCCTCACCAAGCCAATCAAGCCTCAAATCCCTACTGTCAATTCCACTTGGATTGGCCCAGCAATGGCAGTCTTCACAATCTTTGTTGGTTGGTTTGCATTCCCCGACACGATTGGTGATGGAAACGCGGCTTTTGCTCTGTTCATCGGCGCGGTTTCCATCATGATGATGACATGGAGCAATCTTCTCTCCACCCGGGCACTGCCACTTGAACAGATCTTCGGTGGGGTTGATCGCATGTATATGTGGCACCGCTGGTTGGGCGCATTGTCAGTCGGTGCGATGTGGCTGCACTTGGAAATGGTTGATGACGTGAAGGGAATTCGCGGGGCATCCAAAGATATTGCGGATGCAGCCGAAGATCTGGCGGAAACCGGATCAACATTGCTCTACATCCTCGTTGGTATCAGTCTTCTGCGTTGGATCCCCACCCGATGGTGGCGTTTCACCCACAAACTTCTGATTCTCCCCTACGCATTTTCATGTTGGCATTTCTATACATCCACAAAGCCATACGCGAACGCTTCATTTTGGGGTTCATGGTTCACAGTCTTCATGTTTCTTGGTCTCGCAGCGTGGTTGTATCGCGTTGTATGGCGCGACATCTTTCGAAAGGGAAAACTTTATCGCGTCTCGAACATTGAAATCCTCGGCAATGTCGTCACGATTGAGTTAGAACCAATCGGTAAACCACTGAAGTATCAATTAGGTCAGTTCGCATTTCTCACTGTGAAGGTTCCCGGCTTGCGAGAGCCACATCCGTTCACCATTGCATCATCACCAGATGAACAGTGTCTTCGATTTGTCATGCGTGATCTGGGTGACTGGACACATCAACTCATCACTTCACTTGCTATCGATGACCGGGTTGTCGTGGAAGGTGCGTACGGACACTTGGAACCAATTCCTAAGAACTCTGTTGATCATGTTGTTTGGGTTGCGGGCGGCGTGGGAATCACACCGTTCCTCGGCACATCAATCTCTCGGCTTCCCGGAGACGGCCCTACCCCACACCTTTTCTATTGCGTTCCATCTCGACGCGATGCTCCCGCAATTGAAATGCTCGAAGTTGCAGAACGTGAAGGTCGAATTCACCTACATGTCCACGCGTCTGATGAAAAAAATCGCCTCTACCCAGACCAAGTTATTTCCGCAATTGAGAACGAGAAGTTGACGAACACGCACATTGTTATGTGTGGTCCCAGTTCGCTGGTGAAGTCAATGAAGTCAGGCCTTCGACAACACGGCGCTCGACACATTCATGTTGAAGGTTTCGATATTCGAAGCGGACTCGGACCCGATCTATCCCAGTACGTAGACGACTTGATTCGAACTCAAATACGCCGCTTTACGAATAGTAAGTAATTATTCGATGCGCAGGCCGGAGATTGCACGAGCAATCACCAGCTGCTGGATTTCTGAGGTGCCCTCGAAGATGGTGTG
>JBEIGJ010000056.1:0-12762 GCA_040381935.1 Acidimicrobiaceae bacterium | reverse complement strand
TCACATTTGATCCCGATGCCGTTACCTATTTCATCGGCCGCGAATCCATCCTGGCCGGTAAGGCCCCTGGGATGAATATCTGGGCCGAGCGTTTGTTCGTGTTGTTGAACCGCGGCGCCGATAGCGCCAGTCGCTTCTTCAAACTGCCGACCGACCAGGTGTTCGAAGTCGGCTCCCAAGTCGAAATCTGACCGGTCTCAAACCCGGTCACACAGTCCCGCCGCAGGGGTCGTAGCCTACGGGCATGTCTTCACGCACGATTGCCATCACCGGAGCCAGCGGTCTGATCGGCACCGCGCTCACCGCCCATCTCACCGCCCGCGGCGACCGCGTTCTGCCCTTCACTCGATCTGGATCTGCTGGACCTGATTCCATTTCCTGGAACCCAGCGACAGGAGCGATCGAAGCCGAGAAATTAGTCGGTGTCGATGCTGTTGTTCACTTGGCTGGTGCCGGTATCGGCGACAAGCGCTGGACCGACAACTACAAGCGTGAGATCCTCGAAAGTCGCACCAAGAGCACCGCTCTGTTGGCCGAAACCATGGCGTCCCTCGACAATGGCCCGAAGGTTCTCCTTTCGGGTTCGGCCATTGGCTTTTATGGAGAATCACTCACTGCTGAATTCACCGAGGATTCCCCCGCCGGATCGGGCTTTTTGGCTGAAGTGTGCGTGCTCTGGGAAGCCGCCACCGAAGCCGCCTCCAAAGCCGGCTTGCGCGTCGCCCATCTGCGCACCGGCATCGTGCTCAGCCCCGAGGGCGGAGCGTTGAAGAAGTTGTTACCACTTTTCAAACTGGGCGCCGGAGGTCGCATGGGAAGTGGCCGTCAATGGCAGAGTTGGATCTCGATCGACGATGAAGTCGCCGCCATCGATTATCTCTTGGGTGCCAATGTGACCGGAGCAGTGAACCTCACCGCGCCTCAGCCAGTGACTCAAGCCGAATTCACTAAGACCTTGGCGCGCGTGCTGCGACGTCCCTCACTTTTGCCGGTGCCTTCGTTCGGGCCGAAGATTCTTCTCGGTGGCGAACTGGCTGACGCCTTGCTGTTCACCGGTCAAAAGGTTCTGCCCAACGTGTTGAGCGCGTCGGGGTATTCATTCATCCACGCCGATTTGGAGTCGGCACTGCGGTCGTTATTGA
This sequence comes from Acidimicrobiaceae bacterium, assembly GCA_040381935.1. Taxonomy (GTDB): domain Bacteria; phylum Actinomycetota; class Acidimicrobiia; order Acidimicrobiales; family Ilumatobacteraceae; genus Casp-actino8. The sequence goes on along the minus strand of JBEIGJ010000056.1, from coordinate 11,620 downwards.
AACGTCCGGCCTGACCGTTCGCTTCTTCCCTATTCGACATCGAACTTCGCACTATTTTTGACATGACCCCCGTTCCTGATTCCTGTGAGGTTGCCATCGTCGGTGCCGGTCTCGCCGGTCTCAGCGCAGCGCGACTGCTGCACCAAGCTGGACGCGACGTGCAGATCTTCGAATCATCCGATGGTGTTGGCGGTCGTGTTCGCTCCGATCACGTGGAAGGATTCATTCTCGATCGCGGTTTTCAGATCATGCTCACCGCTTATCCGGAATTCATTCGACAATTCGATATTCCGGCATTACGGATGCAGTCCTTCGATCCCGGTGCTTTGATCTGGAAATCCGGACGGGGCTTCGTGCTCTCCGATCCGCTCCGCAAACCGTCAACTCTGTGGTCGACGGCGACCTCACCGGTTGGAACCATCGTCGACAAAGCCCGCATTGCCGCTTTGCGATTACGGGTGACCCGTGGTTCGGGTGCCGATCTGCTGCGCGGTGACGATATGACCACTGCCGACCTACTGGAAAAGTTGGGATTCTCGGCGAAGATGGTGCAGGAATTCTTCACGCCGCTCGTTGGCGGCATCCAACTCGATCCGGAACTCACTGCCTCACGCCGCATGTTCGACATCATTTTTCGAATGTTGGCCAAAGGAGATGCCGCTGTTCCAGCCCACGGCATGGGCCAGATTTCCACACAACTCGCCTCTCATATTCCTTCCGCACGTATTCATCTGGACACGCCAGTTATGTCGGTAGCACCGGGACACATCACTACTGCAACGGGTCATACCGTCACCGCACGCCACATCATCGTGGCCACCGAAGGCCCTGTGGCCTCGACATTGCTCGGTCTTTCTCCGGTGCAATCGCGCAGTGTGGGTTGCGTGTATTTTGCTGCTGCCACCCCGCCCACCAACAAGAAGTTGATCATTCTCGACGGCACCGGTCAGGGTCCGGTTCTGAACATCGCAGTGATGTCGAATGTTGCTCCGACCTACGCCCCCGACGGACAGCATCTCATCGCTGCTGCCATTCCTGGCTGCAGTAGCGATCATCTGAGCAAGGCCAACCTGGAAAGTGTGGCGCGTACCCAGTTGACATCGATGTTCGGACCGTCGGTGGATACTTGGCGACATCTACGCACCTATCGCATCGATCATGGTCAACCCGATCAGTCTCCACCGTTCCAGCCCAAGGATCCGGTGTCTCTCGGAAATAACCTTTTCGTGTGCGGCGATCACCGCGACACTGCATCACTCCAAGGTGCGCTGTACTCGGGCCGACGCTGCGCCGAAGCCATTCTTACTCAGGCATAATGACTCGCAACCGCGAGCAAGAAGGAATCCGCAATCATGAGCACCAGCAATCCCGACAAGATCATTTCATCCACCCGCTTCGTTCCAGCGTCGCCGCAAGCCATCTTCGATCTACTCGCTGATCCCCGTAAACACAGCATCATCGACGGCTCGGGCTCGGTGAAGTCGGCTCGCATTGATGCCCCTGCTCGTCTGGGACTCGGCACCAAGTTCGGCATGGACATGAAGATTGGTCTCAAGTACCGCATCACCAATGAGGTCGTGGAATTCGACGAACCTCGTCAGATCGGTTGGCGTCATATGGGAGGCCATATTTGGCGCTACATCATCGAGCCGGCTGAAGGTGGATCCATGGTCACCGAACAATTCGACTGGAACCAGAACAAGTCACCGCTGATGTTGCGGCTGATGAACGCCTTCGACAAGAACCGTGCCTCGATCGAAGCCACCCTCGATCGAATGGCTACTCATTTCGCCGCTGAAAACAACAGCTGACTTTCATGAGTGAGGGACTGCCCCCCTTTCAGTCGATCGATGATGTGATCCGGGCCCGACGTACCAGCATGCTGGTGGACAACGACCGCCCCGTCGAGCGGGCGATCACCGAGGAATTGTGCGCGTTGGCCTCATGGGCACCGTGTCACAAGCGCACCTGGCCCTGGCGATTCGCCATCCTCACCGGCGATGCCCGTGCTCGATTGGGTACCGTCGTCGCCGATGCCATGGCAGCCCATGGCGATGAACCCGCCCGCGTCGAAAAGGCGCGCACGAAATACCTGCGCACACCCACGATCGTGATCGTCGGCAGCATTCCCGGCGACACACCGACGCGCACCATTGAGAATCGCGATGCCACGGCAGTGGCGGTGCAGAATTTCATGCTCGGTGCCACGACGCGCGGTTTGGTGACGTACTGGGGAAGCTGTCCCCGTGGCGCCAATGGACCAGTTGCAGAGTTCAGCGGCTTTGAACCACAAACGGACGTTATCTCGATGCTCTATCTCGGCTGGGCCACATCAGCAGTCAGCGCTCCATTGCGACCGGAGCCGATCATCAACTATTTCGAGAAGTGACCAACGCCGAGCAGAGAACCGCATCGCGCTTCATTCATGATGCGCTCAGGGCTGATACACCCCGAAAACACCACGAAGCGCATCGCTGATTTCCCCCAAAGTGGCGTCGACGCGCAAGGCTTCTTTCATCGGATACATCAAGTTGTCCGATCCCCTGGCCGCAGTAACGATGGCATCGAGGGCCGCTTGCACTTTGTCGGCATCGCGGGCGGCTTTGTATTGGCCTAATCGCGCCTTTTGTCCACGCTCCAATTCCGGATTAATGGGGAACACTTCGGGTTCTGGGTCATCGTCTACTGAGAACCGGTTCAAGCCGACAATGACGCGCTCATCATCATCGATCGACTTGGTGTACTCATAGGCCGCCTGTTCGATTTCGTCCATCTGGAAGCCCTGCTCAATCGCCGCTACTGCTCCGCCCATTTCATCGATGCGCGCAATGTATTCGAGCGCCAACTTTTCGATTTCGTCGGTCAACGATTCCACCAAATAGCTACCCGCCAATGGATCGGGCGTATCGGCAATACCGCTTTCGTAGCCAATGATCTGTTGAGTACGCAACGCAATACGCGCTGCTCGCTCCGTCGGCAAACTCAGTGCTTCATCGAAGCCGTTGGTGTGCAAACTTTGCGTGCCCCCCATGACTGCGGCCATCGACTGCACCGCTACGCGCACGATGTTGTTCTCGGGTTGCTGCGCGGTCAAAGTACTGCCGCCAGTTTGCGTGTGGAAGCGCAACAGTTTGCTGGATTCTTTCTTGGCTCCGAAACGATCGTTCATGATGCGATACCAAATCCGTCGCGAGGCCCGGAACTTGGCAACTTCTTCGAAGAAGTTGTTATGTGCATTCCAAAAGAACGACAGTCGCGGCGCGAAATCATCCACATCCAGACCAGCCGCAATAGCTGCTTCCACATAAGCGATGCCATTGGCAATAGTGAAAGCGATCTCTTGCACCGCCGTCGAGCCCGCCTCACGGATGTGGTACCCGGAAATCGAGATCGTGTTCCACTTCGGTACATGCTGGGCGCAGTAGGCGAAGATGTCGGTGATGATCCGCATGCTTTGGCGTGGCGGATACACATAGGTGCCGCGGGCGATGTACTCCTTCAACAAGTCGTTCTGAATGGTGCCGCTGATAGCCGTCGAGGGGACACCTTGTTCTTCGGCAACCAATTCGTACATCAGCAACAAAATGGCGCCGGTGGAGTTGATGGTCATCGAGGTGGTGACTTTGTCGAGGGGTAGATCGGCCAACAGCAGACGCATATCGGCCATGGAGTCAATGGCCACGCCCACTTTGCCCACTTCACCCTCGGCCCGTGGGTGATCGGAGTCGTATCCCATTTGCGTCGGCAAATCGAAAGCACACGACAGACCGGTCTGACCAGCGTCCAAAAGAAACTTGAAGCGCTGGTTCGTGGATTCTGGGGTGCCGAATCCGGCGTACTGGCGCATGGTCCACAACTTGCCCCGATACATCGTGGGGTACACGCCTCGGGTGTAGGGGGGTTTGCCAGGAGTGCCGAGTTTCGAAGCCGGATCCCAGTCCGTCAGATCCTCATGGGAGTAGAGGGCCTTGATCTCAATACCGGAATCTGTGGACTTGGCATCACTTAGCTTCGTGTCACTCGATTTTGAATCGCTCATTGCCTCCGAGCGTACGCCGTCACGGCGCTTCTGACCATTTTGTCGGGCCCAAGTTCGACCGGGTCTGGTTCATTTCTCGCTGGCTGCAACCAAGGCAATCTCCATCAGCCATTCCGCACGAGCCAGCGCCGGCACCGTCACCAATGTGCTGGCGGCCCGATGCCCACCCAAAGCCTCATCTCGAGCGGCCATCACCGTCGCCAAAGTTTGACCCACCACCACATAGGTCGTCACCGACACCACATCAGTGATCTTCATCTTGGCTTCATCGAGAATGGCGCGCAGATTCGCCCAGACCAGGCGGGCCTGCTCCTCGAGACTGCTCGGCACCGATCCATCAGGGGCGATTGGCACGACGCCCGATGTGTGCAACATGCGACGGGCGTTATCGCTCACTATTGCATGGGCGTACGCCGCCGCCGGGGGCGCCAGGTTCGGTGGGAGAATCTCACGGTTCATGGGGACGAGTGTGACACGATTTGGCACCATTTCGCGCCCAAGGGGAGGGGTCGTTGGGGTTGAGAGATCGGGACTAGGGACTGCGGTCTCGGGACTTTGGACTCTCCCCACCGCCCCAGGCTCGGCCTTAGGTTTCAAGGCGTGACCCGAGAACCGCGCCCCCTGTCCCTCCACCGCACAAGTGCCCTCGCCGTCGCGGGCCTCGCCCTGCTCTCAGTATCGGTCTCTGCCTGCGCTGATGATGAAAACGATGTTGCTCCCACGACCACAGTGGCCACCGAGGCACCACCGACCTCCACGACCACCTTGCCCCCATACGTGTCGCCACTTGGCGACATCGTCGGTGAAGCTCTCACCGCCCAGCAATTCACCACCCTGGCGGCGCTGCTCGTGAATGCTGGACTGGTCGACGCCTTGCGCGCTGAGGGGCCCTTCACCGTCTTTGCCCCCATCGATGCCGCATTTGTGGCCCTTGACCCACAAACCCTCGACGCGGTCTACGCCGATTTGGATCTACTCACCGCGGTTCTCACCTATCACATGGTACCGGGCGAGGCATTGTCGTTGACCGATCTCCCCGATGGGTCCGTGCTCACCACTTTGCAGGGCAACACTCTGACCATCACCACGGTCAGTGACACAACTTTCGTGAACGGTATCGAGATCGTGGCCGGTGATGTGCCCGCCACCAATGGTGTCATCCACGCCATCAACGGGGTCCTGGTTCCCGGCTGATCTGGCCCGAACGGTCATTTCGGCCTAGCCTGACGCCATGACCGCCACCCACGATCAACCCGACCTCACCGCCGCCGCCATGGGCGGCAATGCCGACCTCTTGGCTATGCCGTCTTTCAATACCATCGAAGAAGAGCGCGCCTATCGCAAGTCCCGCTTGGCCGGAGCACTGCGGATCTTTGGTCGGTGCGGATTCGGCGAAGGTGTTGCCGGACACATCACGGTACGCGACCCCGAACTCACTGATCATTTCTGGGTCAATCCCTTTGGATTGAGTTTCCGCCACATGCGGGTCAGCGATCTTTTGCTCGTGAACCATCACGGTGAAGTAGTACACGGCTCGATGCCGGTCAATCGTGCCGCATTCGTGATCCACTCGGCTATCCATCAGGCTCGTCCCGACGTGATCGCCGCCGCGCACGCGCACTCGGTGCACGGTAAGGCCTTCAGTTCGTTGGGTATTCCCCTCGATCCCATCACACAAGATGCCTGCATCTTTTACGAAGATCACGCCGTCATCTCCGAACAAGGTGGCGCTGTGGTGTTCGATGTGGATGCGGGCAAAGAACTGGCATCCATGTTCCCGAAAGGTAAAGCGGCCATTCATCAGAACCACGGACTGTTCACCGTTGGATCAACAGTCGAAGAAGCCGCGTTCTGGTTCTTGTCCATGGATCGGTCATGCCAAGCGCAGTTGTTGGCCATGGCCGCTGGCACTCCCAAGCAGATCCCACACGAGTACGCCACGTATACCCGGGAACAAACAGGACACGCTTTGGCGGGTTGGTTCCAGTTCCAACCGCTGTGGCAGGAAATCTGTCGCACTGATCCCGAACTCTTCGACTGAACTCGCAGGCCACTCCCGCAACGTCTCGGCGCGGTCCGGGAACGTTTCTCGCCACCGCGCCCCCGGAGGCCCTCTTTCTCATTAGTGCTATCGCCCAATACATGGGTGCCGTCATCGCTGTTGAACTGTTCGACGAGATTGATCCAGCATCAGTGGCTTGGCTGCGAGTTATCGGAGCGGCGATCGCCTTGCTGTTGGTGGCCGGTGCGCGTCTACGTCAACGCTGGACGCGTCACGACGTGATCGCCATGGCCGTATTTGGTATCGCCACCGCGGCCATGAACTTGTTCTTCTACTTGGCCATCGATCGTTTACCACTCGGCAAAGGAGTGGCCATCGAATTCATCGGACCGATTGCCGTCGCCGCCGTTCGAACCCGCACCCGTCGCAATGCTCTCGCTCTCATCTGCGCTGCCATTGGTGTCGCCGTTCTTTCGGGTATCGAACTTGGCGATGAACCCCTCGGTCTGCTCTTCATCTTTTTGGCTTCGGCCATGTGGGCCACCTACATCGTGGTCGGCTCCAAAGTAGCCCAACAAGATCGCGGTGTGGCCGGGCTTGGTCTCGGCTTGGTCATTGGTGCTCTGGTGATTACCCCTTTTGGATCTCCGGGTAGTGGACCAGCCTGGGACTCACCGCGCATTTTGGCTCTTTGCATCCTGGTCGGGGTGTTGTCCAATGCCATCGGCTACGGCATCGATCAATCTGTTCTTCGGCGCGTCCCCGTGCGCCGGTTCAGCGTCATGTTGGCTCTCTTACCCGTGACCGCAACAGTGATTGGCTTCATCGCTCTCGATCAAACCCCGAGCATCATCGACCTTGTCGGTATGGCCTTGGTGCTCGGTGGAGTCATCGTGCAGGACCGCGAGAACTTGCCCCAACGCGAACCTTCGAGTCAATCGGCCCCGTGAGCTGTCATTGTCAGTGGCCCATCCAGGGTGCGCAGAGGCCATCGAGTTCGTGGATCTCGATCTTGTCTCGGTTCTCCCAGGTCACCGGGTTGGAAGGATCTCGCCGCAATTTGAAAGTACGGAACGACATCTCGGTGGTATCAACGGCCAGGATCCGACCAATCAACGCATCACCGAGATTCAAAATGATCTTGATGGTTTCGAGAGCCTGAATCGATCCAATGATGCCAGGCAAAACGCCGAGCACTCCCGCTTCGGCGCACGACGGAGCCAATTCCGACGGTGGTGGCTCGGGCACCATATCGCGATAGGTCGGACCTTGTTTGGGATGGAACACCGAGACCATTCCTTCGAAACGAAAGATCGATCCGTGCACCACCGGAATACCCAGTTTCACGCTGGCGTCGTTCAACAAGTAGCGCGAGGGGAAGTTGTCTGCTCCATCCACGATCACGTCGTAACCGGCGATGATGTCCATGATGTTGTCAGCAGCCAAGCGCGTGTCGTAAGTGACTACGTTGACATCGGGGTTGAGCGCCGTCAGCGTCTTTTTTGCCGAGTCCACTTTGCGATCGCCGATGCGATCGATGTTGTGCAAGATCTGTCGCTGCAAATTGCTGGCATCCACTTCGTCCATATCGACGATGCCGATCGTGCCCACTCCGGCGGCAGCTAAATACAACGCCGCTGGTGAACCAAGACCACCGGCACCGAGCATCAACACTTTGGCGTTCAACAATGCTGCTTGACCCTCAACACCAACTTCGGGCAACAGCAGGTGCCGCTTATAACGGTTCATTTGTTCGGGCGTCAGCGATGCCGGCGCTTTCCAAGTGCGGCCTTCATCTTTCCATTTGCCGTATCCCCCGGCCATGGACTGCACATTGCTGTACCCCAACTCACCCAGAGTCTTGGCAGCAAATGCACTTCGCACTCCACCGGCGCAATACACAATGACCGGCGCGCTCTTGTCGAGAATGCGTCCTTCCACTTGAGCTTCCAGGTGACCGCGCGGAATGTGAATGGCACCAACGAGTGCCCCTTCGGCGTATTCATCGGGTTCGCGCACATCGAGCACCGTTACTCCACCGGTATCGATTGCCACTTGGGCGGAACCAGTATCAACTTCAGTGATTTCCGCTTTGGCAGCGGCAAGAAGATCGCGAAATGTAGCCATGGCTAAATCCTACCGAATAGGTCGGGAATCGGACAGTTCGATTCCACGGGGCGACTTGAAATATCTCCTCGGTTCAGCCGTCTCGATGCCCCACCAGCAAGGGCAGCAACTCACCAATATCGCCCCGGACATGGCCGTGGGCGTAGCGGTCCCGATCAGTGGGTTCATTGTTGAGAATGACTACTCGGGCCCCGGCTGCTCGGGCCCGGGGCACCACATTGGCCGCCGGGGTCACACTTAACTTCGTACCCACCGCTAACAGCAGATCGCAATCCTCGGCCGCAGTCATCGCCGCTTCGATCACCTCGGGAACGAGTGATTCTTCGAACAAGATGGTGTCACTTTTCAAAATGCCCCCACAACGCAAACATTTGGGATCGGGATCCCCGGCAATCACTCGCTCCAAGGTTTCCCGCATTGGCAATCGCTCCCGGCAGGCCCAGCATCGCGAATAAGCCCATGTTCCGTGCACCGCAATCACCATGCCCTCGGCGTGTCCAGCCGCTTCATGCAAACCATCCACATTTTGGGTAACCACGGCGCGCAGACGGCCGGCTTGTTCCAGCGATACCAACGCTCGGTGACTGACATTGGGTTCGAACTGCGCTCGTACCAAATTGTGAACCCGGGCTTGCCACGACGCACGACGCACCTCTTCATCGGCGAGATACACCGACAGAGTCGACGCTTTTTCCGCCGCCGGATTACGCGTCCACAAACCGTCCTTGCCCCGAAAGTCGGGAATTCCCGAACCCGTTGAGATACCCGCGCCAGTGATCACCGTGATCCGCTCAGCGCTATTCACGTACCCCGCAATCGTGGCGAAGTCCGGATCGGTCGGCGATTGAGCAAAAAGCGGTTCCATGGAGACTTTCATTCTCCCAAAGATGGAGCCCTCTCGCCGATTCCAGGGCTCACCATCGGTCACGACTTTGCGATGAAAAACGCTCCTATCAACTCATCGACGTCACCGTTGATCGATACCAAGCGCCCACATCATTGACATGATCCGTTCCCGCATAGCTTCGCTCGCGAGCATCGTCGATCACTCGGATCCCACCATGCCTGGTGGCTACCTGAGGATCCATCCCTGGCGAGATCCCGTGGTCGAACGAGTGGGCCACGATGCGTGCGGTGACTACGTCGAGCTCTTTTGGTTGAACTCTCTCGGCCCAACCGCAACCTGGCTGTTACGGCGTTTGGCGGTCATCACCGTCACCTGCCCCGACGGCTGGGCGGTCGATCTGGCTGAAATGGCTCGAGCGCTCGGCTTGGGCGATGAAACCGGTCCGAACAGTTCACTCATGCGGTCCCTTGGTCGTTTACTGATGTTCGGTCTGGTGCGCGTCGAAGGACGCCACCTAGAAGTGCGAGCCGCAATTCCCCCACTGCCGGTGAAACAATGCCAACGGCTACCGGCACATCTGCAAAGAGCGCACACGCAGTGGTCCGACACCGCTCCACATCGAGCGCTTTCGGTGGGATTCACCTGCGGCCGTCCACCATCGATGGTGCTGGCGAGCGACTTAGCGCTTCGGCTTGGCGAAGTTCAACGCCAAATCGATGAGCAGACGGGTCCCAAAACCCGTTGCACCCTTCGATAGCCATGCATCATCGGCATCCACATTCATCGGACCGGCGATATCCAAATGTGCCCAGGGCACATCGCCGGTGAACTCCGCCAGGAACAGCGCGGCCGTGATCGCTCCGCCGTAGGGACCGCCAATATTTTTCATATCGGCCACATTGGAATCCAAGAACTTGCGATATTCCCGTTCGAGGGGCAATTGCCACACTGATTCATCAGTTTTGGTGCCCGAGGCAATGACCTGATTGATGAACTGCTGATTGGTCCCCAGGACACCGGCAATCTTCGGACCGAGTGCTGCCATACAGGCTCCAGTCAAAGTGGCAATGTCCACGATGGCATCGGGTTTCATTTCCGTGGCGAGGGACAAACCGTCAGCCAGAATCAAACGACCTTCGGCATCGGTGTTGTGAATCTCGGCGGTCTTGCCATTGCGGAACCGCAGCACATCGCCCATGGCCATGGCACTGCCCGATGGCCGGTTATCGGTGCACATCAAATAGCCAGTAACCGCGGTTCGACACCGCAAGGCGCGCAAGGCACTCATGGCCGACAACACGGCGGCCGCGCCAGTCATATCCATTTTCATATTGGCGTGCATGGCATCGCTCGGCTTCAGAGAAATCCCGCCAGAGTCATACGTGACGCCTTTGCCGACCATCACCAGATGGCCGACCGCATCTTTCGGGGTGTACGTGAGCTTCACCATCCGCGGTGGCTCAGTCGATCCTTTGTTGACACCGAGCAATCCACCACAACCCATGGCTTCCAATTTGTCGCGATCGAAGACTTCCACTTCCAAACCCGAGGCTTGCGCCACGCGCACTGCTTGATCGGCCAGGAGGCGGGCAGTGAGATGGGCTGGTGGTGTATTGGCCAAATCACGCGCCATAGTTGCCGCCTTGGCCGTGACCCGGCCCCGTTCGATACCGGCATCGGTGCTGCGAGCTTTGTCAGCGCTCGAGATCAACGTCAGATCGGGTACGCGATGGTTGTTCGCCGACTTCAAGGCCGTGTAGCGATACGAAGCCAAACAAAACCCTTCCACCACGGCCTGGGCTGCACTACGAGCATCGACATTGGCCGCCTCAGCAAGAGCAGTCGCCACATGAGCCCGTCGCGCGCTAGATCGAGCCACTGCTGCCGCCGCATCACGCACTTCGTTCACGCCGAATGATTTCGGATCACCGATGCCGACGGCCACTACCGTTGGGCCCTCTGCTTTGGGAATCGTCAGAATCTGGCCCAGTTTGGCTTCGAATCCGTGCGTGGCCAGAGCCGCACGCGTCAATCCAATCTGCCGACTGACCGGCCCCGTAGTGCCCACTGCAACGGCAATCACATCGGCAGAACGAGGAACGGAACGGGCTGAATCCAAGGTGAAGGTCATGGTTCCATCATGTCACGAACCGCTCCGGCAACCCGAGGTGCCCGAGCACGACGACAAGATTCAGGTCACGCTGCGCACTGTTAGGCTCTCGCCCTCTTGCCAGCGCGCCATGGTCCACAACAAGTCGGAAAGTCGGTTCAGATACGGCACCACCATCGAAGGTGGCGGAGCAGCCGCCAGGGCCAATGTCTCGGCTCGACGTACAACGGTGCGCGCCACATCCAGCCAGGCCGCCACTTTGTTACCCCCGGGCACCACGAACTCGTTCACTGCCGGAAAACGTGCGGTCAACTCATCGATCAGCGTTTCCAACCGCACCACCATGCTGTTTTCGACACTGGTTGAACCCGGCTCCAATTTCGAGCGGTTCTCGGGCAAGGTCGCCAACTCGGCCATCAGAACCCACAGGTCGCGCATAATCGGAATCAAGATGGTTTCCACTTCAGTTCCCGGCCCAGCCTCGGCCCGCACGAC